>NZ_JBFOAH010000105.1:0-1028 GCF_040812055.1 Paraburkholderia suaedae | reverse complement strand
GTTCCACCGCGACCTGGATCCAGTGGTGGCGGAAGATCGCGTCCATGTCGAGCGCGAAGATGTCCTCGCTCGTGTAGAACGGCGCTTCCAGCGTGTGATTCTTCCTGCGGCGTTCGATCATCGCGCGAACGTCTGCCGAAACTTTCATTGTGTGCTCCGTTGCATGACACGTCTGGCGCCGCGCCAGGCCCTCCTGGTCGCATGCTGGCCCGAACCGGAATTCAGTAATCCACCAGTTGATGCTCGCGCAAATACGCGAGGATCACTTGTGCTTTTTCGACGGAACTCCCTTCAATTACGACGCTGCCGCCACGGCTTTCGGTGGTCGTCGCCGAGAGCATGCGGGCGTGGCCGGAGCGCTTTTCGGCGGCGGCCAGCCGCACGGGTCTGGCGGTGGCCGGCCGGGTGGTCCAGGCGAGGTCGTCGGCGCGGGTTGCCGGCGCAGCGGCGCCGCTTCGCGCCGTGCCCGCGCGGATCGTGCCTTCGCGCAGCCGTGCATAGGCATAGCGCGGCGCGGCGTTGGCCAGTGGATGCACGGCGATCAGCGCGGGCAGCTGCACTTCGACGCGCCGGCGCAAGCCCTTGGGCATGAACTGGCGCACCTGCGCGCAGCGCTCGCGCAGGGTGACATCCACCGCCGCGCCGACGAGCGGCATTTCCAGTGCATGGGCGACACGATACGGCAGCATGCCACTGTCGAATGCGCCTTCCGCGCGCGTGCCGCTCAGCACCAGTTCGTAGCCTTGCAGACGTGCGGCGAGCAGCGCCGCGGCATCGGCCGGAACTTCGGAGTCCCTGGCGATTTCCAGCACCTCGACGCAACGCGCACCAAGCGCGAGATATTCCTTCAGCGCGGGGTTGGACGGATCGCCCGCATGCAGCACGTCGAGCGTCGCATCGTGCGCTTTCGCGAGCGCGAGCGCCATCGTCAGCGCGGCCGCGTCGTTGCGGCTGTACCGTGCAACGCCGCTCACCGGATGACGGCCCACCGAAACCAGCACGGCGATCTTCATGCGAGTGCTCCTTCA
>NZ_JBFOAH010000104.1:0-1096 GCF_040812055.1 Paraburkholderia suaedae | reverse complement strand
TGTGTGATTCACAGACATCGTTTCAACTAAAATGAAGCGATGGACCGTGAGATTGCGACTCGATTGCGGTGGGTGGCGATGTACCACGAGACCGGTAATGCCGGTCTCGTGTGTGCGCGCTGTGGCATCTCGAGACCCACACTTCGCAAATGGTTACGACGGTACCGCGATGCTGGAGAAGAAGGCCTTCGCTCTAAAAGTCGCCGCCCTCTCAACAGTCCAAACCGGAAGGTCTCCCGATCCGATCGAGCGACGATTCTCCGGCTACGTGCCGAGCACAAGGGCGCACGGCGTATCCAGAACGAGTTGCGGCTCCACGATCAAAGAGAACTGTCCCTCGCAACTATTCACAAGGTGTTATGCGAAGCGTCTGTGAAGCCGTTAGTTCGTTCAAGGAGGCCGTCACGCCCCAAACGCTATAGCCGCCCGGTTCCGGGCGATCGGGTCCAGATGGACACGATGAAGATCGCGCGAGGCGTCTATCAATACACGGCCATCGACGACTGCTCGCGCTTCCGTGTACTGGCTGTCTATCCGCGCAGAAACGCCTGTAATACGCTGCTTTTTCTTCATCGCGTCATCGAGGAGATGCCGTTTCCAATCCAGCGTATCCAGACTGATAGGGGCGGCGAGTTCTTCGCCGAATCAGTGCAGCGGCGTCTCATGAGCGAATGCATCAAATTTCGACCGATTCCGCCACGCTCGCCACACCTCAATGGCAAGGTCGAACGCTCGCAGCTGACTGACCTGAATGAGTTCTGGTCTCACCATGCTCCGGCCGAGGATGAGATTGACCAACGAATCGAGGAGTGGCAGTTCGACTACAACTGGCGCCGCCCGCACGGCTCACTCGGCGGCAAGACACCCGTCGACCGCATCGCGGAAGTGAGCGAAATCACGCCTCTCGCGGAGCAGGTCGAAAGTGCCTACGACAAGCGAAAAGAGCGAATCCGGCACCGCGAATGGCAAGTCGACAGGATCCTTGCCGAACATCATCGGCGCGTGCTTGAGTTCGCGTCTCCTACCGGAGCCTCGAGCTCAAGCACGCGAAGAAAACGGTCTTCAAGAAAGTGAAACGATGTCTGTGAATCGCACA
>NZ_JBFOAH010000103.1:0-1109 GCF_040812055.1 Paraburkholderia suaedae | reverse complement strand
CTTCGATGACGCAACTTGGTCTTGGTCTGGATCTGTCAACGAAACGTACACGCAAACGGGAATTTCTCGATGAGATGAGGCGCGTTGTGCCATGGTCGAGGTTGATTGCGTTGATCGAACCGCACTATCCGAAGGGTAAGACTGGACGGCCGCCGTTCCCGATTGCGACGATGCTGCAGATCCACTTCATGCAGCAGTGGTTTGGTCTGTCAGACCCAGCGATGGAAGAGGCGCTTTATGACGTACCACTGTATCGCGACTTTGCGGGGCTGGACGAGGGGATGACGCGTTTGCCGGACGAGAGCACGATTCTCCGGTTCCGCCACCTGCTCGAAACGCACGGCCTGGCTGCGCAGATGCTCACGCTGGTCAATGAGATCCTGAGCGAGAAAGGCTTGATGCTTAAAACAGGGTCAGCGGTCGACGCTACCTTGATCTCCGCACCCAGCTCGACGAAGAACGGCTCCGGTACAAGAGACCCGGAAATGCACCAGACGAAGAAGGGAAATCAGTGGTACTTCGGGATGAAAGCGCATGTCGGCGTGGACGTAGAGTCGGGCCTGGTGCACACCGTCATCGGTACTGCGGCCAACGTTCACGACATCAACGCGGCCGAAGCGTTGTTGCACGGCCAGGAAACGGATGTGTACGCTGACGCCGGATATCAGGGTGTCGAAAAGCGCTGCAAGGCGAACCCGGTTCGCTGGCATATCGCGATGCGGCCCGGCAGGCGTAGACAACTGGACCTGAACGATCGTCTGGACGCGATATTCGATCAGATTGAACGCCTGAAGGCCGGCATCCGCGCCAAGGTCGAACATCCGTTCCGAGTCCTGAAACAGCAGTTTGGCTACACGAAGACCCGGTACCGGGGTTTGATGAAAAACACCGCCCAGATCACGACACTATTTGCGCTGGGCAACCTGTGGATGGCACGCAAGGCTTTGCGGAAAGCGTGAAATGCTCGGAGATTGAGGCCACAAGTATCAGCAAACAGGGGGCGTCGCGGTTCAAAGGCCAGACGACCAACCTGTCGGCCGATTCTCCTGGCTGACTCAGTTCAAGTGGTAAAAGGTCGGCGATCTGAAAACGAGTTGTGCAGACCTTCC
>NZ_JBFOAH010000102.1:0-1111 GCF_040812055.1 Paraburkholderia suaedae | reverse complement strand
GCAGCGGGTGCGCTGTCCAAACGCCAGGCCACCCGCTCGCCGGCGCCGGCAAACGGCAGTCTGGGCTCGACCGCATTCGGCGCGAGCAGGATCACTTCCGGTAACGGGCGCACCGCGAACGCGGTATTCGCGTGAACATAGGCGGCCACATGCGCGGCGTCGATTTCGACCACATGCGTGGCGACGCTCGCATTGGCCGCGGCCGCATAACGGCGCCCGAGGTCGCCGTCGCCGGTTGCGTTATCGGGCAGCAACACATGCACCGGCGCATAGGCCGCAACACAGGCGGCGAGCGCGTTCAGTTCGTCGAGCGGCGCGAACCTGCGACGATCGAACATCGGCAGTTCGATCAGCTTGTCGGCGCCGAGCGCCGCGGCGTCGCCCGTGAATTCACCGAATACCAGCAGCACGACTTCGGTTGCCGGGTCGGCGATTAGCGCCGCGCCGGCTAACGTCTGGCGCGCGTGATCGTCGAGCGCGCCGCGGTCCGCGTGGGCGGCCACCAGGATCACGTGTTGCGGCACGGCCGTCGTGCGGCGTGGCTTCGCCTGCTCGCGATGTGCCGCCGCGCCGTGGCCCGGGAATTCCATCGCGCCCGCCACACCGGTCACGCCGCGCGTGATGCGCTTCAGCCCCTCAGCGGTAATCGTGAACGGCCGGCGCGGGTCAATCCGTTTAAGCGTAGTCATTCGCGTCACTCCAGCGCCGCAGCAGCGTAATGCACTTCAGCCCCTCAGCGGTAATCGTGAACGGCCGGCGCGGGTCAATCCGTTTAAGCGTAGTCATTCGCGTCACTCCAGCGCCGCAGCAGCGTAATGCACTTCAGCCCCTCAGCGGTAACCGTGAACGGCCGGCGCGGGTCAATCCGTTTAAGCGTAGTCATTCGCGTCACTCCAGCGCCGCAGCAACCAGTTCGGCGACGTCCAGCACTTCCGGACGCGGCCCCACCACGCCTTCGAGCATCGCCGTGCAGTTCGGGCAGCCCACTGCGACGATCTCCGCACCGGTGGCGCGCGCATCGTCGATGCGGATATCCGGAATGCGCCGCTTGCCCGGAATGTCGGTCAACGGCGCTCCGCCGCCACCGCCGCAGCAGCGCCCGCGCATGCCG
>NZ_JBFOAH010000101.1:0-1189 GCF_040812055.1 Paraburkholderia suaedae | reverse complement strand
TGATCGTTCCGATTGCGCCGCAGGCGAGCGCGCCAGGCGACGCATTTGCGCGCGGTGGCCGGACCTGGCCGGCTCATTGCGTTGCTCCTTGCGGCAGCGCCGCCAGTATTCGGGCCATTCGCGTCAGGTTGCTCGCCAGCATCGTCAGTTTGAAGTGCTGGTCGACCCGCTTGATGCCGCGATAGATGGTTTGTCGAATACTGCCGACGGTCTTGCCCCAACCGAAGTGCTCCTCGATGCGTTTGCGTTTCACCTGGCTGATGCCATAACCGGCGTGCCGCGAAGTGCGTCCGTCAATCGCGCTTCCGCCTTGATGAGCATCGTTGCGCGCCACATGGGGTGTCACGTTGCGCGCCCGGCAGTCACGAACAAAGTCGCGCATGTCGTAAGCCTTGTCGGCCCCAACTGTCTTGGCATGACCGCCCGGCACACAATCGAGCAATCGCAGGGCACTCGCGCGTTCGGCAAAGCCGTCGGCGTGGCTGACCACGGCACCCACCACCAGGCCCGAGCGGTTCTCCATCAGCACGTGCCCGTGGTAACACAGGATGGCCGGGGTGCCCTTGCTCTTCTTGAACAGTCGCGCATCCGGATCGGTGCTCGATTCGTGCGTGTCGTTGCTGCGGCGCCGGCCCTTCCAGTCGGTGTCAGCGTTGCGCCCGCCACCAGAGGGCGGATCATCCGAGCCGTCTTTGCGCCGAAAGCTCTTGTGGCTGGCCCAAGCCTGAATCAGCGTGCCATCGACCGAGAAGTGCTCGCGCGAAAGCAAGCCGTGTTTATCCGCCAGACTCATGACTTCGGTAAAGAACGTTTCCACCACTTCGTGTTCCAGCAGCCGGTCCCGATTCTTCGAGAACACCGAGTGATCCCACACAGCGTCTTCGATGGCCAGCCCGACGAACCAGCGGAACAGCAGGTTGTAGCGCATCTGCTCCATCAGCATGCGCTCGCTGCGCACCGAGTAGAACACTTGCAGCAACAAGGCGCGCAGCAACTTCTCCGGTGCGATCGACGCCCGGCCGCTGTCCGCGTAGATCACGCCAAACAGTCCGTTGAGCCGCTTGAGCGCGTCGTTCACCAGCAGCCGGATCGGTCGCAGCGGATGATCGGCCGGTACAAAGTCTTCCAGCTTGACTGTCGTGAACAGCGGTTCTTGCATCTCGTCCATTCCACGCATCGCACTCATCGC
>NZ_JBFOAH010000100.1:0-1192 GCF_040812055.1 Paraburkholderia suaedae | reverse complement strand
AGATAAGCCGCGCGCACCTTAGGATCGTCCAGCATCTGCTTCGCGTCGCCGGACATCGTGACCAGACCCGAGTCCATCACATAGCCGCGGTTAGCCGCCTGCAATGCGAGGCGCGCGTTCTGCTCGACCAGCAGAACCGTCATGCCTTCGGCCGAAATCGATCGCACCACTTCGAAGATCTTCTCGACCATGATCGGCGACAGACCCATTGACGGTTCGTCCAGCAACAGCAGCTTCGGGCGCGAGATGATCGCGCGCGCCATCGCCAGCATCTGCTGTTCGCCGCCCGACAGCGTGCCCGCGTATTGCGACGCGCGTTCCTTCAGACGCGGGAAGAAGCCGAACATGCGATCGACGTCCGCCTTGATGGCGTCCGTGTCGGTGCGCAGATACGCGCCCATCTGCATGTTTTCGACGATCGACATGCGCGCGAAAATGCCGCGCCCTTCCGGCACCATCGCCAGACCGCGCTTGAGCAGCTCGTGAGCCGGGATGCCCTTGATGGACTGGCCCATGTACTCGATGTCGCCCGACGCGTACGGCTTCAGACCGGTGATCGCCTTCATCGTCGTGGTCTTGCCCGCGCCGTTCGCGCCGATCAGTGTGACCAGCTCGCCCTGCGCCACCTCGAGGTCGATGCCTTTGACCGCCTGGATGCCGCCGTAATTGACCTGAAGGCCCTTGATTTTCAACATTGCTTGCGTTGTGGACATCAGTGGACTCCCGCACCCAGATAAGCTTCGATCACCTTCGGATCCTTCTGCACGTCTGACGGCAGACCTTGTGCAATCACCTTGCCGTAGTCCAACACCGTCATCTGGTTGCACAGACCCATCACGAGCTTCACGTCATGTTCGATCAGCAGGATCGTACGGCCGTCACTGCGGATCTTGTCGAGCAGCTTGGTCAGCTCCACCTTTTCCGTCGCGTTCATGCCGGCGGCCGGTTCGTCGAGTGCGAGCAGTTTCGGGTCGGTTGCCAGGGCTCGGGCGATTTCCAGACGGCGCTGGTGGCCATACGACAGATTGCGCGACGTGTAGTCCGCGTACTGCGCGATGCCGACGTATTCCAGCAGTTCGATCGCGCGTTCCTTGATCTCGCGCTCTTCCTTGCGTTCGGCCGGCGTCTGGAACACCGCGCCGATCAGGCCGTGTTTGGTGCGCACGTGGCGCCCGACCATCACGTTCTCGAG
>NZ_JBFOAH010000099.1:0-1247 GCF_040812055.1 Paraburkholderia suaedae | reverse complement strand
CGTGCGATGGGAATGGGCACGGTTCCCTGCGTTCGACATGGCTGACTGGCTCCGTCAATCTAAACGCGCCCATCATGCGTTGGAAAAATCAGCATCGGGAGACGGTCCGGCCGAGCCGCTTACACATAATCTCCTGTGACTCAGCGAGATAAGTTGCCATGTCGGCACGCAACTCATCAATCCATTGCTGGCGCTTGTCAGCGATGAAAGTAGCTGCCGACCTTGTGTTCGCCGTGCGCTGGTCATTGAGCGTGTCCTTGGCGTGTTTCAGGTTGTCTCTGCTGTGCTTGAGTTGCCGATGCATGTTGAACAGACTCACGCTTGCGGCGATCAGCGCCGCCAATAACACTCCAGCAAAGCCTACGAGAATTTGGACGATGTCTGGCACCGCCTTCAGGTACGCCCAAGCGTCAGCGATGTTTATGCTCATTGTTTAACTTGTGTGGTGCCAAACGAGGCGACGGGCGACTATACCTGACCATCGAGGTTACCGGCCCGGACGCTAACGCATGAGATCGATTGACTAGTGAGTCAAGTTGGAGGCGTATCGTCGTAGGATGTGAATTCCTCTGGCGCAAGCAGGGTAAATCCCCCGGTCCGAGTAACGTGGAACGGTTGACTTCCTCCCGTCAGCCCAGCAAGCGCGAGATAGGACGCTCCAAGTTGTTCGAGCTTTGCTCGTTGCTGCTCACCCGCTTGCATCGCTTGTACCCACATTTTGCGCATAGGCTTCGGCCACATGAGATTTACCGGACAGCAAAGTCCACGGTCCAATCTAATAAAAGCGAATCCTGCCTTTTCGCACCATTGAACGGAATCAAATTCAAACTGAAAGTGAAGACGTTCGCTATCGGATTCAATGTGACGCCAACAGATGTATAGCCCCTTCAGTTGACAATCGTTGATAAAAAGACCGTCCGTCCCAGTGAAGGCATCGATAATAGGCTTCAGGCAGTTGTCAATATCTGCTTTCGCGTCAGTCTCATAACGACTCTTCGCAGGAGTAAGCCACGTGACATTCAGTACAAGTTGACCAGTCAGGATAAAGTGAAAGCGAGATACTGCGGCTTTAATCGTTGCGATGTATGCGTCGCGAACGCTTTTGCTGGATTGAACTGAAACAGGGTAAGCGCGCGATTTCGCACACCTAGCGTCCATTATTGAGAAGGCTCACGATTGCGTCCGCAACCCAACTTTGCGGACGCAATCCATGACAGAAGATGACCTGAGTTTTTTGCCTTTGCGCG
>NZ_JBFOAH010000098.1:0-1250 GCF_040812055.1 Paraburkholderia suaedae | reverse complement strand
AGAGTTTCCCGATACGCGCTTTCTGAAAGAGCTGTTCGTGATCGACCGCGACCGCGTCACCTGCACCGGCGGCGTCGCGCCGCTGGACATGATGCTCAACCTGATCGCGCCGCGCGTGGGCACGGCGCGCGTCACGCAGATCGCCGAACAGTTCATCGTCGAGCATGTGCGCGACACCAGCGCGCAGCAGAAGATGCCGCTCGTCGCGCGGCTCGGTTCGGCCAACAAGTCGCTGTTCGAAGTGATCTCGCTGATGGAGAACAACATCGAGGAGCCGCTCTCGCGCGAAGAACTCGCGCGGCTCGCGGGCATGTCGCAACGGCAGTTGCAGCGGCTGTTCCGCGAACATCTGGGAATGACGCCCACCCATTACTACCTGACGCTGCGTCTGCGACGCGCCCGCGAACTGCTGCTGCAGACCGACATGTCGATCATGCACATCACGATGGCCTGCGGCTTCCAGTCCGCCTGCCACTTCTCGAAGAGCTATCGCGACGCATTCGGCACGGCGCCCACGCGCGAGCGGCGCAAGCAGGCGCCCTCGCTTGCCGCGGTGCCGATCCTGGCGGCCTGAGGCGAGCGAGCCCGGCGGGCGTTATGTTTCGTAATCCGTAATAAATGTGCTGAACGGATTTCGCCGCGGGCGTTGCCGCTTCGTTCGCGCATCAGTTCGGCTGCCTCAGGCATCTCTGCGGGTTGCGCTCACGCGCGGGCTCCCCTCCTGGCCGACTTCGATAACCCATGAACGCGCTGAACGGCCTTGCGTTCAGCGGGGGCGTGAGGCTCGCCGCTTCCTCCGTGCATCACCTCACGCCCCGCCCCTGCGTCAGGCCGCCTTCAGCAACCCGTGCGGGTCGATCACAAATTTCTTCGGCGCGCCGCCGTCGAACTGCCGGTAACCGTCGGGCGCATCATCGAGCGACACCACCGTCACGTTGACGATATCCGCGATCGGCAGGCGGTCCCACAGGATCGCCTGCATCAGATTGTGGTTGTACTTCATCACCGGCGTCTGCCCCGTATGGAACGAATGCGACTTGGCCCAGCCGAGCCCGAAGCGGATGCTCAGGCTGCCTTTGCGCGCGGCGGCATCGGTGGCGCCGGGGTCGTCGGTCACGTACAGGCCCGGAATGCCGATCGCGCCCGCCGCGCGCGTGATTTCCATCAGCGAATTGAGCACCGTGGCCGGCGCTTCCTCGTGTGAGCCGCTGCTGCCGTGACCGTGCGCCTCGAAACCGACGCAGTCGACC
>NZ_JBFOAH010000097.1:0-1260 GCF_040812055.1 Paraburkholderia suaedae | reverse complement strand
TGTAGTGGTCAACTAATTTCGGACAGGTAGACAGGTTCTTTCGCTGTCGGATTCGCCTCGTAGGCGGCGGGCGACAGATAGCCCAACGTGGAGTGCAGGCGCACCGGATTGTAGAAAGCAACGATGTAGTGGTTGATATCGCGCCGAGCCTCATCGTGGTTGGCGTACTGACGCTGCCACACGCGCTCCATTTTGAGGTTCAGGAAGAATCTCTCCATCACCGAATTGTCCCAACAATTTCCCTTGCGGCTCATGCTGCAAACCACGTGATGCTGCTTTAGCAACGCCTGGTAGTCCTCACTTGCATACTGACTGCCCCTGTCCGAATGCAAAACCAGTCCCGACGCTGGCCGACGCTGCTGCAGCGCCATCGTCAATGCCGACATGACCAGTCCAGCCGGCATGGTCGGGGCCATTGACCAGCCGACGACCCTGCGCGAGTACAGGTCCAGCACGACAGCCAGATAGAGCCAGCCCTGTGCCGTGCGGATATAAGTGATGTCCGAAACCCATGCGCGATTGGGCTCGGCCACGTCAAACTGCCTGTCAAGCACGTTCGCTGCCACAGGTAGCGTATGCCTGCTGTCGGTCGTCGAGACGAACTTGCGCTTCCAGCTGGTGCGAAGGCCCGCTTCGCGCATCACCGTACGCACCCGGTAACGACCGATTCGTAGGCCTTGCGCCCGCAGTGCATGCATCACGCGGCGGCTACCATAGCTCGCGCCGCTCGCGGCGAATGCTGCTTTGACGTGCGCCTGTTCCTGCAGCCTTTTAGCGCTCGGCCCGGTGCTCCGGTGCGCATAGTAGCCAGAGCGGCTCACCTGCAAAACCCGGCAGGCGTGACTGACCGGTACGGCCTCCTGTTGCAAATGAGTTACCACGCGGTAAATCACTTCAGTTCCCGGGCAAAGAAGGCCGACGCTTTTTTTAGTAGCGCGTTGTCCTCACGCAGTTGCCGGTTTTCCGCCTCAAGCTGCCGGATGCGCTGCTGCTCGGCCGTCAGCGGCTTGCCCTCGCCGGGGCCGCCGCCACGCTCCGCATCGTACTGCGCCACCCAGCGGCGCACGGCGGTCTCAACAAGGTCCATCGACCTGCACACTTCGCTGACCGATAGCCCCTGGTCTCGCACCATCTTTACTACTTCCAGCTTGAAGCTGGCGTCAAATTGCCGGCGCCTTCTTGTTGTCATCTTGCTCTTTTTCCTCGTCGATTCAGGGATTGTCCTCCTATCGACCTGTCCGAGGAAATTAGACCACTACA
>NZ_JBFOAH010000096.1:0-1401 GCF_040812055.1 Paraburkholderia suaedae | reverse complement strand
CGTGATCATCGTGGTGGCGTTCCTCGTGATGGGCGGCCTGCTGCTGCTCGTGCACAAGACCAGGCTCGGCCGCGCAATGCGCGCGATCGCCGAGAACCCGGGCGTCGCGAGCCTGATGGGCGTAAATCCGAACTTCGTGATTTCGGCGACCTTCATGATCGGCTCGGCGCTCGCTGCGCTCGCCGGCGTGATGATCGCGTCCGAATACGGCAACGCACACTTCTACATGGGTTTCATCCCCGGCCTGAAGGCCTTTACCGCGGCGGTGCTGGGCGGTATCGGCAATCTCGGCGGCGCGATGGTGGGCGGGGTGATCCTCGGCCTGATCGAACAGCTCGGCGCAGGTTACATCGGCAACCTCACGGGCGGTGTGTTCGGCAGCAACTATCAGGACGTGTTCGCCTTCATTGTGCTGATCGTCGTGCTGGTGTTCCGTCCGTCGGGTCTGCTCGGCGAACGCGTTGCGGATCGCGCTTGATCCCAGGCCATAAGGAGCAAATAGACATGACCTCAATTCAACCGATCGAGCCGTCCACGACGCTCATTCCTGAAAAGAACCTGGGCAAGACGCTGACTGTCGGCATCGTCACGGCGATCTTCGTGATCGCCGCGCCGATGATCATTGGCGCGGCCGGCGGCAACTACTGGGTTCGCGTGCTCGACTTCGCGATGCTGTACGTGATGCTCGCCCTCGGCCTGAACGTGGTGGTCGGCTTCGCCGGCCTGCTGGACCTCGGCTACATCGCGTTTTACGCGATCGGCGCTTACACGGCGGCGTTGCTGAGCTCGCCGCACCTGACGTCGCAATTCGGGTGGATTGCGCATCTGGCGCCGAACGGGCTGCATATACCCATCTGGATCATCGTGCCGGTCGCGATGTCGTTCGCGGCCTTTTTCGGGATCGTGCTCGGGGCGCCGACCCTGCGTCTGCGTGGCGACTACCTCGCGATCGTGACCCTGGGGTTCGGGGAAATCGTGCGGATCTTCATGAACAACCTCGACCGTCCGGTGAACATCACCAACGGACCGAAGGGGATCACGGGGATCGATCCGGTGTCGGCAGGCGGTTTCAGTCTTGCGCAGACGCACTCGTTGTTCGGCGTCCAGTTTCCGTCGGTGTACTTGTACTACTACCTGTTCGTGCTGTGCTCGCTGCTCGTGATCTGGGTCTGCACCCGCTTGCAGCATTCGCGTATCGGCCGCGCATGGGCCGCGATCCGCGAGGACGAGGTCGCCGCCAAGGCGATGGGCATCAATACCCGCAACGTGAAGCTGCTGGCGTTCGCGATGGGCGCGTCGTTCGGCGGCCTGTCGGGCGCGATGTTCGGCTCGTTCCAGGGCTTCGTGTCGCCGGAATCGTTCACGTTCTGGGAATCGGTCGTGGTGCTGGCGTGCGTGGTG
>NZ_JBFOAH010000095.1:0-1432 GCF_040812055.1 Paraburkholderia suaedae | reverse complement strand
GCATCGCTGTCCCAGCGCGCGGGCAGCGTCTGCCAGAAACGCGGCTGCGTGACGCGGCCCGGCGCGCGCGGTGCGGCGGCTTCGGTGCCCAGCTCAAACGTCGCCTGATCGCGCATCATTGATCTCTCCCGCTCCCGGTTGCGGCGTTGCGCTCAGCGCGTGAAGGACACGACTTTCTCGTCGTGCGAAAGCGGCTCATGGCCGGCCGTTTGTGGCGCATTGGCGTGATCCGCGAGACGGCCGATGTACCACTCGCAGAACTTCTCGACGAGCCCCTCGGTGAACGGCGAATACGGCCCCGGCTCATACGCGCTGCTGGTGGCGCCGCGCTGCGAATACTCGACGAGCGCGCGATCCTGGTCGTTGGTCGCGCGCCAGACGGCGGTCAGATTGTCGACGTCGTAGTCGATGCCTTCGCGGGCGTCCTTGTGCACGAGCCACCTGGTGCGCACGAGTGTCTTGCCCGCCGACAGCGGAATCACCGAGAAGCTCACGATGTGGTCGCTCATGAAGTGATGCCACGAATTGGGCTGGGTCCAGAACGACAGGCCGCCGAGATCGGCGTGCTCGAAACCGCCGAGCAGCTTTCTGGAGGCCACTTTCGCATCGAGCGTCTGCGATTCGCCGTCGCGATCGAGCGGCAGACGCTGCGTGCGGAAACCGGTGACGAGATCGGCCAGCCGTTCGATCTCCGCCGAGGGCAGCTGCATCGCTTCCCACTGCGCGGTGCGTCGCGCGACGGTCGCTTCGAACGCGGCCATGCCTTCCTCGTTGGCGGGCGTGCGCTGATAGCCGAAACCGTATTCGTACAGCGAGATGGTCAGCTCCGGATGGTTCGCCACGCAGTGATAGCACTCGCGGTTGTTTTCCATCGTGAGCTTCCAGTTGCCCTCTTCGATGATGTCGATCGACGCCGCGATCTTGCAGCCGGCCAGATCGTGCGGCAGCAGGTACGGCTCCATCGCCGCGCGCATCACGGCGAAGTCGGCCGGCGGATGTTCGGCCAGACAGATGAAGATCAGCCCCGCAAGATTCTCGACGTGCACCGGCTTCAGGCTGTGCTTGCAGCGATCGAACTGCTCGCCCATGTGCTCGGCGAACATCAGCTCGCCGTTCAGGTTATACGTCCAGCTGTGATACGGGCACACGATATTGCCCAGCGAACCCTTGCCGGTATTGCACAGGCGCGCGCCGCGATGGCGGCACACGTTGTGAAACGCGCGCACCTGCATGTCGTCGTCGCGCACGATCAGGATCGAGTCGTGGCCGAGCTCCACCGTCACGTAGTCGCCCGGCTCGGGCACGTCCGGTTCCACCGCGACCTGGATCCAGTGGTGGCGGAAGATCGCGTCCATGTCGAGCGCGAAGATGTCCTCGCTCGTGTAGAACGGCGCTTCCAGCGTGTGATTCTTCCTGCGGCGTTCGATCATCG
>NZ_JBFOAH010000094.1:0-1538 GCF_040812055.1 Paraburkholderia suaedae | reverse complement strand
AACCTCGTACTCGACCCTTTCGCCGTTGAGCACGCGTTGGACGTACGGCTCGATGGCAGCAAAAAAGTCAGCGTCGAGAACCTCCTGGGTGAGCCGTCCCACGATCTCCTCCGGGTCCAACCCTAGCCACTCGCGATAGGTTGAGTTGGCGAACCGATAACGTCGCTCACCGTCGACGTAAGCGACCAGCACCGGCAGATTGTCAGCGATGGCGCGCAAATCCACGCGCGTGGCTCCCAATTGTCGCTCGGCGGTCGTCAGTTGCTCATGCGACCTGCGCAGCACTTCCGAAGCCTCATGGGCTGCCCGATGCAACGCAGCCTCCCGCGCATCGCGGGCGGTTTTTTCCCGTTGCTCCGCCTGGGTATCGTGAATGACGAACAGCCAGCCTCCGCGGGTCGACCCCGCCTGCTTCAATGCCACCTGCACTCGCGCTGGCTTGCTTTGCTTGTTGCGCAACCGGAACGTCACGTCGAGCGTCAGGACCTCGACCCCTCGGCCACGATTGAGTGCCAGCACGACCTGTTCAAGCCTGGTCCGGTCGCTCGCATCCAGCAGATCGAGTATGTTCGTTTTCGTCAGCGGAGCACGCGAGTGCGCGAAGAATTTCACGCAGGCATCATTCATGTGTCGCCACTCCCAGTCCCTTCCGATATGCGCGATAGCGACCGGAGTCCGATGGAACGTCTCGACGTAAAGCGCATGCTGGGCCTGAAGCCGGTCGATCGCCTGATGCACCTGCAAACGATCAGAGCCGGCCAGCTTGCGCAGGCCAACTTCGTGCTCGATCATTTGCCCCAGGTCTACCAGCATCTGACGCTGTTGGCGCGTGAAGCGCCGCGGCATCGAGTGCATCACGCATAGCATACCGATGGGTTTGCCGCACGGGAGACGCAGCGCAATGCCTGCGAAAAAGCGGATCCCCAATTCGCTGGTTGCCAGTGGCCCCTGCGCACGCTCCGCATCGGACAACGCATCCCTGACGACGAACGGTTCCTCGCATTGGAGCGTCCGGCTATAGTACGTCTCCAGATGGAATACGACGTCCCGTTCGCATCCACTTGCGCCTATGACTTCTGGCTGGCCCGGTCTGTCGAGACATACGACGGATATTGGAAAATTCAGCGCGCGCGCGGCGACCCGGGTCACGCGCTCAAAGTACTGATCGTAGTCGCTTTCTGGGGGCACGGGGGCGCTGATTGGTTGTCGTTGTTGCTGCGCATCCATAATGCATTCGTCTTTCACGCTCCATGCTCCGTTCCGGTCACATCGTGTAATGCATTTATCGACGCCGTCGCAAATGCCCGGAGCTGATCGACCGCCATCGGCTTCCCATACCAGTATCCCTGCGCGAGGTCGATTCCCGAGCGCTGTACCTCATCGTGTTCTGCGGCCTTCTCGACGCCCTCCACAACAACTTTCGCACCAAGTGTATGCACCAACGCGGCTACCGACTTCAGAAACTGGGTGCGCGCTTCGCCGCGCATGACTAGAAATCGCCGGTCTACCTTCACGTAATCGAACCGGAAGTCCGCGAG
>NZ_JBFOAH010000093.1:0-1719 GCF_040812055.1 Paraburkholderia suaedae | reverse complement strand
CCCCGCGTCGACCGTCGCCGGCGCCGGCCGCTGCGACCGTGAATCCATCAAGCCTTCAATTGATCTCGTCAGGTCCGCGCAAACAACGCGCGGTAAGCGCTGGGCGATGTGCGAAATACCCTGCTGAAATGCTGGCGAAGCGACACCGTGCTACCGAAGCCCGACAGTTGCGCAACCGCTTCCACCGGGTGGCGCGTGGTCTCCAACATGCGCTGCGCATAGGCCAAGCGCTGCCCGAGCAGCCACTGCCCAACCGTCGTGCCGGTCAACTCACGAAAACGTCGCGTGAAATTGCGGCGGCTCATGGCAGCACGCTCGGCCAGCGAGTCGAGCGTGTGCGGCTCGGCCAGGTTGGCCACTGCCCAGTTCAGTAGATCCGATAAACGATCGCCGCCTGGTGCGTCGTACAGCGGCTGCTCGATGTATTGGGCTTGCCCACCCTGCCGATGCGGGGCCACCACCAGCCGCCGCGCGATCCGGTTGGCCACCTCCGCACCGTGCCAGCGGCGCACCAGGTGCAGGCAGCAGTCCAGGCCCGCGGCCGTGCCGGCAGACGTCACCAGCCGGTCATCGTCGGCATCTACATACAACACGTCGGGCACCAGCTTGACGCGCGGATGGCGTCGCGAGAACGATTCGACCGCGCTCCAGTGCGTGGTCGCCTCGTGGCCGTCGAGCACCCCCGCCTCTGCCAGCACGAACGCACCCAGGCACAGGCCGACCACCGTAGCCCCGCGTTCGTATGCGTCGCGCACCGCATTCACCATGGGCACGGGCGGGCGCTCTTCCGGGTCGCGCCACGACGGCACAACCAGCACGTTGGCGCGGGCGGCGTCTTCCAGCGTCAGGTCAGTCTGCACGGCAAACCCGGCGGTGGTGCGCAAGCCGCCTTTCCTTGCAGGCTCTCCCGCGCAAATCCGCAGGTTGTATGAGGGCAGGCCTGCCCAGATGCGGTCTTCAAACACCAGGCACGGCACGGAGAGGTGGAACGGGCTGATGTCGTTGAAGGCCAGAACGGCAATTTCCTTGGGTTGCACGGTACCTCCGCTCAGTTTGGCCCGATTTCGTCGATTAATTTCTTTCGGGCCACTATCGGGAAGGATAGCGATGGACGAAGATGCTGTCCACGGGCTCACGCGATGCCCGCTCCAAACCCACCATGAGGAGTCTTGCCGTGACTGCCAATGCGACCCCGAAGCGCGCCCTGATCGTCATTGATGTCCAGAACGAATACTTCACCGGTGGCCTGCCAATCGAATACCCGGATCCGCAGCAGACTGTCGCCAATATAGGCGTCGCCATGGATACGGCGCATACGGCAGGCATTCCGGTGATCATCGTGCAGCAGACCTCGCCCGCTAGCTCGCCGCTGTTCGCCCTCGATACCGATGGCTGGCAACTGCACGCCGTAGTGGCCTCGCGCCCGCGCGACCACTATTTGCGCAAGCTGCTGCCGAGCGCCTATTCGGAGACGGACTTGGCTCAGTGGCTGGAAGCTCGTCGCATCGACACGCTCACGGTGGTCGGCTACATGACGCATAACTGCGATGCGTCCACGATCAACCACGCGCTGCACAACGGCACGGCGGTCGAGTTCCTGCATGATGCGTCGGGCACGGTGCCGTACCGCAACCAGGCCGGCTTTGCGAGTGCGGAAGAGATCCACCGCGTGTTCGGCGTCGTGCTGCAGTCGCGCTTCGCGGCGGTGATGTCGACCCA
>NZ_JBFOAH010000092.1:0-1802 GCF_040812055.1 Paraburkholderia suaedae | reverse complement strand
CCTGCATGATGCGTCGGGCACGGTGCCGTACCGCAACCAGGCCGGCTTTGCGAGTGCGGAAGAGATCCACCGCGTGTTCGGCGTCGTGCTGCAGTCGCGCTTCGCGGCGGTGATGTCGACCCAGGAATGGGTACACAGCGTGAAGACTGGCGCGGTGCCCGTACGCGACAGCATCTACAAGTCCAACCGGCGGGCGCGTGGTCTGCTGCAGGATGAGGTGACGCAGCGGGCGGTGTGATTGGCCGTTGCACCTTAGAAGCCGCCATTGATCTCGCGCGAGCGCCGCCGGCGGCTTCGGGTCGACCAGCGACATCCGAGGTTCGGCACTGATTGGCCGAACTGAGCCGACTGTCGGCTCGTAAGCCTGCGTGTCGTCCAGTTGAAGCACACCTCAGGCTGACGTGTTGACCACTGGCGACCGCGTCAACTGCAACGTTGCAGTTGATCCTTGCGGAGAGCGCTGTTCGTCGAAAGCCAACAGGTGACGGGTTCGGTTCGTCGGAGCCGAACTAAGCGCGCGATCAGCTCGGTCGAACAAGCCGCTAGATTTCCAGTTTTTTTATTTATCTCATTTCAATCATGGACTTATGAGGATGGAATCACTGATCTAGCCTTCGTTGGCACGCCGCTCGCATAAGTAGCTGCGAGCGCAACAATCGGTGCTCATCCAACCTACCGAATAGGAGATTTATCATGCTGAAGATCCAGAACCTCGCCGTTAGCAAAGAACTCGACCGCGCTGAAATGGGCGCTATCGTGGGCGGCAACTCCGCCTACGGCGGCATCAACACCAACTACAACGGCGGCTTCTCGTTCGCCAGCCCGCAAACCATCGTGAACCCGGTGGTCGCACTCGACGCTTCGACGCATACCGACGTCGATGTGAAGAACATCACGAAGTCGCTCGACGCTGTGGGTAGCATGCTCGGCGGCGTGAAGGTCTAAGCGTCCAGCGTGAAAGGGGGAAGGAATGGTGTTCCTTCTCCTCTCTCTGAGCCACGTCTTTGGCTGCCGCAGAGATGGTTCAGAGAGAGGTCCGCATTCTCCTGGGTGCGGCCTCTCTCCTGAGAAAGCGCGTTGGCCCACTTCGGTGGGCCTTTTTTTGCCCTCGCTGTGAAGACTGTCTACCGCGCCTGTAATCGGATTACCCCGCCGGCATCAGCTCCATTGCGTTGGTTGCGACCATCAGCCTTGTTCCTGGCGTACTTTGTCCGCTTGCCGACAGACGGCTCGCCCTTGGTGGAGGCAATCTTCACGCGTGAAGAACACATAGCCAAACGCGGGAGTAGCTCAGTTGGTAGAGCGCAACCCTTCCAAGGTTGAGGTCGCGAGTTCGAGACTCGCCCCCCGCTCCAGAAGAAATGCCTTGGCATTTCTTTCGCACAGGGACCCACGTCCCGACATTCGCTGCCGCACCATCTCATCGCACAATCGCCGCTCGTCCGCTTCCAGCAGCGCCTTGGCCTGTTGAGCGTAGAACCATTTGAACGCCAGATCACGAACCTGCCTAGGCGTCGCCCCGCCTTTCCTGAAGTGCTCGCGTAGCGTTGACTCGTCCACGCCAAACTCACGCGCTAGGCTCTGACGACCCGCCAGAACAGTCTCAACTCGATTTCCACAAAGTGGGGCAGGGCAACCATGAACGACGACACGATCATCCTACGGATCTACCGCGCGCCTAGCAGGCTGTTGAAAATCGCCTCGTTGTGACAACCGGGGCGCTGTTTAAAGGGATTTCGTATGCAATTCGTCCCAGAGTTGCAGCTTGATCGTTCCGATTGCGCCGCAGGCGAGCGCGCCAG
>NZ_JBFOAH010000091.1:0-1831 GCF_040812055.1 Paraburkholderia suaedae | reverse complement strand
CGATCAGCATCGGGCACTCCTGCACGCACGCGCGGCAGGTGGTGCAGGACCACAGCGTGTCGGCTTCGATCAGGCCCGAGATCAGCGGCTTGCCGGGGGCGCCCGCATGCGTGCCGATCGCGATGCCGGGCGTCGGACTGCCCGCATAGCCCGCGTCGGTGCCGCCGACCATGCCGGTCACCAGGTCCTGGATCAGCTTCTTGGGATTCAACGGCTGGCCGGCCGCGAACGCGGGACAGGCCGCCTCGCATTTGCCGCATTGCACGCACGCGTCGAAACCGAGCAGCTGGTTCCAGCGGAATTCGACCGGCTTGCCCGCACCGTAGTCCTGCGCGTCGAGTAGCGGCGTCTTCAGCGCGGCAGGCGGCACGCTGTTACGCTCGCCTGCCCGATGATCGGCAAAGCGCTCCTGCCGCGGATGAAACGCCAGATGCAGCAGGCCCGCCAGCGCATGCTTCATCGGGCCGCCGCGCGCCGCGCCGAACGTCATCGTGAACGCGCCCGCGCCGATCAGCAGCGCGACGAGCACCGCGAGCGCCCCCGACAGCGCCGCCGCGGGCAGCGCGACAAACAGCGCGAGACCCAGCGCGAACGAGCCCAGCAGCAGCGGCAACTGGTCCCACGGCCCGCGCGAGAGCCGCGCCGGCGCCGCCTTCGCGCCATGCCGGCGCCGCCACACGAACACCGCGCCCGCCAGCATCACGAGGGCGGCCAGCAGGATCAGCCGGTCGAGCCACCGCGAGTAGAGGGCGAGGCCGTAGTTGACGAACACCAGCGCCATCGCGAGGATCGCTCCGCCGGCGGTGGCGATGTGCGTTCGCGCGATGTACGGATCGCGCGCCACCACGTGATGCAGGTCGACGAAGTAACGCTTCGGAATCCTCAGCAGATTAGTCCATCCATACGCGCCCGCCGCGCTCGCGCGGCCTTCGCGCCAGTAGGCGGCGCGTCTGGCGAGCGCAAACGCGAGCCCGGCGACCGACAGCCACAGCAGGACGGTGATGACAGACACGGGGCTCATCGTCAGAAGTCCTTGCAAAGGCGCAGCGCGTCGTAGATCGCGCCGTGAATGTTGTGCATCGAAATGCAGTCGCCCACGCGAAACAGCAGGAAGCGGCCATTGCCGAGCGTTTCGCTGAGCGAGGGCTGCGGCTCGGACGCGAACAGCCGGTGCACGTCCACCTGCCCACGGTTCACCGACTCGGGCTTGAGCGCCCAGTACAGCCGGTCGTTCGGTGTACTACCGTTTTCGATCACCACCTGATCGACCGCGCGCTCTTCCTGCTCCTCGGTGTACTCGTTGCGGATCACCGCGATCTTCCTGCCGTCTTCCTCATAGACCCGGTCGAGCCAGTAGTTCGGCGTGTGGATCACGCCCTGCGCGTAAAGCCGCCGGTAGAAGATCGGGAAGGTGGTGCCGCCCACATCGTCGGCGACCTTCACGTCCGGTGTCACGATCTCCACGTTCGAGCCGCGGCTCGACATGAAATCGGCGACGCCCGCGCCCGCATGCGTGCTCACGCCGTCGTATACGAGCACGTTCCGGCCGGGTTCCACCTTGCCGGAGAGCACATCCCATGAACTGTCCGCGAGGCCTTCGTCGACACCCCACGCCGCGACCTGCGACGTGAACGCCGAGCCGCCCGTGGCCAGCACGACGATGTCCGGCTTCTCGGCCATGATGGTGCGCTCGTCGGCGGCCACACCGAGGCGCCGGTCCACGCCCAGGCGCTTCGTCTCCATGTCGAACCAGCGCACGATGCCCGCCATCTGCTCGCGCTGCGGCGCTTTGGCCGCGAGCATGATCTGGCCGCCCACATGATCGTTCTTC
>NZ_JBFOAH010000090.1:0-1835 GCF_040812055.1 Paraburkholderia suaedae | reverse complement strand
CGCAGATGCCTGCGCACACAAGGAATCATCACGTCACGGTCAAAGTGACGGCCGGCGAACAGTCCGTCCAGACTGTTCAGCTTGCTCATCGCGGGCTCTCAAATCGGTCAGTCCGACACTCTAGCCGATTCGTTGATCGCTATTTGCACCACAACCATTCGAGACGGGGCCACGCTCCTCGGCCCCGCGACATTCGCGCCAAATGAATCAGCTACCGACGTTACGGTTGGCAAGCCGGTATGCGCGTGGCGTTACACCGGTGTATCGATGAAACACTTCGGTGAAATGCTGCTGAGTCTGAAACCCCGCGAGCGCGCCAACGTCAACCAGAGGAGGGGTTTGTTGGCTCAACATCGTCCTGGCAAATTTCACTCGTTCGAGTGTCACGTACAAATGCGGTGGGTTGCCTGTCACCGTTTTGAAAGCGCGTGCAAAGTTTGATGTACCCATGTGCACCAGCACTGCGAGTTGCCCGACCAAAATGGTTTCGGCTATGTGTTCATGGACGAAGGCTTGAACGCGACTCAGCATTTGACGCGTAAGAGGCGTATCAGGCTCGGCCGCACCAGCACAGTGCCCGTAGTAAAGAGCGATGTGCACCGAGATGACATCGGCGAAAGCGTCGGCGCAGGCAGCGTCGATGAGCTCTACACGATGCAAAGCACTCAATGTGTCCGCGGCCTCACGCAGGAACGGATCCCAAGACCTGGACCACTTCGGCACCGCTACAAACGCTTCTTGCGAGGCTTGTCCGAGTACACCGCTTTTGAGTGCGATGACCCACCCCTTGGGATCGTTGTCAGCGATCGTGGTCAACTGCGCGCCCGCCGGAATGACTGCGACAAATGGCGCACATATCAGCATGGAGTGATTCACTCCGAGGTCGTCACGGCCTGCAGCCTGCACAACAGTGGTACCTGTCGGCATAACGAGCCGAAGTCCCTGCACGGTATTCAGCCCGCCATTGATGGAAGCGATGTTCATCGGTTGGCAGCGTAACCCGCGATCCGTGGTCGATCTTGTTTCTTGCTTCATGATGAGCAGAAGTTTCCTCGTTGTCTCGTCGCATACCCAAGCGTACGTCGAATTCAAGGCTGCTTAAGGCAGATTCGTAATATGGGCGGATGCAATCCCGCCATCGTTGACGCAGTTGCTGGCGAGCTATATTGCCGGGTAACTTGGGGCGACGCTCGACAGGCTATTAGCCGGGATTCAAAGCAACCCATGGTTCCTGAAGGCTTTCTGAGCTAACGCTTACGCCGGGTATTACAGAGCGTTCGAAAGCGGTCAGGTTCGCGAAGCGGCATGCCATGCACACCGCACGCGCGTCCGCGATCTGGGAACATCGATCGGCGTTGGCGTGGGTAAGGCGTCGCGCTCGAATGGAGCCTGCCGATCATCGCGATCCCGACCAGGTATGCAGGCTCAGAGATGACACCGATCTGCGGCGTGACCGCGGACGGTCTGAAAGGTATGGGACGCGACCTGCGTGTGTTGCCGAAGACGCTTATCCGCGACCCGGGCTGCCACGTGAATTGCCGCCCGACTTGTCCTTCGTGAGCGGCCTCGATGTCATTGCGCACGTGGCGGAGGGGGCTGTATGCCCATGATGGCAATCCAGTCATGCCCCTGATGGCTGATGACTGATGGATGACAACTGGATGACGGAATACGTGCGTTGGCGACCGGACTGCGCGGCATCAAGAACGAGCCCTAGCAGGCTGTTGAAAATCGCCTCGTTGTGACAACCGGGGCGCTGTTTAAAGGGATTTCGTATGCAATTCGTCCCAGAGTTGCAGCTTGATCGTTCCGATTGCGCCGCAGGCGAGCGCGCC
>NZ_JBFOAH010000089.1:0-1895 GCF_040812055.1 Paraburkholderia suaedae | reverse complement strand
GATACGCTGGTTCACGAAAGGAAAATGGGATTGGGCATCCTACTTTCAAGCGTAACCGCCTTCGATTCGCGGGCTTGCGGCTAAGCAAAGGGGGTGCAGAGCGGGCCCATACGGTCGGTGTGGCAGCACCTCGTTACGGAAAGTGGGTGCGCAATTTGGCACCTCGCGCACACCGCCAAGGATAGTACATGAACACCCTTGGGTGAGTGATGAGCCGCGGAAACGGCGCCACGAACACTGCCGCCAACGGACACCTGTCGGCCAAAAGCGGAACTAGCAACAACGAAATCCGACGCAACAAAGCCGCCATTCAACGCGGCGAGCAAGCAGAGTGGCCTCTCCTCTGAAACGGGACAATTAAAGTTGTCGAAGAAACTACATGAAGTTCTCGGCTCCGGCGACCGGACTGTCCGTAAGCAGAGTTGTTAGGCATGAGTAGACAAAATGCGCCGAAAGTCTGTCGGACCTCCCTCTACGGTGCTCCGCGCATCAAAAGTTTACGTGATAGTCTGTCGAGACCCCGACTATCAATGGTCCTAGCACCACCACGGAGCCCCAAGCGAAACTCACGCTAAGTACGCGGCTGAAGCTCGTCTAAAAACCAAGCCATGTTTTCCTGCAGCTGTTTCGCATCGGACTTATTGGGATCTTTTGAAACAGTCTTTGGTCCGCCCTTCTTAGCTCTAGAGACCACCGCTTTGTTCGAAAGGTTTGCCAGTGCTTTGCGCTCTTCGCAAGTCATGGAAGCCTCCAGCACCTTCATATCGACCAGATTCCGACGTTCCTGTTGCTGGTCCACGTCGTCGGTCAGGTTTACCACGGCCTCTATCGGGCACCACAAGTCCTTGCGCGTCTTTCGAAAGTCACCGTACAGTATGGACAGAGCTTCCACATCGTCGCGGAACGTCGCGTATTCCTGGCTCTTATAAGCCCTTTCCAACGCTGGATAATCGACCTCCCTTTTGTTCGCAAATTCGGTTTCGAATGCAATGCAAAGAAGTTTCACAACATTGCGCTTTATACCACCAGTTGAATTATGGATTGCTTGCGCGTCGTTTTCGGGGTCAAAGGTAAAGACGTCTGGGATAATGTTGCGAAAACGACTAAGCAGTATTTTCCAGTCCTCGCTATCGTTGCGATCCGGGTACAGTATTTGAACTTTCCCAAGCAACCGATGCCGGTCCTCTTGGTTGCGCGAGTTGAGCTTATGCAGCAGACTAAAGTTCGCGATATAGACAGCCGAGACCCCTATGTAGCACATTGCCAGGATCATCTGCGTAACCCGGGCACTCGCGTCACTACTTTGCGTGGCGAACTGGAATTCGTCCAGTAACACGAGCGACCATCCATCCCTGTATGCCAATCGACGAAGGTACTCCGTCAATACATCAACACTCCCTTCCCGGTCTGCGAAGCGAGTAAGAATACCTCTCGGTGTGCTGCATGAACGCACTGTGACTGATCGGTAGCTCGTGAGTGGGACGCCCGTCAGATCTTCAACCTTGATTTTGGGAAGAGGGGGCAAGAGGCGTTCGAGAGCTAGTAACAACTTGCTCTTTCCAGTACCCGCTAGACCCGTCAAGCACCAAGGAAAACAAAATTCCGGAAGTGGCGGATGCGGGCGATGCACTCCTTCCACAAATGCCCGACAGCTCTCGTATATCTCAAGACTGTGAGCCCAGGCTATAGTCACCCATAGCAGTAGAATGTCTAAACACTGAGCATTAGGATAGAACGTTCCCGATAACGCCTTCTTCATGCGCTCGATGGCTTCTAGGGAAGGTCTGCACAACTCGTTTTCAGATCGCCGACCTTTTACCACTTGAACTGAGTCAGCCAGGAGAATCGGCCGACAGGTTGGTCGTCTGGCCTTTGAACCGCGACGCCCCCTGTTT
>NZ_JBFOAH010000088.1:0-2093 GCF_040812055.1 Paraburkholderia suaedae | reverse complement strand
CGGAAGTACCAGCGAACGGCGCAGCTGATGACGATAGCAGGGAAACGGTGGCCGTGATAAAGCGATTTGGTCTTCTTCATCGCTTCATTCTACCGCCCCATCTCCAGCAACCTGACAGTGCCGTCAGTAGGGATTCGTTGCTCAACACGACAGGGGGCTCTTGGGTCGCTCCGACTGAACGACTGTGAAGGGTATCGACAGCTTTTAGTGCGTGCGAGTCGTTTCGAAAAAGCGGTTCGGGCGGCGTCAAAAAAGAGCTGTGGGCGCCCCCCGTGCCTCTTATGTCGTTCCAGATTTCCCCTTAGACATCGTATCTGAGTTCTCTCTGATGCTTAACTGAGATCAGGACCGCTCGCACATCCGAATGGGCATCTAGGAGAACATAATCGCGCAGGACATACTCGCGCGCTTCGGTCAGTCCCGCTGCAACAAACGCAGCAACAACCCGATTCAGGTCACGTAAGGACTCATCGGACGCGTCATCAAGGGCGAGACTGAAGGGACGGCCAATCCGGGGATACGCCCGGATGCGTTCAATGAAGGCGAAGAGTTCCGTCTGGAAGCGCTCGAAACGTCGGAGTGCGGACTCCCGATCTTGCAGTAGCAAGAACTCTTCTACGTCATCGAGAGAGTGGTTGAAGCTCTCCGCTATTTCGATGGATATCATCCCTTGGCCCGGCTCCTCGATCGCGCATGCCGGGTCTTCATCGACTCACGGAGCTGTTCGACGGACTGGACGCGACCTGCCGCAGCGTCCTCCAGTCCGACGGCCAGATCACCCAGAGTGAAGACACGCGTGCGCTCACGCGCTTCGAGCTCGTGGTAGTAGTCCAGTTTCCTGGCATCCGACATCGGCGCAATCGGTGGCGGTAAGTCGAAATCGACGGGCCGGATTGACGTCGCCATGCTGTAGTCGGTGGCACTGGATGGCCCCCGCGGAGCGCTTTTGCGGCATTACGGCCACGTCATGGTCGACGAATGTCATCACCTACCGGCGATTTCCTTCGAGGCAGTGCTCAAGGCCGTCAATGCGCGCTACGTGCTGGGTCGGACTGCGACAGTCAGCAACCGGTGATGTTCATGCTGTGCGGGCCGGTGCGGCACGCGGCGCGTCTGCCACCCAATGCGCCGCATTCGCTTCAGGTGTTCCCGCAACGGCTCACCTCACCCGGGGACGTTCCGGTCGACGCGCGGATCCAGACAGTGTTCGCGCATCTTGCATAGGAGCGGATATCAGTAGGGCTCGTGTCGACACAAACTCGACTTTGCAGTGGACCCGAGTTGATGCGATTCTGGGAGCCTGACCCGGAGGACCGCGCATGGCGTTCGATGACAATGTGCTCGAAACCCGACTGGTACGCGTGCGCGGCCAGGTGCAGGGGATTGGCTACCGCGAAGCGTGCGCCCGGCGCGCAATCGACTCCTCCGAACCATATTTCACTGTTGCCGCGACAAATCGAAGATGAGCGCCGCTTCGACCCATTTCTCGCCGGGTGGGGTCCAGGGCGTCGGGACCTGGAAATTCCACATCAGGCGCTGCCATTCCATCAGCACCGGATCGTTTGCCTCAGCATCCGCAATGCGCTGAGCGCTGAAGATTGTGTCATCCGTCTCCGTGCTGCAGGTCTTTTTTCCAGTCACACCAGGGAAAAGCAGGTTTGAATCACAGCATTGCGCTGCACGGAAAGTGCAGACACGACCGTCGGAGAATGCGATGAGACGCTGCCTGATGTTGGACCTCAAGGATTCCCCTGATCTTATCGCCGACTACGAGGCCATGCACCGCCAGATTTGGCCGGAGGTGGCGAAACATCTCCGCAGTCAGGGAATTACCTGTAGGTCCCAAGAACGAACCTAGCAATTGACGCTCTCTTTCCTGTCCCTTCGGTCCGTAACGGAGGAGTTTCATCTTGTCTTTTCCTCGTTGCGGAGACGGCACCGAATGGTGCAGTTAATTTGACCAGCCGCCATGGCACTGTCAGGTTGCTGGAGATGGGGCGGTAGAATGAAGCGATGAAGAAGACCAAATCGCTTTATCACGGCCACCGTTTCCCTGCTATCGTCATCAGCTGCGCCGTTCGCTGGTACTTCCG
>NZ_JBFOAH010000087.1:0-2228 GCF_040812055.1 Paraburkholderia suaedae | reverse complement strand
GGATGGCGAACTGATTGACGGCTTGCCGCCAGGTGATAGGTGGCATCTTCCAATCCTTTTCGATGTTGCGCAAGGCCAGGTACAGCAGTTTGCTGGCGGCTTCGTCGCTCGGGAAGTGACCGCGGTTCTTGACGATCTTGCGAAGCTGCATGTGCATGCTCTCGATCGCGTTTGTCGTGTATATGATTTTGCGTACTTCCGGGGGATAGGCGAAGAACGGGATGACTTGCTCCCATTGGCGCTGCCACATCGCGGCGACCGTCGGGAATTTCTTGCCCCATTCGCTTTGAGAGAAGGCTTGCAGCGCCGCCTCGGCGGCTTCGGCGGTAGCGGCCTGATAGATCGGCTTGAGCGCGGTTGCCAGTGGCTTACAGTCCTTCCAGCTCGCCAGATTCAGCGAATTGCGGATCAGATGCACGATGCAGGTCTGGATCTGGGCAGCCGGATACACTGCTTCGATCGCTTCGGGGAAGCCGCGCAAGCCGTCGACGACAGCGATCAGGATGTCGTGCAAGCCGCGGTTCTTCAGTTCGTTGAAGACCTTCAGCCAGAACTTGGCGCCCTCGGTCTGCTCGATCCATAGGCCCAGCACTTCCTTGCGGCCATCGGCCCGAATGCCCAGCGCCAGGTACACCGCCTTGTTCTTGACTGTGCCTTCGTCGCGGATCTTCAGCCGAAGCGCGTCGAAATACACGATCGGATACATCGCCTCAAGGGGGCGTTGCTGCCACTGTTCGACTTCGGCCAGCACCTCATCGGTGACGGCCGAAATCAGCTCGGGTGACACCTGCAAGCCATACAGCTCCAGCAAATGGCCCTGGATCTCGCGCACGCTCATGCCGCGCGCGTACATGCTGATGACGTGATCGTCGAAGCCCGGTAGCCGGCGCTGATATTTGCCCACCAACTGCGGCTCGAACGTCGCCTGCCGATCGCGCGGAATGTCCAGATTCAGTTCGCCGTTGGGCGTGAGGACCGTCTTGCGGCTCGTACCGTTGCGGTGGTTGCCGGCCTTGCCTTGCTCAGCCTCGTTCTCCAGGTGATGCGTGAGCTCCGCTGCCAGCATGCGCTCAGCCAGTTGCTTCTTCAGTTGCCCGGCGAGGCCTGATTCGCCCAGAACCGACTCGGCATCCTTGTTCTGAATCTGCCCAAGCAGTTGATCGATCAGTTCGTCAGGGAACAGCTTCGGCGCCTTCGGGTTCTTGCTCTTCTTGGTCACGGTTGCTTCGGTCATAGGACGTTATTTCCGTTATCGTCTCATGACCTCGGCACACTAAATCTATGGTCACTCCCATTTTTGCAAGGCTGGTTTTTGATGTGGTGGATTGGCTTGCGTAAATCTATCCGGCGTCGTTGTGGAGATAGCTCCCCGCGCCACGATGAGAATCGCGCCTGATGATCCTGAAAAAATCTTCGGCTTCGGAAGCCAATTTAGTGTTCAGGTTGTCCGCCAGGCCGGTGTGCCGTTCACGTCATCAAATTTCAGCGATCGCAAAACCAGGTGGGTGCACTTCGGTAAAATATATGCGGAGTCCGATGCTCAGCTTGCCATCGGATTCGCTCCCGCATTGAACGTGGTGTGGCGCGTAGCGAGAGCCCAGGCCGTTCGTGCCAGCTTGTTGGCCAACGCACAGGCCACCACGTTGGAATGTCGGCGTGCAAGCATGGCGCGAACCCACTCGGCCAGGCGGCCGGATTGCCGCTCAAGCCGCATCATGTAGGCTCTGGCGCACTGCACCAGTAGACGCCGGATGTTCTTGTCACCTCGCTTGCTGATGCCTAGCAGGTTAGCCCGGCCCCCTGTGCTGTACTGGCGAGGCACCAGCCCGATGGAGGCAGCAAAGTCCCGGCTGCAGGCGTACTGCTTGCCGTCGCCCATCTCGGCCGCGAGCACGCTGGCCGTGACAGGACCCACACCGGGAATAGACAGCAGGCGCTGACCGAGGTCGTCGTCAGCGAGCTGCCGGACCATTTCCCTGTCGATCTCACCGATCTGTTCGCTGAGGTACTTGAAGTGCGCATGCAGTCTCTCAAGGATCCAGATCAGGCGTGCAGGCACCGAATGCTCGGCAAGCACTGAGGGTAGACGGGCGATAACGGCGTGGCCAACCGGTAGGCTGATGCCGAATTCAAGTAGGAACCCGTGCATCTGGTTGGTCGTCTTCGTGCGGTCGCGGATCAGTGATTCGCGCACCCGATGTAATGCCGCTAGCGTTTGCTGTGATTCG
>NZ_JBFOAH010000086.1:0-2613 GCF_040812055.1 Paraburkholderia suaedae | reverse complement strand
GTAAGCGGCTCGGCCGGACCGTCTCCCGATGCTGATTTTTCCAACGCATGATGGGCGCGTTTAGATTGACGGAGCCAGTCAGCCATGTCGAACGCAGGGAACCGTGCCCATTCCCATCGCACGTACGCGCAAGAATTCAAGCAGCAGGTGATCAGGGAGACGTTGGAGCCGGGTATGTCGGTGTCGATTGTTGCGCGTCGACACGACATCAACGCCAACGTGGTATTCGGTTGGCGCAAGCAATATCGTGAAGGAAAGCTGGTCGTCCCTGCACTGGATGTTGAGCCGGGCGTGCCAGGCACGGAACTGCTGAGCGTTGACGTGATCGACACGGCATTGGTGCTGCGGGAGCCGGAGCCGCCGGTAGCATCCGGAGCGATGAGCAGCGTACCGATGTCGACTCCCGTGTGCGAGATCGAGGTGGAGATCGGCAAGCGGCGCATGAAGATTCGCGGTCTGTCTGCCGAGCGCATCGAAGCGTTCCTGCAGGAATGCCTGAAGTGATCGCGCTGCCGGCAGGTACGCGTATCTGGCTGGTGGCCGGCGTGACCGACATGCGTTGCGGGTTCCAGGGGCTGGCCGCGAAGGTGCAGACAGCGCTCGAAGAGAATCCCTTGGGCGGCCACGTGTTCATCTTCCGCGGCCGTCGCGGCGATCTCGTGAAACTGCTTTGGGCGACCGACGAAGGGCTCTGGTTGCTCGCAAAACGATTGGAGCGAGGCCGCTTTATCTGGCCCCAGGCTGATGGCGGAAAGATCCATCTGACAAGCGCCCAGTTGTCGATGCTGCTTGAGGGCATCGATTGGCGGCAGCCACGCCGTACTGCCGCGCTGTCGATGTTGTAAACCGCATCGAAGGCTCGTAAACTGCGACGCATGTCTAAAGATGCGCCGCTTCCTGCCACCGTCGCTGAGCTCCAGGCCCTGGTGCTCGCGCAGCAGGCGTCGCTGCTTGAACAGCAAGCCTCGATCGCAAACATGGTTCGGGAGATCGCCGCACGCGACGATGAGATCGAGCGCCTGAAGACGCAGATCGACAAGCTCAGGCGGATGTACTTCGGTAGCAAGTCCGAGAAACTGGCCCGGCAGATCGATAAGCTTGAGGCGCAACTGGAAGACCTGACGGCGGGCCAGGGCGCCGCAGATACGCGAGGGCACCGAGACAAGACGTCGACGGCGCCGCCCGGTCGGGGGCCCACGCGAGAGCCACTGCCACCGCACTTGCCCCGTGACGAAATCGAACTCAAGCCGGATCCGGCCTGCCCAAAGTGCGCGACGACGATGCAGTGGCTCGGCGAGGATGTATCCGAGCAACTTGCCCGCGTGGCGGCCGCGTTCAAAGTGATCCGCACCATCCGCCATAAGCTGTGTTGCCCTGATTGCGGCCACATCGAACAGCCCGCGATGCCCGGCCTACCGATCGAGCATGGCATCGCGCATCCGAGCTTGCTGGCCGATATTGCGGTATCGAAGTTCGCTGATCATCAGCCGCTGTATCGCCAATCGGAGATCGCGGCACGCGATGGTGTGGCGCTGGATCGCGGCAGCATGGGCCGCTGGCTCGGGCAGATTGCCGAGCTGTGTGTGCCGCTTGTTGAAGCGATCCAGCGCTACGCGCTGGTTCCCGGCAAGGTCCACGTCGACGACACGCCGGTCGCGGTGCTCGCGCCCGGCAACGGCAAAACGGTGACCGGCCGCTTCTGGGTCTATGTGCGTGACGATCGCCGCTCGGGCTCGACTGAGCCGGCCGCGGTATGGTTCGACTTCTCCTCGGATCGCAAAGGCGTCCACCCTCAAACCCGGCTCGCCGTATTCCACGGCATCCTGCAGGCCGATGCTTACTCCGGGTTCGATCAACTGTACGCGAGCGGCGAGATCCTCGAAGCGGCATGCTGGGATCACGCGAGGCGGTACATCTACGATGTTCACGTGCGCACGCCGACTCCCGATACCCAGCAATTGCTCGAGATGATCGGCGAGCTCTACAGTATCGAAGCCGACATCCGCGGCAAGACACCTGACGAGCGTCTGCGCGTGAGGCGGGAGAAGAGCAAGCCGTTGCTCGTGAAGTTCGAAGTGACGATCAGGGCGAAACTCACGACGCTGTCGACGAAGTCCGCGCTCGCCAAGGCGATCAACTACTCCCTGAACCACTGGGCGGCGCTCGTGTTCTACTGTGAAGATGGTCGGGCCGAGATCAGCAACGTACTCGCAGAAAACGCCTTGCGCTGTGTCGCGCTCGGCCGCAAAAACTATCTGTTCGTCGGGTCCGACAGCGGGGGCGAGCGGGCCGCTGCGATGTATAGCTTGATCGGGACGTGCAAGCTCAATGGCATCAACCCGCGTGCTTATCTGGAATACGTCCTGACCCACATCGCTGATCACAAGATCTCTCGCATCGACGAATTGCTGCCCTGGAATGTGGCCGACAAGCTGAAGCCCGCCGCTCTGCCCACACCATCAACCAGGTAGATCTGGATAGATTTGGATGGATCGTGTCCACGATCGCGGATCGCGGACACGATCTCCCATAATCTACACGGACTCCATCACGCCATCACCATCGTGCCCCACGCGCGCGTGAACGGGGAAACGGCCGGGCTGAGTCGCTTAC
>NZ_JBFOAH010000085.1:0-2695 GCF_040812055.1 Paraburkholderia suaedae | reverse complement strand
GTAAGCGCTCAATTTGGCACACGGGACCGGTAAAGTTGCGTGGCGATAGATCTGCGCTTACCGCGTCGCGGTAATCGGCGCGAGTCGTGTTAATACGGTTGTTGGATCAAGCGATTTCACGCGCTGAATCCGTAGGCTTCCAGAAGTTGAACGGCAGCAGGTCAGTGATATCGGCATCTGGTGCGCGTTGCGGTAATTCGCCGAGTACCCGTACGAGATATGCATAAGGTTCGACGTTGCACGCCCGGCACGTGAGCATCAAGCTGTAGATCATTGCACTGGCCTTCGCACCAGCAACGGTGTCACTGAACAGCCACGAGGATCTGCCGGTGCAGAATGGCCGGATGTCGCGCTCGATGACGTTGTTGTCGATTGGCGCGCGCCCGTCGTTCACGTAGCGGCTGAGGTAGGTCCACTGGTTGCGCGTATAAGAGATCGCCTTGCCCAGCAGGCTCTCTGGAAGGATTTGCGGTGCCTGTTCATCGAGCCATTTCCGCAACGACTCGAGCAGCGGCACGCTGTGTTGCTGGCGCAGCCCGAACGTGTAGTCGACGCGCGTCTCGCCTTCAGGCAGATCACCTTTTGCGAGTGTTTCTACCTGGTAGAGCGCCTTGAAGTATTCCAGCCCGTGTGCGGCACGACCGCCTGGTTTCTTCATGCCCTTAAGAGCATCCACAAAGGCGCGCCGCGCGTGGGCCAGGCAACCAAAGTGCGTCGGGCCTTCGAGCGTGCGCCATGCGGCATATCCATCGGTCATCAGCAGACCTTTGTAGCCGGCGAGGAACGTCCGGGGATGGTCCTGCCCGCGTCCCGGCTGGTAGTCGAACAGCACGACGGGCTCAGGGCAGTCTTCGGCACTGCGGTACACCCACATATACGAGGTGCTCTGGGCGGCTTTGCCCGGCTCCTTGAGCACCTGTACCGTTGTCTCGTCGCCGTGAATCAGCTGTTGCGACAGCAGCGTTGTGCGCAGCGCCTTATACAGACGGCTGTAGTGCAACTCGGCAGGCCGGATGATCCAGTTCGCCAGCGTGCCGCGTCCGACTTCAATGTCCGCGCGTGCCAGCGCATGGGCCATCCGGTATAGCGGCGTTCCGTCGACGTATTTGCCCGCCGTGACCGTGGCGATCATCGCCGCACTGGCATTGCTGCCCGGCAACGGCTGGACGGGCATCGGTGCAGTGATCACCGGCGTGCGCTCCGCGTGACGCTCGCAGCGGCGACACGCGTATTTGAAGCGCACGTGCTGAAGCACCGATGCCTTTACTTCGATATGCAACTGTTCGCTGATCTCTTCGCCCATGCGGTGCAGTGCGTGCGCGCAGCACGGACATACCTTCCCGCTTTCGGGCAGGTCGTATTCAATGCGCTGACGCGGCAGGTGCGCCGGTAACGGCTTACGTCCCGGTTTGCTTCTCGTGGGTGTCGGCGGATCCGGCAGACCCGTGTCAGGGAGCACAAACGCGTCGTCGGTGCCGCCGGCGTCCACGTCGTCGGCCTCGGTGCCGGCGATCTGTTCGGCCTCGTCGAAGACGCGATCCTTGAGCTTCTCACTACTCGGGGCGAATCGCCTGCTCTGCGCGAGGCGAAACTGCTCTTCGAGCTGGGTAATCCGTTCGCCCAGTTGCCGGTTGCGTGTCTCGAGTTCACGGATATAGGCCTGGGCGGCCGGTGGCAATCGGGAGAAGTCGTCCTCGTTCATGCCACCACGATAGCGAAGTGTCGCGCGCGGTGGGTTTACGGGAATTTGTAACAGGCCGGCCAGTTGTTGCTGACGTGCGACGCCCGATGCTCAGCTGGCGTGATGGTATGACCGTACCGGGTGGCGGCGCACAGCCTCAATGTCGATGCCATCCAGGAGCCAGTGCAACTGCTCGCTCGTCAGCTCGACGACGGTCTGCTGCCGGCGTGGCCATACGAAGTGGTCTTCCTCGAGGCGTCTCAACATCATCCAGAAACCGTTGCGTTCGTAGAACAGCAGTTTGACCCGGTTGCGTTTGCGGTTGTGGAAGGCGAACACGGCGCGAGCAAACGGATCGAGTTGCATGGACTGTTCGACGAGTGTCACGAGGCTATTGATGCCGGCCCGGAAGTCGATCGGTTCGCGATGCAGGAAGACCGCCAGATCGGCCTCGAACCGGAACATCAGCGCACTCCCAATGCGGCGACCATCGCATTGACGATTGCCGCGTCGTCTGCTGAACATTCGAGCTCAAGCTTCACGCCGTTGGGCAGGTGAGCCGATAGCCGTGCCAGTCGTGGTGACCGTGGCGAAACGCAGGATGATTCCGCTCTGGTGGCGCGGTGCGGCGCGGGTGCGGATGCCATGACTGTTGTCGGCTCGTCGATCGCGACGACCGGGACAAACGCTGACGATGCGACCGACACGTCGTGCCTGATCGGGGGCCGGTCCTGTTCACGCGCCTGAACCCATTTATGCAACTGGTTGGCGTTCACGCCAGCCTTAAGCGCGAGGCCCGATAGCGACGCGCCGGGCCGCATACACGCTTCGACCAGTCGTCGTTTGCCCGCCGGGTCGAAGCTTCGCTTGCCGCCGACACCAACACGCGTCACGCGCAAAGGCAAAAAACTCAGGTCATCTTCTGTCATGGATTGCGTCCGCAAAGTTGGGTTGCGGACGCAATCGTGAGCCTTCTCAATAATGGACGCTAGGTGTGCGAAATCGCGCGCTTAC
>NZ_JBFOAH010000084.1:0-2959 GCF_040812055.1 Paraburkholderia suaedae | reverse complement strand
CATCGCACCACGTATGGCGGCCCATGCCCGCCCATTGGCCGTCATCGATATTTCCATAAGCTCTACGCGCTCGACACCGTGCTGCCCGATCTTCACAAGCCCACAAAGGCGGCGTTGGAAAAGGCGATGGAAGGCCATGTCGTGGCATACGCCGAGCTGCTCGGCACATTCCAGAAGTAACACGCAGACCCTGGACGCTGCCTCTCCCGGACTGTCAATCCGCGTCCCTGCGTGCGGTGCGGGCGTTTGAGCGTATTGTGATGCCCTCTTCGCGTGGTGGCTCGACCAGAACGTCTCGCTTCGTCCCGGGCCGTGCCCTATGAAGAGGCGGGGAGAGCCGTTCGGCGCGGCGGTTCAGTGGGACACCAGCGCGAAATCTCACAGCGTGTCTGGTGCGGTGAACGACGCTCTGCCGGTAGCACCGCGACGTGCCACAAAGCATTGTCGGGTCGACTGCCTCACCAGTGCTGCACTTTGCGCGTCGCCATATACGCGTCGAACAGACCGGCATGCAGCCAGCTCAGTCCCTCCCGCAGGCTGACCAGTTCGTGCTGGTCGCGGCGCAGGATCTCGCCCAGCACGGCCATCGCGCGGGACGCCGCCTGCTCACGCTGCACGCGCGCCTCGCCCAGCCGGCCCACCAGTGCCGGCTTGACCATCAGCAGCCACGCCGGAAACCACGCGTCATCGTCGACCTCGCCGGTGCCCGGAAATCAGTTTGTGCGGGCGTAGACAGGCGCCGCGCAACAGCCAATGTAAGAAACGACCTTGGACATGGGATTGGTTTCATCGAACTCGTTCAGATTAACCTTACAATCCGCCAGTGTAGTGAGAGCGCGCTCCCATTCCTGCTGATGTATTACCCACGTTACCGTCGCCTTTCCTCTTGTCCAACCGCATCAATTTCCATGGCAACGGCAAGGTCACTGTCGTCACATTACGTAGCCTTCAGCCGACTCCCGAACACCCCAGGCGTCGAACGTCGGGTTTGGTATGCGCCCATGAGCGGAGCGCGCGTATCACATCGAACAGAACGTCCCTCGATCATCGCGCTTTTCCCTGTGCTCGGCGTTCGCCGCCGTTATTTAATCAACATCATTCCGACGACCTTAGAGGCGGTCACATCGAACGTCGCGGTGTACTCACACTCCGCGACGTGCCCCGACCGCTCGATCAGGCAGTCCGCGAAATCCGCCTTGTCTGACGCCGCGAAAACGCGAAGTGCCTTTCGCACTCTGTCCGCGCCTTCGACAACCAGTTCCTTCGTGCCAAGCATCGATTCGATGATGTCCTTCATCTGGTCTCGGTCGACGCCGTAGCTGCGCCCGAGCACCCACACGACCTCGACTAGCGCGATCTGCGAAACGTAGCCCGGCCGCTCGGCCGAAAAGGACTCCATGAGCGCCGTCGCCTTCTTCGACTGCGCCGCGTCATCCTGCGCGAAGTAGCGGACCAACACGTTTGTATCCAGTCCGATCATCGCGCCGATGCCCCCTGCTCGGCGATGGCGCGGTTCATGTCGTCAATCGAAACCGGTTTGGCAGGCTTCTTCACGATGCCCTTGAGCGACGCGAGAGAGCGAGTGGCCGGATAGACCTCGTACCGGCCCGTTTCTTCGTTGAAACTGAATTCGATCCGGTCGCCGGCTTCCAGGCCAAGCTGGTTGCGCACGTCAACCGGGATCGTGACCTGGCCTTTCGATGTGATGGTTGCAGCTGTCATATTGCCCCCTAAAAGCGCTCCTTACTTTAATGTAAGGAGCGCGAAAAAGCAAGCGCAAAATACACACATGACACGCGATTTGTCGCTCTCAAATCACCCCACTCACAATCGCCACAGCCGCGCCAGATCGTCGTCGATGAGACTCTTAACGGCAGAAAGGCTCGAAACTCCAATCAGCTCTTGAATGAGAGCGTGCGCACGCAGGATCGTGACCGCCCGCGCCGGCAGCCAGATGCCGATGTCGTCGCTGATCTGTGGCGTTGGAATACGCGCATGCCGCAGGACCTCGATCGCGTCTGCGACCGCCTTCGCCTGCCGCAAACGCTCACCGTCAGGATGTTCAAAAACCGTGGCGAGATCCGGCCGCCCAACCTGCCGCGCGACGCTCTCGAGTCGCCGGCGAACTGAGCCGAGCACGCCGCGCGCCGACTGCCCGATTCTGATGCAAATCGGAAAGCAGGCTGAGAAGTTTCCTATGGGCAGGATAACTTATCGAGTGGACAGGACGGCGTTGTCAGGTTGCTGGTCGTCTCGCGTATGATGAGGCGATGAAGAAATCGAAATCGCTGTTTTGCGGTCACCGTTTTCCAGCCGGCGTCATCAGTCGCGCCGTGCGCTGGTACTACCGGTATCAATTGAGCTTGCGTGACATTGAAGGACTATTCTTTGAACGCGGCGTGTGACCTACGAGACGATCCGATGCCGGTGCGATCAGTTTGGCGCAGCCTTTGCCCGTCGCGTGAAAGCGGCGCGTCGCAAGCCAGGCGGCACATGGCACCTCGACGAGAGTGCGTCACGAACACAAGCGAAAGCTTGTGGTGCTGTACTGAAGATGGGAGTAGGCCTCCCGAAGTCGGCTTGCAGGAGCAGGCTTGAAACCGCCCGGTGCTGCTGCGTTCGAAAGGCGTGGTGGTGAGCGACCGCGGAAAAGTCATCCGCGAAGGATGGCAGGTAAGTGTTGAGAAGATGAGCGCAAGCAAACCGTTCGATGATGCGTCGTTAAGGTGTCAAAGCTCTGTCAAAACCGGGGCCATCTCGTCACTCCGGGATCAGTCAGGACGGGACCTGCTTATGGACCTGACGGCAGCCGGCGTAAAGACGGCATGAGCTCAACACAGGCTTCGGTACGGAACGTGAGAACCTTTTTGCGGATGCAAAGGGAAATGACAAATGGGAGCGCCGGGAGACCGGCAAGGAGTAGATGGTGAAAGTCCATTACGCTGAAGGTGTAGCGAAC
>NZ_JBFOAH010000083.1:0-3098 GCF_040812055.1 Paraburkholderia suaedae | reverse complement strand
AGCGCGGCCACAATCTGCTCCACCGAATACTGTTGGTGTTTCATCGCCAACCTCCCGTGCTGTGGGGAAAATTGCTCCGAAACACTAACACTCATTTCTGTCCAGGATTTCTGCAGCAGTTCAATGGAGACTGAGAGCGAGCCTGTAATGCGGGTCGCACGGGCAACGGCAGGCGCCTCGCTTCCGAAAGAAGTACGTTGGCCACTCGCTGCTCATCGAGCCCGTTTTCGATGAACAGCGTTGCCGGAAGCCATTGAATTCCTCGCGGAATTGATCAAAAAGCAACTTCCGACGTACATCTCCATCCATTCGGCGGCACGATTAGCGCTGTGGAACCGACCGCTACGGCCGAGTTGCTCACATCGACCATCCGGCAGGTTCCGAAGTGAACCGACCGTTGGAATGACGGCTTCGTGTGTTGCGCGAACGGCAACTATTGGCCGAACGCAGTCCGACGCTGGTCCAGCGACATCGATCGCTATCGCCGATGGTCGACCGGCGATTCTCGACCCGGAGCGGTCCTTCAACGCTCGATCGCGACTGTCGAAAGTAGACCGCCGTGCCGGTCATGCGCGGACTCCCGGTTGCGGTGTGTTCCGACAGCCCGCCTGGCTAGTGTTCCACCTGCCAGCGCAGCACAGGATGTGTGGCGCCCGACGGGATGATCCACGCGCCCGTCGGCCCGAAGTCCCAGCCAACGAAGCTGGCGGGGTTGCTCATCTGAGCCGTCGTCAGCCCGTTGGACGCCGGCAGGTTACCGCCGCTCGACGGTTGCCCGGTGGTCTGGACGTCCCAATAAACGTCGGTGCCAAGACCGGAGCAGCCCATGCAGATGCCGCCCATGACCAACCGGTTGCCGCTGGAGACGCGGCCTGACGCAAACGACTGCGTAACGGAGCCGTAGTTATTTGCCACCAGCCCTGCAGCGGCGCCGTGCGTCAAAAAACCTACGGCGGAGCCCGTTGCATACGACTGGTCGATCCTCCCATAGTTGGTGTTAACGAGCCCGGCTGCCTCGCCACCAGTCTCGACCGAGGCACTGCTTCCCGAGCGCTCGATCAGCCCGTAGTTTGCGCCAACAAGCCCTGAAAGCACTTCCGAAGTGCAAAGGGTGCAGGCGTTCTCGCCTGAGGTGAACGCATTGACAACGGTGCCGTGGTTATTGATCGCCAGGATGCCGACGCCGGAATAGAACGGCGTGTCCACGGTGCCTGTGTGAGTGTCGACTTTCACGTCCCGCACGACTCCGCCTTGCCCGATGTCACCGAAAAGAGCAGTGAGGCTCGGCGAGATATTCGAAACGGTATGCCACATGCCGTCGAATTGACCGGTCAACGGCGCGGTAATCGTGAAGTCGACCGTACCCAGCGTGGTAAGCGCAAAGTTGCTCCCATCGATATATCTTTTCCGAGTGCGTAGTTGCCGGTCATATCGTTGGCGACGGCCTGAAGGTCCGCTACCGAATTGACGAGTCGATAGCCGGTGATCTGCGTGAGCAGGCCGCTGTAGACTGGGGCGGTCCATGAAGCATTGCCGATTAACGTGCCGGGGCTGTAGGTGCCGTTCATGTCATGGAGGAGGCTCACGATTCCGGTACTGCCCGACCAGTCGATCGTGCCTTGATTTGCCACGCTGCCGGCGTTGTCGATACTCGCCGCGTCCGCCCTCAAGGCCAGGTTGCCACTGCCGGTGTTTTTGATTGTTGTCGCCGGTGCAATCGCCACATTGCGGAAGGCCACGAGCGATAACGACGCCAGCCCTTGCCAGTCGAGATTCGACGCCACGTTCATATCGCCGCTTGCGCCATTCGTGCCGGTCGCGGTTGCGTCGATCGATGTGCCGGCGTTCAGACTGCGCACAAAAGCGTTAGCCGTGGCGCTATCGACGGTGAAGTTTGGCGTCGAGATATTCCAGAGCCCCGCCTGCACCGCTGCGTTATTGCCCAATGTGAGTATGTCTGCGAGTGTGTCGACCGTGCCCCCGGTACCGTCGGCATTCGTTGCCTCGATCGTCCCTTGCTGCGTGACGCGACCATCGCCAGCCACCAGCCAGACGTGGCCGTCGCGCATCGCCGTGCCGGTTGCGCGGATCCGCGATCCGCTGCCCGCGAGCGCATAGATGTTGCCATCGGCCGCTTCGAGATTGATCTGCGCGGCTTCCGTGGTGCCGCGATCGACCACATTGCCTCTACTGCTGATCTGCACGAACACCTGCCTGCTGCTCGACGATTCGTACAACACCACCTGCTGCCCAGCGACGTATTCAGCCGTGCCGTTCGGTGCGCTGACCGAGCCTGCATTCACCACCACGTCATGTGATATGAGAAACACATCGCCGCCACTGGAGCTGATCTTGCCGAGATTCACCACCTTCCCATTCGAGAATCCCGCGAGCGTCAGCGTCCCGCCATTCATGAATGCGGCGGTATCTGGCAGATCGAGCGTCGAGGCAACGAAACGTCCCCCGGTGCTGATGACGCCGCTGCGTCCCACCAGAATGCCTTGCGGGTTGATCAGATACACACCGCCCGTCGCGCTCAGGCTGCCGAGAAGCGCGGAAGGCGAGCCGCCCGTCACACGATTGAGCGTTGCACCCGAGCCGTTGTCGAACGTGACGGCGTTGCCCTTGCCGATCGAGAAGCTGGTCCAGTCGATCACGCCGCGCGTCGAGCCGGGCTGCGTGACGGTGAGCGCGTCGGCCTGGCCAGCAATCGTTCCGGCGCCACTAACGTAGTGACCGCCGTGCGGCAGGACGCCAGCGGCAAGCGCGGCGTGCGGTAAGGACCATGCAGCGACGGCTACAGCGATGACGGGCGCGACGCGTTGTTCGGATGGGCCTGCACACGGGCGAGGTTGAGCTACTGGGCGATCAATACTTCGGAGCTACGCTGCACCGGTGCGCTCGCCTCACCAGCACTGCTCACGGGGGGCAGATGGTGGTCTCCTCTGCGACCGCGGCGCTCGTGCGCCAGACCTCCCCGCGTCGACCGTCGCCGGCGCCGGCCGCTGCGACCGTGAATCCATCAAGCCTTCAATTGATCTCGTCAGGTCCGCGCAAACAACGCGCGGTAAGCGCTGGGCGATGTGCGAAATACCCTG
>NZ_JBFOAH010000082.1:0-3291 GCF_040812055.1 Paraburkholderia suaedae | reverse complement strand
CCAGCGGATAATGCAAGCGCTTGAGCACCCGCCCGAGCGCTGCATTCATCCCGTTGATCATCGTCCCTGTCGCCTCTGCTTTCATGACCTCAGCATATCAGACCGTCTTGTTGCGACAGAACCCGTTCACGTTACTGGGCGTTCGCAGCCGCCTGGCGCACGTCATTCGCGTCCCTGCTTGCGTAGACTTTGGTGAGGAAGGCCCCGATGGCCTGATTCTGGAAATCGACTTCAGGCTGGGTGACCCCGGCGGCGGAAAAATGACCTGAAGGCCAGCGCGGTTCGATCGTTTCGAATTGCGCGCCGTGAATATAGCGTGCGGCTTCCACTGCTTCGGCTTCCGGGTTGAGCAGATCGCCAACCCCGGCGAGAATCAGCGTGCGCGCCCGGATCGACCGTAACGCCTGATGGTAGTCGCCGTTTAGACCCGGTGTGGTGCCGATGTCATGCGCATCGTAGGCCCACGTCTGATAAACCCAGTTTCGCGCATCAAAATTTTTCCACCCGTCATCTTCGGTTTTTGCGAGCCACGACTTGGCGTCGTCACTTTTGGGCATCGTATTCCTGAGCAACTGCGGCGTGCGGGTGATCAGCGCCATAGTACCGGCCCACAGACGCATGCCCTCTTGCGGCGGCTGGTTCTGTTGGTAGTTTCCGTTGTCCCAGGCAGGATCGGACATGATTTCCTGACGCGTGAGATCGAGCACGGCTTTGGTCCATGCGGGCGTACGTCCCAGCGGGACGATCGGAACCAGCGCGTCCATCATGTCAGGATGACTGACGCCCCACTGCAACGTCTGCATGCCGCCCATTGATGCGCCAACCACCGCGAACAGATGCGTAATTCCGAATTTGCCCGTAACGAGGCGGTATTCCGAATTGACCATGTCGCGAATCAGGAAATGCGGGAATGACATGCCGGGCTGGGCGACGCTGTTGGACGGCGAGGTTGTCAGACCATTGCCGATCGCGTCGGTCGTGATGATGAAGTACTTGTCGGTGTCGAGCGCCTTGCCTGGGCCGATCAGGTAATCGAGTCGATGGTGATTGCCGCCGATCGCAGTGACCATCAGGATCGCGTTCGATTTCGTGGCGTTTAGCGTGCCATGTGTTCCGTACGAGATCGAAAAGTCCTTGATGACCTGCCCGCTTTCAAGTGGCAGGTTCCCTTCAGAATACCTCTCGGCAACTCCGGCAGCAGACGGCTGCTGCGCTTGTGCCGCGGCGGCAATGCCAAATACCAAAGTGATAGCGGTAAGCCCCTGTTTCAGACGTCTCATTCCTTGCACCATTCGTTGGGAAAGGCGTGAGTTTGCACGAAGCGGGCGCTTTCTGCAGGCCACCTCTCCTCTCCTGAGTACATGTGGCAGGCCGGGGCCAGCCAGGAGCAATAGCTTCAACAGACTGCGCTCTTGACTCTCGGCGGAAGTCCTTGCAAAGGCAATCGAAATACTAGCGAAAGATATTTGAAATTTGAAAGCGGTGCCGTTGCAGTTAGTGCCGCTTCGCTTCGTCGATAGCACGAAGGAGTTGCTGCACCGGGTAGCACTGGATGCAGTCAGTCGATGCGAGCCACGGTGAGGCGATAGGCGTATCGATTGCCAGGCGGGGAAACAGCGGTGGAGGAGGCCGTCGCGCGGCGCTGGTATGAGCGCACGCAAACGCCGATTATCGAGGGCTACGGGCTCACCGAGACGACCGCGTGCGTCACCTGCAATTCACCAATTGCGGTGCAGTACAGCGGCACGATAGGGTTGCCGCTACCATGTCAGGGCTTTTTAGAAATGTCCGGTTCTGGCTCCTTAGAAATGTCTGGTTTCCTGCTCCGGGCTGGCTGCTGGGGCGCATGCTGCGGCATCACGGACAGCCCGGAGCCAGACCATGAACGGACGTGGATTCATCACGATCAGCATGCACGAGCTCGAGCGCGTGAAGATCATCGAGGCGGTCGTCCAGCGTCGCCTGACGATCGTACTGGGGGCGGAACGGCTGCAGCTGGGCGAACGTCAGGTCAGCCGGCTGGTGCGGCGCTATGAGGCCGCTGGACCGGCCGGGCTCATCTCGGCGCGGCGTGGCCAGCCCAGCAATCGCGAACTGCCGGTGGACCTGCGGGCGCGGGCGATGGCGCTGGTGCGCGAACGCTATGCCGATTTTGGGCCGACGCTGGCGTGCGAGAAGCTGGCCGAATGTCATGGCGTGGTGCTGGCGAAGGAAACCGTGCGGCGCTGGATGCGCGATGCGGGGCTGTGGATTGCGCGCAAACAGCGGCCGCCCAAGCTTCACCAGCCGAGAAACCGGCGTGCGTGTCTGGGCGAGCTGGTGCAGATCGACGGCAGTGATCACCGGTGGTTTGAGGAACGCGCGCCAGCGTGCGCGCTGCTGGTGTTCATCGACGATGCGACGGGCCGGCTGATGGCGCTGCACTTCACGGCGACCGAGTCGACCTTCAGATACTGATATGACTTTCTCAGTCAAGGACCGCAAAGGTGTGGCTTCCATTTCATAGGTTTTCGGTCAATCTGCTCAGGGCGGCGCAGCCTGTAACGTCGACGGTGGATCAATCTGATATCCGTGGGTTGGTTACCACATTACAGGGTTCCGTCTGGTGAACCTGCCGCGCTCTATGTTCGGGAGTCCGCGTCAGGACGCTGTCCCGTAGGATCTTCGCGGGTTGTTCACGGACCGCGCTGCGCCGTCCTCGGAAGACTGTTTCGATCTCCGTGGTGGTGATGGTTCGTGAATCAATGTGTCTGTGGAGTTGGTTCACCGGCCATCACCGATGTCGTGCGCGCGATGTCCCAGATGAAGGCCGCCAGTTCGCGGGCGATCGCAACCACGGCAACGTTGGGATGCTTGCCTCGCGCAACAAGTCTGCGATACCGTTTGCAGAGCCGAAGCTGGGCATCCCACGCGCGGTCGATTATCGCCTTGGGAAGCCCCTCATGGCGTTTCTGGATGGCAGGGCTGACCTTGGCCGGATGACGATACGACCACGCTGCTTCAACCAGGAGGCGCCGTGCGCAGCTGTTGCCCGCCTTCGTGATGCTGCCCAGCCGGCGTTTCTGGCCGGACGACTGTTCAGATGGTATGAGCCCGAGCCAGGCAGTCAGCTGCCGCGGGTGTTCGAAGCGTGAGAGGTCACCGAGCTCGGCGAGCATGCCGATGGCGGGGTTTTGTCGCGATAAGGCGTGGCGCGGAGAAGCCATCCTTAGCAAATAGGAATCCTTATTTGGCAAGCAAGTAAAATTGGTCGGCAGATGTCTGATTCAAACCGTCGGTCTGCATTTGCCC
>NZ_JBFOAH010000081.1:0-3695 GCF_040812055.1 Paraburkholderia suaedae | reverse complement strand
GTCGATGATCCGGTCGGTCGACAGGTTCACCGACTTCCACCAGCCTTGCGGACTGTCGATCGACACCGGGCTCGAACCGCCGCACACGGCAAGCCCGACGCCGCCCTTGGCCTTTTCCTCGTAATAGCGGATATAACGGTCGCCGGGCAGGCCGCCCGGCTCCGCATACACCTCCGCATGCGCGGTGCTGACGATGCGGTTGCGCAGGGTCAGCCGGTTCAGCGTGAGGGGTTTGAAAAGGTTCGGGTAACGCATTGCGATCGACCTCGGAATGGATAAGCTTGTTGCGCGCTGCGGTGTCGCCCGCCGACCCCTTCGTCAGGACGCGAGCGGCGACACTTCGAACACGCACTCGTCGTGCCCCTCGCCCGCGCACTGCACTTCCTGCGACTGGGCGCGCGGCGCGCCCCGGCCTTCGGGCGTGGTGTCGTTGACCCAGTCCATCGCGCCCGCGAACCAGCCGGCGAACATGTAGCAGAGCTTGCCTTCCCGGCCCGGCTGCGCGAGCACGAACGACGAGTGGCGCAGTTCGATCTTCGCGCGCGCGGTGGCGGGGTCGGCCTCGCGGATCGCGAACAGCCCCCAGCCGCGCTGCGACCGACGCTTCAGGTAGTGCTCGAACACGGCCATCCCGGTGAGCGCATGCAGCTTCGCTTCCTTCTCGCACCAGTGATACGCGGACCTGTAGCCGGCCTTGTAGAGGATCTGCGCATACGCGTCGCGGCCGAGCGCTTCTTCCACCGCGGTGTGATTGTTCGTGAAGAAGTGGCGCGGCACGTACAGCATCGGCAGCGCGTCGGTGGTCCACACGCCGGTATTCGCGTCGACGTCGATGGGCAGTTGGGGTTGCATGGTGTGACTCCGGCTTCAGCTTTATGTAGGCGAACAGATTTGTATGCGAACAGCTTCGTGAACGTTCAGACTTTCCAGACTTCGCCGAACACGCGCACCCAGTTCTCGCCCATGATCTTGCGGATGCGCGTGTCGCTCCAGCCGGCGCGCTGCATCGCCGCCGTCAGGTTCGGAAACTCGCCGATCGTGCGGATGCCTTCGGGATTGACCACCTTGCCGAAGTTGGTCAGCTGGCGGTAACGGCCCTTGTCGTGCGTGATCCAGTCGAAGAACTCGGTGCTGTAGCCTTGCGTGAAGTCCGTGCCGATGCCCACCTGGTCTTCGCCGATCAGATCGACCACGTAGCCGATCGCTTCGATATAGTCGTCCACGGTCGCCTCGGCGCCGCGCCGCAGAAACGGCGCGAACATCGTCACGCCGACAAAGCCGCCCGCCTCGGCAATCTCCCTGAGCTGCGCGTCGCTCTTGTTGCGCGGATGCTCCTTGAGCCCCGACGGGCAGCAATGCGAGTAGCACACGGGCTTCTTCGACGCGGCGATCGCCTCGGACGAGGTCTTGCCGCCCACGTGCGACAGATCGACCATGATGCCCACGCGGTTCATCTCCTGGATCACTTCGCGGCCATAGTCCGACAGGCCGCCGTCGCGCTCGTAGCAGCCGGTGCCCACCAGGTTCTGCGTGTTGTAGCAAAGCTGCACCACGTTCACGCCGAGATCCTTGAACGCCTCGATATAGCCCAGGTTGTCCTCGAACGCATGCGCGTTCTGAAAGCCGAAGATGATCCCGGTTTTGTTCTCCTTCTTCGCGCGCAGGATGTCGTCGGTGGTGCGCACGAGCGTCAGGATCTCGCCGTATTCGCGGATCTGCTGCTTCATCTGCGCGATGTTGTCGACCGTCTTCTGGAAGCTCTCCCAGACCGAGACCGTGCAGTTCACCGCGGTCACGCCGCCCTTGCGCATGTCCTCGAACACCGAGCGCTCGAACTTCGAAATGTTCAGACCGTCGATGATGATGCTGCTGTCGTGCAAAGTGCTCATCGTGTGCTCCAGGCGGATTCAGTAAATGGGGAAGCGCTCGCACAGCGCGAAGATCTCGCGGCGCACGCGCTGTTCGGTGGCGGCGTCGCCCTGCGGATGATCGCGCAGCGCATCGAGCACCTCGACGATCAGCCGCCCGATCTCGCGGAACTCGCCCGCGCCGAAGCCGCGCGTGGTGCCCGCGGGCGTGCCCAGGCGGATGCCCGAGGTGACCGTGGGCTTCTCCGTGTCGAACGGAATGCCGTTCTTGTTGCACGTGATGCCCGCGCGCTCGAGCGCCTGCTCGACCTGGTTGCCCTTCAGACCCTTGGGCCGCAGATCGACCAGCAGCAGATGGTTGTCGGTGCCGCCCGTCACCAGATCGACGCCGCCCGCCTTGAGCACCTCGCCCAGCGCCTGCGCATTGGCGAGCACCTGGTCGATGTAGGTCCTGAAGCCCGGCTGCAGCGCCTCGCCGAACGCCACCGCCTTGGCCGCGATCACGTGCATCAGCGGGCCGCCCTGCAGCCCGGGGAACACCGCCGAGTTGATCTTCTTCGCGATGTCCTCGTCGTTGGTCAGCACGAAGCCGCCGCGCGGGCCGCGCAGGGTCTTGTGGGTGGTCGAAGTGACCACGTGCGCATGCCCGACCGGATTTGCATGACGCCCCGCCGCGATCACTCCGGCAATGTGCGCCATGTCCACCATCAGCTTCGCGCCCACGCTGTCGGCAATCGCGCGCAGCCGTGCGAAGTCCAGGGCGCGCGGATAGGCCGAGAAGCCGGCGATCAGCAGCGTGGGGCGGTGCTGGTGCGCGAGCGCCTCGATCTGCTCGTAGTCGATCAGCAGCGACTCGCGCTTCACGCCGTACTGCACCGCGTTGAACCACTTGCCCGACAGGGCCGGCTTCGCGCCGTGCGTGAGGTGGCCGCCCGCGTCGAGCGACATGCCCAGCACCGTGTCGCCGGGCTTCGCCAGCGCGAGCATCACCGCGCCGTTGGCCTGCGCGCCCGAGTGCGGCTGCACGTTGGCGAACTTCGCATCGAACAGCTGCCGCAGGCGATCGAGCGCGAGCGTCTCGATCGCGTCCGCGTATTCGCAACCGCCGTAGTAACGCTTGCCCGGATAGCCCTCCGCGTACTTGTTGGTCAGCACCGAGCCCTGCGCTTCGAGCACCGCGCGCGACACGATGTTTTCCGAGGCGATCAGCTCGACCTGCGACTGCTGGCGTTCGAGCTCTTTCAGGATGGCGCCGCGCACCGCCGCATCGCGTGTGGCGAGCGGCGCTTCGAAGAAAGGATCCGGGTTCGACATGGAAGGTCCGTGAGAGGGTTGATGCAAGGCCTGGCGCGGCGCCTGCACGTTTGCTGCCGCCGCTCTGTATGGCTTCTATTCTTGACGTTCGCCCTGCGCGTCAATTTATGAATTCAGACGTGTTCTTTGCCTTTTCCGCCATAGGCGTCCTTTTTCGACAAGTCGGCCCTGGAAAAGCCGCGGCGGGGATCTCTGGCGCCCGCTGCCTGACCCGGCGTGCGGCCCGGTACGGCCAGGGAAAGACTCAGGGACACCCGGTCTTTCGCCGCCCCGTGTGGGCTGCCCTGCACCCGCAGCGCCGGGCGCGCTTCAGGTGCGCGGCAGCCCGTTCCTCGCGCCGTGCCGGTGCCCTTCGGGTGCCTTTCCAGTGCTTTTCGAAGTGCTTTTGCGGTGCCGTTCATCGCGCGAGCCGGCACGGATGACGGGCAACCGAGGGTTTAGCCTGATGGCATGCTAGTTGCACTACTGCCCAGAATCGCGGTAGTTGCCGCTTCCCCACGGCGAGACGCCGTT
>NZ_JBFOAH010000080.1:0-4036 GCF_040812055.1 Paraburkholderia suaedae | reverse complement strand
CCGGAAGTACCAGCGAACGGCGCAGCTGATGACGATAGCAGGGAAACGGTGGCCGTGATAAAGCGATTTGGTCTTCTTCATCGCTTCATTCTACCGCCCCATCTCCAGCAACCTGACAGTGCCGCAGGGTTTCCTGCATTGTCTTGGCGCCCCGCAAGGGCAAGTAATGCCGGACGTAACCGTCGAGCACAATGGCTTTGCGCAGGAATTCACCCATCTCCGGATGCGCAGAAAATCCAATCACCCGAAGCGCCGGCGTTCGACCCGAAAGTATTGCCACGCGATTGCGCATGATGTCGCCGTAACGTGTCGGGTCGAGGGGGTTATCTATGAAAAGACGATTCGCAATCACGTGTTCGCCAAACGTCGCAAGCGTTGACGAGCCGCGCTCGGCGACGTCGTACACCGGCCCGTGGTAATAGGGCAGCTCGATTGTCTCGGGCAATCCACGACGCAGCGCAGGATCCGACAGCCGCACGTTAAGCAGGCACGTGCCGGTAAGCAGATATTCATGCGTGAAGCGCGGCTTTGCATCGATTGCGTTCAGCCAGCCGGGTCTGCCTTCGGACAGGTAAAAGGCGCCGCCGCACGACCCGATGCACGAGCCACCGCGAGCGATAAACCCGCGAATCGCCTGATCGACCCCCGTCACTTCTTCAATGCGGTCGAGACCCCAGGTGGCGAAGCCACCGGGAATGATCAGGACATCCGCATGGTCGAGGATTCCCTGTGCAATCTGTACTGCCGACGCGCGCCGATATGCGAGGCCCAGGCTCCATAACGCGTGCGAGTAATACGCGTAGTACGGGTAGCCGATGGCATCGCCGGCGTACAGAACGATTCTGGGCAGACGTAGGCGAGTGCCGGCAGCCGTGCCCGACACACCGTTCAGTGCGCACCGCGCCGCTGCGGCCGCCAACGCGTCCGGGCCGCTGTAGCCATCGTCTGTCAGGGAGACTTCGTGACCACGAGCGATGGCCCGGTGCGCGAACACCGCTACTGCAAGATCGTCCGGCCGCTCGGACCAGTTCCAGCTAAAAGCCATCGCTCAGGCGCCGTTGACGATGCGGTTCCACTGATCGGTCCAGTCGGCGCGGTGTGCCGATATGAACTGCTGATCCAGGTCGATGATCCTGCCAATTTGCGCCTGCGAGAACTGCACTCGCTGCTGAAGTTCTGGCGGAAGCAGTGTCAGCATCTTCGGATTCGACCCTGCGTAGTTGAAGACTTTCGCCGTCCACGCCTGGGATTGCGGCGCAATCGTCATGTTGATGTATTGCTCGGCAAGAGCGCGATGCTTCGTGTTTTTTGCAATGCCGGTCCCCGCCAGATACGAGATCGCGCCTTCACCGGGAAACACCCACTCCACTTTTGCGCCCTTGTCCTGGATCGTGAAGCATTGCGATTTGTACAGCAGGCCGATGGCGGCATCGCCGGACTGCAGCGAATTCATGATGGTGTCGGTGTCGTCGGCCCAGACTGGCTGCAATTTGACCATCTTGCGCAGCATGTCGAAACCCGCCTGGGCATCCTTCGGGTCTTTCCCCGCCGCCATGGCGCCGATGGGAATGATGTAAGGCCCGATCGAATGGGTGATCTGCGGTAGAACTATCCGGCCTTGGTACTCAGGATCCATAGATCCGCGAAACTGCGCGGCGGCTTCTTGACCTGCTCCTTGTTGTACACAATGCCGAGCGCTGAATAGATCATGGCCACCCATCCCCGACGACGGAAACGCGCTGGCACATCCTTCAGGAGCGGCAGGTTCGGCGACGCCGGATCGAGCGTTTCCAGGACGCCTTGCGACTCGGCGAGCGGCACTACGCCGTCGTGAATCTGGATCAGGTCATAAGGCTGATTCGATAAGTCGATTTTCAGCTTGGTGACGCGTTCGACCGGTGTCGGCCCGCGATCCTGAATGATCGAGTAGCCGGTCTTTGCGGTGAACGGCGTATCGACATATTGGGCCATGCCGTTGCCCCAAAGGCCGCCCCACGTGAGCATGGCCATCGACTGCGCGGCCTGTGACCGGACGGACTGTCCGAGGCCTGACAGTCCCATGGCGGTTACAGCCGACGCTTTCAAAAAGTCCCGACGGTACATAAAAATCGCTCCAAGAAAAGGCTAGATCAAGCTCAAGATAAAAGCGGGCAGGGCGCTAGCGCCGGCGATATTTGTGCCACGCGGGGACCAGGAACGCACCGATCGTCAATCCCACTACTTCATGTTCTTCGCGGTACCCGCCTTCGATATGCGTCAGGTTCATCGTGCCAACACATCGGCCGTCATAGGTCACGTGGTTGATACCAATCGCACATTGGTATCAACCTTACATCGGTATGTTTGAATCATTCTGACTGCATTATGCAATGCTTTTCAACATGAAAATAAAAACTGGTGCCGCACTTCAAACCAATGCTGCTTGGTTCGCAACATGAACGACAACGCAGCGGAAACAATTCGGGCTCTCATCGAGACGCGCGGACTCAAGGACGGCGACATGCTGCCGCCCGAACGAGAGCTGGCCGAAGTCATCGGATTAAGCCGGCGCGTTACGTGACTCGCGTGGCTTCATGGAGGGGAACGCCGACGTCTGGCGAGAGGTAGGGCTCGGTACGTTTCTCGGCACGCGCCCGGTGAAGTTTGGCCGCGGCATCGAGATCCTGAGTGTTGACATGAGCCCTGCGGATATCGCGGAATAGCTCGTCGGAACCCACCATCGCGGAACTGGCGGCCGAGAAGGCAACGGCAGAGGATCTGGAAGAGCTCGATAACTGCGTGGGCAAGGCTGTGCGCAAGGCCCTCTTCAAGTACAAGCTGCATGCAGATGGGGAACTGTTCGAGAAAGCATACAGCTGCATTTGGCAGTATTACTAAAGTGAAAAAGGGACCGCGCGACAATCGATATTCTGTCGATCTCGATGCATATCCATGCTGGATGGGTCTCGACGAACGTTGAAGGAGAGGCGCGAAGCGGGGACGTTCGAAATCGGAAATTAGACGCCTAGTAGGAGCTACACGACACCCGCGTCGCGAATGACCGTTGCGCTTCGTAAACTGCCCCTTGAGACCCAACAATTCCACCGACGGCAGTGGGTCGCGTGCCGCCAATCGCAGCTCGCGGTGACTTCAGTCCAATATGCCTAAAGGAGAGGCGGCACCGGGCCAAGAACGTGTGTCGAGGTACCAGCTTAGGATCGCCCCGAAGCGGACCCTCGCGAACTGTTTTGCGTAGCTTGCACGCATCTGAGAGGTCCAGGGAGCTCGTGCGTGAGGAACGCGAACTCCCATGGTTTGGTTACTGATTTCATTCACGCGTCGCGCTGATCAGTTTTCGGCGCGACGTGGACACTCTTCAGGCTGCGGGCGACACAAGCGCAAGTCAGCCATCAACGAAGACGGCGATGCTGCAGAGCGTTCACGCTGAACACAACCACGCGGCGCGGGCGCACGAAGCCGTGCGCGTAGATTCACGCTGTCGGTTTAATGTTCTGGTTGACTCTGAACAGGTTGTCGGGATCGTACTTTGCCTTGATCGAGGCAAGGCGCGCATAGTTCTCGCCGTAGCTCAGTTCGACGCGGTTCCGGGCCTCGTCGGCGTCCATGAAGTTGACATAGGCGCCCTCCAGATTGAACGGGTGAATGGCCCCCCAGTAGGTACGCCCCCAGGTCTTAAGCGCCTCGGCGTCCTTGGGATCGGGGCTGATCGCGGCAATTACCATCGAAAAAGACGCGTCCCGCGCGCTCCACGGCGTGGCATCCCTGGCGACCCTCCGAACGGCGCCGTCGATCGGGTAGAGGTGCATCAGGCAGAAGGGGGTCGGCGCCTTGAGCGCGTTAGCGATGTGCACGTCGATCGCCTCGTCAGGCAACGCCTTGACAAAGTCGCCCTTCCAGTACCACTGCAAGCCCTTAGCAGGCTGTTGAATTTGGGTCCCGTGTAAACGGGGTTTGAAGGACAGGCGTTATGGATATCGTGTTCATGAGATTAGGCGATGAGTGCGATGCGTGGGATTGATGAGATGCAGGAGCCGCT
>NZ_JBFOAH010000079.1:0-4068 GCF_040812055.1 Paraburkholderia suaedae | reverse complement strand
TCCGGCCCTCACCAGGTCGACCATTTGCGCCCGAAATTCGGCCGGGTACGGGGTACGATGCTTGCCCATAATCGGCACCTCCTTCTCCAAAGGATAGATGTCCGTTTTTCTGGGTCAACTTCAAGCCGCTCTAAGTCATGTGGATAGAACCGAGCCGTTACACCACAAACCGAGTCGCTCCACCATTTAACCGAGCCGCTCCACCAATAGAACCGAGCCGTTCCACCAATAGCACCCCCAAAACCCGCGTCGAGCAAGGTTTCGACCCTGCCTGTCGCACCCTCACGTCGACCTCAACTCACCCTCAAACCATGTGAATCGGCAAACACAAGTCGAGGACAGGATGCCAGGTGTACGTACAAACTGAGTTTGCACATCCATCTGGGGATGCTCAGTGCTTCGCCCCCGAGACCCGCATCGTGAATTTTCTTACGCCTACGCGCGTGCTGGAATCTGATTCCACGGTAGCCGACTAGAGGTGCGGTACTCGGTCTTCACAGCGAGACGAAAAAAGGCCCACCGAAGTGGGCCAACGCGCTTTCTCAGGAGAGAGGGCCGCACCCAGGAGAATGCGGACCTCTCTCTGAGCCATCTCTGCGGCAGCCAAAGACGTGGCTCAGAGAGAGGAGAAGGAACACCATTCCTTCCCCCTTTCACGCTGGACGCTTAGACCTTCACGCCGCCGAGCATGCTACCCACAGCGTCGAGCGACTTCGTGATGTTCTTCACATCGACGTCGGTATGCGTCGAAGCGTCGAGTGCGACCACCGGGTTCACGATGGTTTGCGGGCTGGCGAACGAGAAGCCGCCGTTGTAGTTGGTGTTGATGCCGCCGTAGGCGGAGTTGCCGCCCACGATAGCGCCCATTTCAGCGCGGTCGAGTTCTTTGCTAACGGCGAGGTTCTGGATCTTCAGCATGATAAATCTCCTATTCGGTAGGTTGGATGAGCACTGATTGTTGCGCTCGCAGCTACATATGCGAGCGGCGTGCCAACGGAGTCTCGAGCAGTGATTCCATCCTCATAAGTCCATGATTCAAATGAGATAAATAAAACAAACTGGAAATCTAGCGGCTGCCTCGGCCGATCTGCTCGCGCGCTTAGTTCGGCTCCGACGAACCGCACCGCATTACCTGTTGGCTTTCGACGAACAGCGCTTGAGGCGGGCAAAAAAGCCCGCCGAAGCGGGGCAGCCCGGCCGGATAGGCATCTGTCGGACTCCGACAGATAGCAGGGAACGTCCCGCACGACACCACCATCGATGGAATGAGAGAAAAGGCGCCCAGACCGTAAGGGCTTGGGCGAAGCCACCGGGAGCCGACGGCGGAGGTATCGATACGAAACTGGCCCGCTACCGGGCGTTACCTCGATAGCGGGCCAGTTCCTGGAATGGGGCGCGCAGAGGACGATGCTCGGCGACCGGATGGGGCACCGGCGGCTCGTCAACCTGAAGGGTTAATGCGCGCCGAAGTAAATCGGCTTCATACCATCATTGGCCGCCGGGCTGGCGGCTGCGGGTGCACCGGATGACGACGAACCGCTGACAACCCCACCCATGCCGCTGGTGTCAGCTACGCGATTCTGTGCTGTTGCCGTTTGCGCATTTTGCGCAGCGACCTTGGCTTCAGCAGCCTGAATCTGTGCCGGATAGGTGGTGCGGTCGCCCTCGCCCGGGCGATAGCCAGCATTTTCCAGCTGGACCAGTTCCGCGCGGACCTGGGCACGGGTCACAGGCACATTCGATTGAGCAAACACGGCAACCGGAGCGGCAAGGGCAGCGGCGATGACCACGGCTTGAATAAGGGACTTCATGGTTACTACCCTCCAGACTTTGTTTTTCTGCTACGAACAGCCCTGTTCGTAAACCAATGACGACAGTCTAGGTAAGCGCGCGCTTAAGATTAAGGCCCCTGTCCGAAATGGATTGTTGTGTAATACGGGTTAACCCTATTAAGGGTGATCGTGGGGTGTGAGCGTCAGTCTAAGGTTTACCCCAGACTGACACACCGCAAACAAAGAAGCCGGTGCCCTTTCGGGTGGCCGGCTTTTGTCTTCCTGTCACAGAGCGTCGACACGCTCTGTTGTCGCCAAAAAAAGCCCGCCTCAGTGGGCGGGCTAATCCATGTCCTTGGGGGAGAACTTGGAGGAGACGGACACAGTATAAACCCTGATCTCCATCCGCAGCAGACCGAAAAAAACCGACATCAAGCGATGCCGGCTGGAAGTTCTGGCTATTCCGATGCGCATTATCTCATGAGGAAGATTACTCAGACGAAAGGCTCACCCTGCGGGCTGTTCTGGCGTGTCGTCAGAGCCGCAACTCAGCTCGCCTCCACCTCAATCGTGTCCGGGTAGATGTCGCGGTCATAGGCCGCTTGCTCGACATCTTCCGGCGACTCACAGCCGGCGATGCCGCCGATTTCCTCGCCAGCCTGAATAGTCGAGTCTGAAAAATTCGGAGAGCGGTGTGCAGCAAGGGTTTAGAGCGGAAAGTTGTTGATGGATTTGCAGGATCCTGGCAGATTATGGGTGGTTTCCTGCAAATTCTGTCGAGGTCTGGATGGGTCCGAAGACAGCGGTGAGTGAAGGCGATTTGTTCTGGCATCCTCTGCGCGAGCAGATCAACCTGAAGCATCCGCTGGTGCGTCTGGCCGATCTGATCAACTGGGATGGATTGAATGCGTCGATGAGCGCGAGCTTCGTCTCACGCAAAGGTCGGCCGGCCACATCACCGAGGCTGATTGCTGGTTTGTTGTATCTCCAGCATGCGTTCGATCTTTCGGACGAGGAAGTGGTCTGGCAATGGGTGGAGAATCCTTATTGGCAGGTCTTCACTGGCGAAACGTTTTTGCAGACTGAGCCGCCGATTAATCCGTCGAGCCTGACCCGCTGGCGCAAGCGTCTGGGCGAAGTCGGAGTCGAAGAACTGCTGGCCGAGACGATCCAAGCGGCGAAGCGCGGGGGCGTGATCAGGGCCTCAAGTGCAAAGCGCGTAATCGTTGACACGACTGTCATGCAAAAGGCGATCGCCCATCCAACCGATTCGCGCCTGCTTGAGCGGTGTCGCGAACATCTGGTGAAGGCAGCGGCCGGCACGGATTGAAGCTGCGGCAGAATTACAATCGCGAGGCGCCGCACCTGGCGCGTCAAATTGGCCGCTACGCGCATGCGAAGCAGTACAAGCGCATGAAGAAGGCGCTTCGCACGTTGCGCTCGCGCGTTGGGCGGGTGATGCGTGATGTGGAGCGTCAGCTTGATTCAGTCGCCGATACTGGGCGCATCGCGCTGCAGGAGTTGATCGGTCGCACGAGGCGGGTCCTGTCGCAAAAGCAGAAGGACAAAAACAAGCTGTACGCACTGCATGCGCCGGAAGTCGAATGTTTGGCGAAAGGCAAGGCTCGCACACCCTACGAATTCGGTGTGAAGGTGTCGATCACGACGACACACAAGGAAGGGCTTGTGGTTGGCGCCCGCTCGATGCCGGGTAACCCATACGACGGTCACACGCTGGCTGAAGCGTTGGAGCAGGCGGCGATCCTGAGCGATGTGAATCCCGAAGTCGCCATCGTGGATCGCGGCTACAGGGGTGTCGCTGTCGAGGGAGTGAAGATCTATCACCCGGGATTGCGGCGCGGTATCACGCGCCAGTTGCGCGCAATGATCCAACGACGAAGCGCAATCGAGCCTGCCATTGGTCACATGAAGACGGACGGCAAACTCGATCGAAACTGGCTTAAAGGCACGCTCGGTGATGCGATTCACGCTGTGCTGTGTGGTGCCGGCCACAACCTGCGCATGATCCTCAGAAAGCTGCGGATTTTTTGCGCCCTTGTTCTGTTCGCTTTGCTCAACCGCTCGACCAGTGTCGTCTTCAAGGCGTGACGGCTAGCGCCGCGCAAAACGAATTATTCAGGCCGGACTGAATAAGCCGGCCGGACCATTGGCCCTAGCAGGCTGTTGAAATTGGGAACGGTGTAAACGGGCTTCGAGGCCCGAGCGTTATGGATATTGTGTTCATGACCTTGGGCGATGAGTGCGATGCGTGGAATGGACGAGATGCAAGAACCGC
>NZ_JBFOAH010000078.1:0-4689 GCF_040812055.1 Paraburkholderia suaedae | reverse complement strand
GCGGATCTCATCAAGGCTGCGGGCGTGCTTCGGCAACCGCCCACCGGGCAAGCCGGATACATGTGTGCAGACCGTTTTGACATCGCGAAAAGAAGCTTGCAAAAGGCGTCGGGTCCATACATGTCGCAATAAGACGCTGCGGTATGATTCGAGCGAACGAGACGAATGACATGACTGATGAAGCAGACTGCCTACTTACGTCGCCTCAGCGATTTTCTTCCGATAGCGATCAAGGACATCGCAGCGAACATTGCCAATCCCCATTCGCTCAATGGAACGTCACCTCGCGGCTTGGTTTCATTGGCTACAAGTTGGCTCATTCCGTAGCTTGCCATCTGATCTCCCTGCCGGTAGTCTTCATATTTCTGCCCGGAAACAAACCTTAGGCTCTTCATTGCGGCGCGAAAGTCGAGCATTGCTGTTTCGAATTGGGATTCATCGGCAACAAGGTCAACCGAAAGGATGCCTGTTCGTCCCAATATCCGCGTGTTGAAATTGGTCACAGCAACATGATCGGCGTCCAGAGCAGATACCGCCAATTCCAGCTTCTTCGTCAGAGAGTCGAAGCTAGGGAGTTGGCGCCATCCTGAAATCACGACTCGGCCCCATCCGGTAGCGTCTCGCCGCTTGTTGCTCGCCTCCGTGCTTAACCTGATCTTTTCGAGGAGCTCATTAGCGTTAAGAACATCATGCTCGCTAATATGCCCCGTCTCCGCGTATTAAATTAGGCCGTACCAAGAAAAATCAAGGGGACTAAAGAGATAATATTGACGTTCTATTGGATTCTGGAGAAGATCCATAAGTTTGTCCGTGTCCTCCCTTCCGAGGAATACAAATCGAGCCGGCACGGCAAAAGTGGCCTTTCCATCAATGGTGGCGATCTTCGGGCCTTGAATCCAATGTAACGACCCAATAACCGAAGTCAAATGTTGCGGGGACGCGTCTTGCCTTGCGTGCTGCCCGCCGTCCGCGCCACCATCCAAAGCCGTAGATATTGTGGTGACACCTGACCCGTCCGTAGTCGTCACTGCGCGAAGTGTCATCGAAGGACACGGGACGTCACCGGCGTTCGCACTCGCGACGACTAAACTCCCGAGCGCCGCAAGCATCCGTTTCAGCAATGTCATCCCATTCTCCCCAAAGCGCCGAGGACCTGATGGGGCGTGCCACCGCGACAGGCCAAACCGATATTTGCTCGGCTCTACAGCCACCGAGCCACTTATATTTACGATGACTGTCAAGCCTCATCGCGCGGATACGCTTCATCCAAAAAAGTCGAGTCTGCAGCGGCGTAGTACTGATGACGCTCCGACCATTGATCGATGCCAACCAGAACACATAGAATAAATATCATGGACAGCGCAAAGAATTCCACGAAGATCGTCATGTTTACTCCTTGGTTGACGTAACGTCCGCCTCTTGGACCTTGACCAATCGAAAACCATGCGTAGCTGTCGACTGAGCAATGACATCGGCCGTTATACCTGATTCGATGATATGCAGTCGAGAAATGATGGACTCGATATGTGCCCGGCTCGCCGACATTGCGTTGATGATAGGAAGCCCGCGGGGCGTTGCCTATTACATAAAGCTGGAGTCCGGCCCGCATGCAGTGACGCACGGATGCAATCAAGTTCGCAACTGCTTGTCTCGCGCTCGAACTGTACTGGAGAACATTTCACAATCGGCGTGAAGTCGGTGCATGCGTAGGCGTGGTACCCCAGCCCTACGATAGCGGTGAAAGCCAGGTAGATCAGGTGCGTTCTGGATCTATCGTGCGCTACAGGCTCGCGGCATCGAAGCTAGTGGCCAACATGACGCTGGATGGTCTTGAAGCGATGCTGAGGAAGAAATTCCCGGCTGCAAAGCGAACAGGCTTGAAAATGCACATGGTGCGGTACGCGGATGACTTCATCATCACCGGCAACTCGAAAGAGTGGCTGGAGCACGAGGTCAAACCTGCGGTGGTCGCATTTCTTGCGGAACGTGGGCTCGTCCTATCGCCGGACAAGACCAAGGTAACGCACATCGACGAAGGGTTCGACTTCCTCGGATGGAATATCCGCAAGTACAAGGGCAAGCTGTTGATGAAGCCGTCGAAAGGGAACGTCAAAGCGCACCTACAAGATCATTTCCGCCAATGAGGGGAAGTGTGCTGCTTCCTGGTCATAGAAAGGCACCCCATGTTGCAGTCGCGATCGCGGAAGGCCACCACCTTGTCCCCCTTGAGATGCCTATGCCGGCCGTACCCGAGGTTGTGCCCGCCTGTCTTCGCCACAGTCGTCGTACCGTCGCCGTGGATGACTGAAAGGTCGAGGGACCGGTCCTGATGAAGTTTTTGTATCGTGCCCGAAAGACCCGGTCGACGCTGCAACTCGCGCGGCTGCCTCGTGAGAACCGCTCCTGAAGGCCGCGGCCTGGTTCGGGAGGGAGGCTGGGGCGCAGGTAACTACAGTTTTATGTAATAGCCGTTCTCCACCGTCCTGACTATGCTCAGAAAGGCACGCGTCGTGCCCTCGAACGGTCCGCGTCAGGTGATACGCGGCGTTTCCACGAAACGCCAGAATTCCACGTACTGCGACTTTGGGTCGCGCCCATCTAGGACGAAACGGTTCGGGCTGCGCCTGGAGGGCTGAAGGGCGCCCGGTAGTCCTGAGCGCTGCAGATTTGCGGCGCTCGGCCGAAGCGCCGCCTTGAAGATGGCGGATACGCCGCTACCTTTTCCGCCCCGTTGCGCTAAAAAGAAACCAGCACGAACGATGACTGAAACGAAAGAAACGCGAAACGAAGCGCGCATCCGCGCCGCCGACGTATTGATCAACCTGCTCAAGAGCCTACCGTTTCGCGACCGGCTCGCCGAGGGCAGCCTGACGGCGCTGCAGGCCGTCTGCGGCGCATGTCTCGCTTACGGCATCGCCTGCGCGCTGCACACCCAGCAGGCTTTCTGGGCCGCGATCACGGCCATCGCCGTCACGCAGCGCAGCTACTCGGACACCCGCAACCTGTCGCGCGACCAGTTCGTCGGAGCCATGGCGGGTGGCCTGTTCGGTTTCGTTGGCGCGTCTCTCGGCGCTGGCACGCACGAGATCCTGGGGTACGCGACGACAATTGCCGCGGTAATCATCGTCTGCTGGTGCGTGAACGTGGGCAGCGCAGCGCGCCTCGGCGCCATCACCGCGACTATCGTGCTGCTGTTTCCCCCTCAAGGGCCACTATGGGGCGTGCCGTTGTTCCGGCTCGTGCAGGTCGTCCTCGGCACGGTGTCCACGCTGCTCGTCAGTTGGCTCTTCACTCAAGTTCAGCACAGGCTGGCGCGACGCTAGCGCCAGCTATATGGGAAAGACGCCCTAATCGGTCGCACATGAAAAATTCAATTTGGCTGGAATGCGTCCCGTTGGAAATCACGTGTCGCTCGTTATTGCCCGCTCCGCCGCGACCGCACACTGCCCCGACTGGCGGCCGTTTGCGGTCAACCCTGCTCCCGTACGCGATGGCATCTTCAGAGGTCAGTGACGAAGGCGCGGCCGCGCTTGACGATCGCCCACCGGATCAGGCGCTCAGCCTCCTTACGGTAGCCGCCTCGACCGCGAGCGCATGGGTGGCATGGGTATGCCTCGTCCGGTGCGGGCTGGAGCGCCGCAGCTCGTCGGCGACCGCAGGATGGTCGGCCGTAATGACATTCCGCCTGAACACGAGTGGCGAGATGCGCGTGCGGCCGTGCACCTGATGCCAGCGAAAAAGTTAGCAAGCAGGTAGCGCTGATCGATCAGCAAGCGAAGCAGCGCACCCAGCGTGAGGCGCCAACCAGGCCAGCACCGCTTCGTAGTCGTTGGGCGCATCCAGCGTACAGGCCTGCGATGTCGTCGGCGATTTGCGGCTGCAGCGCCGGCAACGCGCGGAGGTGCCCGATCGCGTGCGCGACATCAACCAGTACATCGTAGGTCTCTACAACGCCGTACGCCTACTGTTCGTAAAAGGTCGTCGCTTCGTGTATAGGGCCCATGTTCGGTGCTCGACTAAGGGAGTTTCCGGTCCAACAAAAGCATATACGTCAGGGAGCAATCACGCTTCGCAAAGTCTACATTGACCTAAATTTGGAGACGACTTCGGGACAAGTGTACGGGACCACTTGTGGAGCTTCTCACGTCCGACTGCGCGGTTGAAATGCGCGTCCCAATCGTCGGGCACCTCGTCGCCGAACTCCTGCATACACGGCGGTGCGCATCGCCGCGACTAGTGGCGTAGCGCCCCAAAACGTGCTGTCAGCAGAAGGCTCGATGCATGCAATCCAGAAGTCGGAGGGTTGGTCGTGAATCGCGCTCGTTGAAGATGCTTATGTTCAGACGGTGAATAACACTGTCGCCGGTAGTCCAATCGATCGAGGACATGAAGCAGTATGGTCACTGGTTTCACGTCGCATCCGACGGCCCGGTCGGAAGGCTGAAGCTGAAGGTCACGCCCCGGACCGCATTGCGCACCACCCAAATGCGCCCGGCGTGCGATTCCACGATCGACCGACAGATCGCCAGCCCCATGCCCATGCCCGTTTCCTTTGTGGTGGTAAATTGTGCGATTCACAGACATCGTTTCACTTTCTTGAAGACCGTTTTCTTCGCGTGCTTGAGCTCGAGGCTCCGGTAGGAGACGCGAACTCAAGCACGCGCCGATGATGTTCGGCAAGGATCCTGT
>NZ_JBFOAH010000077.1:0-4883 GCF_040812055.1 Paraburkholderia suaedae | reverse complement strand
GGGGCAAATGCAGACCGACGGTTTGAATCAGACATCTGCCGACCAATTTTACTTGCTTGCCAAATAAGGATTCCTATTTGCTAAGGATGGCTTCTCCGCGCCACGCCTTATCGCGACAAAACCCGCTGAATTCCAGTGACCGCTTTCGAGCGATGAGTTCGAAGGGCGGACTGACGCCGCCCGACCCTTTGCCGTCTCTCGTGTTCGCTCCCGATATGTCTGCAACGGGGGTGGAAGCGGCCGTTGGCCCTGGCGATCAATCGTTCTGATCTGGCAACTTGGAAGCCGGCCCGAACCTCATCGCCATACTCGATATACACGCCCTGTTTGCGGTCCCTCCACGCTCCGCACATACGCCAGTGCGACACGCGTCGCCGGCACCGACTCGAAGCCTGGAAAGAACGGCCCATAGACGGCCTTTGATTCCGTCAACATGGTCGGGCTTACGGCGTTGATGCGCACACCGCGAGGCAATTCGATGGCCGCCGCCCGCACGAAGCCTTCGACCGATGCGTTGACGGCGGTCGCGTTGGCTCCCTGACGAATAGGCTCTTCGGCGACGATGCCCGTGGTCAGCGTAATTGAGCCGCCGTCGCGCAGCACGTGCTGGCCTAGCAGAGCGACTCGCACTTGGCCGAGCAGCTTGTCCTGCAAGCCGATGTTGAAATCAGCTGGCCGCATTGTCGCGAGAGGCCCGAAGAACAGGCTGCCGGTCGTCGAAACGATCGCGTCCACCGGGCCGATGGACTTGAACATTGCCTCCACGCTGTCGTCGCGCGTGATGTCCACGCGGTACTCGCCGTGCTCGCGACCCGCGCGAACCACCTCATGCCGTTCGGCCAACGCTGCAACCACTGCACTGCCCACGGTACCGCTCGCGCCAATCAGCAAAACCTTCATGTCCATCTCCTTTTTAAAAAAACTGGATGGAAGGATTATTTTGCGAATTATCCATGTGATAAATGGGCGTATCGTTTACGTATTCGAAATCAAAGGTTAGCAATATGGACAAACTGCGCGCCATGGAAGTGTTCGTGGCCACGATCGACGCGGGCAGCTTTGCGGCGGCAGCCACGGCACTCGATCTCTCGGCGGTGATGGTTGGCAAGCATATCCACGCGCTCGAAGCGCAGTTGGGCGCGAGACTGATCGAGCGCACGACGCGGCGGCATCGACTCACCGAAATTGGCGCGGCCTACCTCGAGCGATGTCGTGACGTGCTGGCCAGCGTGCACACCGCTGACGGCGTTGCCGACGCCTTGCGCGCGGTGCCGCAAGGCACGCTCAGGGTCACGGCTCCCGTGTCTTTTGGTGCCCATCGGCTCACGCCGGTGATCGGTGACTACATTGCTGCACACACGCAAGTGAATGTGGATTTGAGCCTGAACGATCGCGTGGTCGATCTCGCGGAAGAAGGCTTTGACTGCGGGGTGCGCATGAGCCGCACGCTCGACGACAGGCTGATTGCACGTCCGCTTGCCACGTCTCGCATGTTTGCTGTGGCAAGTCCTGGCTGGGTCGCACGCCACGGTATGCCGACACATCCGTCGGAACTTGAAGCGTACCCACTGCTCAATTTTTCAGCTTGGGGACCGAAACACGTCTGGCGCTTCACGCGAGGAGACGATGTAGTACATGTGCCGGTGCGTGGGCGATTCAGCACCAACAATGGCCAGGCGCTGCTGAGTGCCGCCATGGCGGGCGTCGGCGTGATCATGCAGGCGGACGCACTGCTTGCACCAGCTATCGCTGTAGGTCACGTAGTGCCCCTGCTGCCCGATTGGGAACTCCCCACGCGAGCGGTCCACATCGTCCGATTGCCCGAAGCCCGGCCTAGCGCCAAGCTGCGCAGTTTCCTCGACTTCGTGGTGGCGCGACTGGGTTAGTGGCTGTCCACGCTCCGATAGGCCATTCACTTTAGCGCGAGGCCCCCCTTCGTCTCGCGCTGGTGGTGCTTATTGGCAGCGTCAGGCCGCCACCGCCGAAGAATTCGCGACTGCCGCATCACTCGTTCGGGCCGATGTTGACCCCATGTCCGATTTCAGGTCCTTAGCAAAAGTTGAGGGCGGCCCCGTCAATGCCCGCTCCCGGCCGATTCTGTTGAAAAAGTCGGCGGCGATGCGGAATGTTAGGTATCCTGGAAGGCATCAAACGACGGGAGTTAATCGTCATGATGGGTCGACTGGATAGCGGACAGGACAAGCTTTTCTACTCGTTCAACCTCGACCACCACGTCCCGCAATCACACCTGCTGAGAGGCATCGATCGCTTTCTTGATCTGCGAGATCTGCGCCAGCACCTCGCACCGTTCTACAGCCCAATGGGTCGTCCATCGATTGACCCGGAACTCATGATTCGCATGTTGATCGTGGGTTACTGCTTTGGCGTCCGGTCCGAACGACGTCTATGCGAAGAGGTGCATCTGAACCTTGCATACCGGTGGTTCTGCCGCCTCGGTCTGGAGGACGTCGTACCGGAACACTCGACGTTCTCAAAGAACCGTCACGGGCGCTTTCGCGATAGCGATCTGTTGCGTCACGTGCTCGAATCTGTGCTGAGTCGCTGCATGGGCCGAAGGGCTCGTCAAAGGTGAGGGATTCGCGATTGATGCAAGCATCATCAAGGCAGACGCGAGTCCTGCGAATGGCGTGTTGGGAGCAGAGCCTATCGACTGGAGACGTGCCGACGGCCAGAGCCGCGCTGTGCGGGAATACCTTGAGGCACTGGAGCAAACCAATCCGGTGGAAGCAGATGCGTCTGAGCCAGCAGCGTCTTTGACGCCTCCAAAGAAGATATCCCTGACCGATCCTGCCGCACGATGGACGGCCGCTCCAGGCGGCCCTGCGTTCTTTGCCTACTCGACGAATTATCTGATTGACCTGCAGGCAGGGATCATTATGGACGTTGAGGCGACGCCGGCGAATCGGTCACAGGAAGTCGAATCAACCAGAACAATGATTGACCGTGTAGAACGTCAATGGGACCTGACGCCCCGCAAGCTGGTAGGTGACACCGCATACGGCACAGCAGCGCTGCTTGGCTGGATGGTTGAAGGGAAACACATCGAGCCGCACGTCTCGGTCTGGGATAAAACAACGCGCAAGGACAATACGTTCTCCCGTAGTGAATTCATCTGGAATGAACAGGCCAACGAGTATCGATGCCCTGCAGGGAACGCGCTACGCAGCGACTGGCGTCCACTGAAAAATCCACGCACGCACATCACGAAAGCCGACACCATCGTGTATCGATCGAGTGAAAAGAACTGCAGCCATTGTTCAATGAAGAATCAATGCTGTCCGAATATGGCGTTTCGCAAAATCACGCGCAGCATCCATGAAGCCGCCCGCGATGAAGCGAGGCGCATCGCGACAACCCCAGAATACAAGCAGTCTCGCCGGCAGCGAAAGAAAGTGGAAATGCTCTTCGCTCATCTCAAGCGCATCCTGAAGCTGGATCGCCTGCGACTGCGCGGCCAAACGGTGCGCATGATGAGTTCCTGATGGCAGCAACCGCCCAAAATCTGCGAAGAATGGCCAAGTGGCTCATGCCAGCAAGCACGCAGATGAATCAGGCAGCTACATGACCAGCAACGGGGATCGCTGCCTGGTTCAAGTTCGCCACTTCGCTAAGCGCCACAACTCGAAAACGTGTCGCCAACTTCTGCGCCCTCAACCAAAACACGAGTTTTTCAACAGGATCGGCCATCTACGGCCACTCGATCCGGCACCGTGACGGATTTAGGACGTCCGGTCTATATTCGATAACGGACGCGACTGAGGCGATAAGGCTCGTCGCATCCCTGGCGCAAGCAGTTGCACCTTGCTCGCGGGCCGCGTTACTATTCCGGTTCCCTCGCATATTCGACAGGAGCGCATCAGAGTGAACAAGTAAATGCCGAGATGCCTTCGCATCTTGCCCCTCGCTGACTAGCACGAGAGTCGCATTGCTTTTCCGCTCTGGTGACCCCGCTCGACCCTGCACCCGATCTACGGGGTGTTACGGCCGGTTGTCGCAGGGCATTCGCTTGCGGTTCACGTGTCTACGGGCAGTTTTCCAAATCACTTGAAGGAAAACACGATGCCTGCCTCGCAGACTGACAATCTTGATATTTTCAACCATAATCGCGGCGCTTGGGACCGGCTGGCAGCGCAACAATGCGAATGGTCGCAACCAGTTAATTCTGAGGTAATTTCGGCCGCGCGCCGTGGCGACTGGAAAGTCCATCTTACTCCCCGAGCATTGCCTGACGACTGGCTGCCTGAAATCCAAGCCCAACGCATTCTCTGCCTTGCCTCAGCGGGTGGCCAGCAAGCGCCACTCTTAGCCGCAGCCGGTGCTGAAGTGACCGTATTCGATGCCTCCGCTCTGCAGTTAGAGCAGGATGAGATGGTGGCGCGTCGGGATGGCCTCGCGCTTAAGGTCGTACAGGGTGACATGCGAGACCTATCGGAATTCGCGGATGCATCTTTCGACTGCATCTTCCAACCGATTTCTAACTTATATGTGCCTGATGTACGCCCAGTGTGGGAAGAGTGTTTCAGAGTACTGCGCCATGGAGGTAGGCTACTAAGTAGCTTTTACAATCCGGTCGTGTTCATCAGCGATCGTGCTCCGCAATTCGCGGCACAGGGGTTAATCCGACCACGGTTCAGGCTTCCGTACTCGGATGTACGCGACCTCACTCCCACGGAACTGACTGAGAAGCAAGTAAGGGGTGAAGCTTCGGTTTTCGGTCATACCTTGAGCGAGCAAATCGGAGGGCGTTGTCAAGTTGGCGGCTGGAAGTCAACTATTCGGCACACGCGTAGTTATCCTTATCAGATAACTGTCTCGATTGCGGCAGAGACAGTCCAATCATGCCATGTTCCGAGGCGTTCTTT
>NZ_JBFOAH010000076.1:0-5127 GCF_040812055.1 Paraburkholderia suaedae | reverse complement strand
AACAGGGGGCGTCGCGGTTCAAAGGCCAGACGACCAACCTGTCGGCCGATTCTCCTGGCTGACTCAGTTCAAGTGGTAAAAGGTCGGCGATCTGAAAACGAGTTGTGCAGACCTTCCCTAGCCTGAGTATCGTCGAATGCGAGTTCGCCGATATCGACCGTCAGTTCGCGATGACGTGACGCGCGCCAATGATTTTTCGCACCGGCAAATTTGCGGCCGACGGGCTTCTGGTCAGTATGTGACGTGGGCAGGGTCGCCGGCGCGCAGGTGCTGATGGAAGCATCGACTGAGATTGGGTGCAAGGAAGGCGCCAGTGGTGCAGCAATGCGGGCTACGGTCGAGTCCTTGGCAAGCGAGTGGCCGAAGGACTATCCGGCGAGGGCAGTCAAGTGGCTGTTGGCTGGGACATAAAGGCAGCCATCAAGCGGCCTCGCCTTCCCGGCACCCGGCCGCAGCCCTGTTACGTCCGAGCCTATGACGGCCAGGGAAAAACTGGCGGTCTCCAACTGAAGCACTTCGGAGGTGACTGGTTGGAAACCAGCTCGGACCGGTGCCAACCCGATTCCTACTTCTTTTGGCTTTCCAAGACATCCACATTGCAGCCGACGAACCAGGCAAGCGCTTGCGCCATCTTCGACAGTGAGACCGAAGCGACCCGACGCGTCGCGTCATCAAGAACGGGCCTAGTTCGCGTTATGTCGACGCGTGCACCCGCATCGCTGCATTGGACTCATCGCTGGCCCAGTTGTACGAACAGATAGGGAAGAAGACGCTCCCAATAGACGCAAGCCTTACGGGCTTCATCTCATCGAAACAAGCAGACAGGGAAAGGTCGGCCAGTGAGCGGAGAACCCTCGAACTTCGCCAGCAATTGCCCTTCCGTAAGTTCGGGCGGGCACCAAGCGAGAGGTTCCTTCGGGTTGCACGCGATTTACTTCCGACCCCCGGTACTCCGCGAGCTCGGCAGTTCATGCGGGCGATTGTCACAGACATAACCGTCCGCTCGAAACAATTTCGTCTGAGGGGAAACCGGGCCCAGCTAACGTCGGCAATCTCGCACTGGAGCGGCAAGGATGATGACGTGGAGGTGCCCAGTGACGTATCAGATTGGTGCGCCGAGGCTCGGCAAGAACGCGAGCTATGACACGTCGCACTTCTGGCTTGTGAACCATTCCCCAGTGACTAACGTTGTCCACCTCAATATTCCGATGATATCCGGCCTCGGTGCCGACGCATCCATTCCAACCCACAATGCCGTCGGATGGCGAGTACACCGATGTACAGGGAACCTTGGGGTCGATACTCAACCACCACAGGAGTGCCTCATCCATTGGTGACACCCCTCCGTTCAGGAGCGTGAAAAGCCATCCGGCATGCGTCGAGTTCGGCTGGCCTGCGACGGGAGTCGCGAGGGTGATAACCTGCCGTACCAGTTCCGGATGCATTTTTGAGAGTTCGCGGGCGTACACCGCGCCGAGGCTCAACCAATTAGCGAAACGGGTCGGCTATTTTGGGCATATATCTGCTTCAGTTGCCCGCAGATATTGGGCGTGAGCATCGAACAGCTTCGGCCGCTGCAAGCGACAGTTGGAATGCTTGAGGTCGACTCGAAACGACAGCACCTTCTGGCCATGAATCAAAAGGATTTGAAAGCGTTCCTCAAAAGCGCTCCAATCCCAACGGTCATCGGCAAACGGGACCGGCACTACGTCATCGACCATCATCATCTTGCGCGCGCCCTCTGGGACGGTGGCATCACGAAGGCGTTCGCGACAGTTGTGGAGGACTTTTCGCGACTCGCCGAGGGGAAAATTCTGGGACGCAATTATTGAGCGCCGGTGGGTACATCCCTACGACGAGCGCGGCATCCTGCGGGCAATGTCTGCAATCCCCGACGTGGTCTCGGGCCTGACCGACGACCCCTACCGCAGCCTGGCAGCCTTCGTGCGTGACGCGGGCGGCTACGTGAAAACGCCTGAGCCCTTCGCCGAATTTCAGTGGGCGGAGTTCTATCGAACGCGCATTCCGATGTGGGCGAATGAATTCCAGTTTAATGCAGCGGTTGAGCAGGGAGTACACCTTGCGTCGAGCCCGGACGCGCGGACGCTTCCGGGCTCCAAACCACAGGGTGCGAAATCCGGCTAAGGCTTTGCGGTGAGCCGTACTGCGCGCCGTAGAGCAGATGTCCTCAAACACCAACACATGCCCGCCAGGACTTCTGAAAGGAAGCGCAGGTAGCATGGCAAGCAATGCGGTGGCGACGTCGCCGCCGCAGACGGCATCAGGCCCGTGACGCTGTTGCCGTAGTGTTGGCTACTGGGCGCTACGTCTCGCGAACGGCTACATCAATCACGCGTCGCTAATCTTGTGGATTCGCATGAGCACTTACATTCTCCTGGGCGGTGGTTTCGGCGTTGCTTTACTTTTCGCCATCTGGGGAATCTGGCACTTGAGGTAGCGGCGGACGTCCGTTACTGCGAGAGCTTTGAAACGATGTATTTCGTTGACGGCTTGCACTTTGAGTGACTTGCGAGCGAGCGGGCGCCCGTGTTCGCCTGGATTGCCGCCGCATCACATCCTGCCTCGATTCGCACGCCTGCCGCTTCGGCTAGCGTACCGGCGCGCCATGCAGCCGCAAGCTTAAGAAACCCTTACTTTGCACGCGTGACAATCTGGAAGTCTCCCCTTCCAGTTTTTTGCAGGGGATGTCTGGCCGAGGGGGCGGCCGGGCGCGCCACTTGCACCGCGTGTGCAACCTCATTTTCCTAACGCGCGGTGTCTTTGCATACACTCAACTTACAGGCCCTATGTCTTCGTCTGCTATCAGTTCGTCGTCTCCGGCGACAAAAGCTGCACCGGGTCTCGTGCTCGGCGCTATTGGCGTCGTGTTTGGCGATATCGGAACGAGCCCACTCTATACGCTGCGGGAATGCCTGAAGGCGGCAGGCGGCATTACCCAGATGAACGTGTTTGGTATCGTGTCGCTGATTCTCTGGTCGATAATCATTGTCGTCACGCTGAAATACGTCAGTTTCGTCATGCGCGCCGATAACGACGGCGAGGGCGGCATCCTGGCGCTCACTGCACTGGCTTCCGGTGTCGCCCCTGCGCGGCTGCGCAGCGTGCTATTGACCTTGGGCGTGTTCGGCGCGGCGATGTTCTACGGTGATTCGATGATTACCCCGGCGATATCGGTCATCTCAGCGGTTGAAGGGGTGACGCTGGTGGACCCGCACCTGACCGAATGGATTGTTCCCATCTCGCTGGCTATTCTTACGGGCCTGTTCAAACTTCAGAAACGCGGTACCGGCGCGGTCGGTAAGGTTTTCGGGCCGGTGATGATTGTCTGGTTCGTGACATTGGCAGCGCTTGGGCTTTCCCATATCGTCACACACATCGACATTGTGCGAGCCGCATCGCCCCTCTATGCCATCGCTTTTGTTGCGCATGCGCCAACTACGGCATTCATTGTTCTGGGCTCGGTGTTTCTGGCGCTGACTGGCGGGGAGGCTCTTTATGCCGACATGGGCCACTTTGGCAAAAAGCCAATCCGGCTCGCATGGCTGTTGCTTGTCCTGCCCAGTCTCGTTCTGAACTATTTCGGTCAGGCAGCGCTTGTCCTTGAGAGGCCTTCCGCGGTGACGCAGCCGTTTTTCCAGTCGGCGCCCGACTGGGCTCTCATTCCGCTAGTCCTGCTCGCGACGGCGGCGACCATCATCGCATCGCAGGCGGTTATTTCCGGCGCGTTTTCGATGACCAAGCAGGCCGTCCAGCTCGGCTTCCTGCCGCGCATACCGGTAGTTCACACGTCGACGCACGAAATAGGACAGGTGTACGTGCCGTTCATCAATGTCTCGCTTTACGCTGCAGTGGTGTTTCTCGTCGTCTTCTTCAAGTCCTCGGACAATCTGGCAGCCGCTTACGGCATTGCGGTCGCATCGACAATGCTGCTGACAACTTTACTGATGTATTTCATCACCCACTGCCTATGGAAGTGGAAACCGCTCGCTACCGTGGCCGTTATCGGGCCGCTGGCTTTGGTCGACGCGGTGTTTGTCTCGAGCAATGTCAGCAAGGTTCTTGAAGGCGGCTGGTTTCCCCTGCTCGCGGGCGGTGCGCTGTTCACCGTGATGACCACCTGGCACAAGGGGCGTGAAACGGTCGTCCAGCGGATGAAAAGCGACAACCTGCCGCTGGCTCCGTTGATTCACTCGCTGTGCGACGGCACGAACTCGCCGCCCCGCGTCAACGGCACGGCGGTGTTTCCCGGTGGCGTAGCAGACATGACACCGACCGCCTTTCTGCATAACCTGAAACACAACGGAGTCATGCATCAGGTCAACATCTTTCTTGCCGGCACGACGGACAACGTTCCCCACGTACCGGACGAAAAGAAAGCCGCCGTCGTCGACTTGGGGCACGGATGTTATGCCATTACGGTTCACCATGGCTTCATGGAGATTCCGAACGTTCCCGCGATTCTTGAACTCGCGCAGAAGCAGATGCCCGACTGGCACTACGAGCCCGAGGACACGTCGTTCTTCCTGGCGCGCGACACGATTATGGCGACGGGCGCGAGCAAAACCATGCCGCTATGGCGCGAGAAGCTGTTCGCGTTTCTTGCGAGAAACGGCGCGCAGGCTGCCGAGTATTACAGCCTGCCTGCCAACCGCGTTGTGGAAATGGGTGGCCAGATTAACCTTTGAAGACCCGACTGCCAGCGGTGCAATCTGGACAGCAGCGGGTCGCGCGATGGCCAGGTGTCGTCGTCAATCAGTTCGGGGTGCAACTGGTTGTACAGCATCGCCTGCCAGTGCCCGGGAAAGAATCATGGCGACTGACTCGCTAAACCGCAAACAGCGCGTCTCGGTAGACAGGGCACTACGAGACAGACACTCCCAGGAGCCGGCCAACGCCGAACGTGAATGCGGCTGCAACAAGGCCAATGGCGACCTGGCGCAAGGCGGAGAATGCCGCACTTCGTCCATTGAACAGTGACGTAAAGTGTGTGATTCACAGACATCGTTTCAACTAAAATGAAGCGATGGACCGTGAGATTGCGACTCGATTGCGGTGGGTGGCGATGTACCACGAGACCGGTAATGCCGGTCTCGTGTGTGCGCGCTG
>NZ_JBFOAH010000075.1:3046-5231 GCF_040812055.1 Paraburkholderia suaedae | reverse complement strand
GATCTTTAAAAACTAACAGCCGATAAGTGTGGGCGCTTGATGCGCGATGCGGTGGGCGGGTTCCGAGGAATCTGCCTGCAGGCAAAAGTATCAAGTCTCACACAGTAATGAAAGAAAGGTCTGGCCTCTCGCAAGAGGGCTGGACACTTCGTCAGTACGTTGAGTGAGCGACCGGTTTCGCAAGAGACCGAAAACAGTAACAGGTTTGAACTGAAGAGTTTGATCCTGGCTCAGATTGAACGCTGGCGGCATGCCTTACACATGCAAGTCGGACGGCAGCACGGGAGCAATCCTGGTGGCGAGTGGCGAACGGGTGAGTAATACATCGGAACGTGTCCTGGAGTGGGGGATAGCCCGGCGAAAGCCGGATTAATACCGCATACGCTCTGAGGAGGAAAGCGGGGGATCTTTCGGGACCTCGCGCTCAAGGGGCGGCCGATGGCAGATTAGCTAGTTGGTGGGGTAAAGGCCTACCAAGGCGACGATCTGTAGCTGGTCTGAGAGGACGACCAGCCACACTGGGACTGAGACACGGCCCAGACTCCTACGGGAGGCAGCAGTGGGGAATTTTGGACAATGGGCGCAAGCCTGATCCAGCAATGCCGCGTGTGTGAAGAAGGCCTTCGGGTTGTAAAGCACTTTTGTCCGGAAAGAAAACCTGTGGGTTAATACCCTGTGGGGATGACGGTACCGGAAGAATAAGCACCGGCTAACTACGTGCCAGCAGCCGCGGTAATACGTAGGGTGCAAGCGTTAATCGGAATTACTGGGCGTAAAGCGTGCGCAGGCGGTCCGTTAAGACAGATGTGAAATCCCCGGGCTTAACCTGGGAACTGCATTTGTGACTGGCGGACTCGAGTATGGCAGAGGGGGGTAGAATTCCACGTGTAGCAGTGAAATGCGTAGAGATGTGGAGGAATACCGATGGCGAAGGCAGCCCCCTGGGCCAATACTGACGCTCATGCACGAAAGCGTGGGGAGCAAACAGGATTAGATACCCTGGTAGTCCACGCCCTAAACGATGTCAACTGGTTGTCGGGCCTTCATTGGCTTGGTAACGAAGCTAACGCGTGAAGTTGACCGCCTGGGGAGTACGGTCGCAAGATTAAAACTCAAAGGAATTGACGGGGACCCGCACAAGCGGTGGATGATGTGGATTAATTCGATGCAACGCGAAAAACCTTACCTACCCTTGACATGTACGGAACCTGGCTGAGAGGCCGGGGTGCCCGAAAGGGAGCCGTAACACAGGTGCTGCATGGCTGTCGTCAGCTCGTGTCGTGAGATGTTGGGTTAAGTCCCGCAACGAGCGCAACCCTTGTCCCTAGTTGCTACGCAAGAGCACTCCAGGGAGACTGCCGGTGACAAACCGGAGGAAGGTGGGGATGACGTCAAGTCCTCATGGCCCTTATGGGTAGGGCTTCACACGTCATACAATGGTCGGAACAGAGGGTCGCCAACCCGCGAGGGGGAGCCAATCCCAGAAAACCGATCGTAGTCCGGATCGCACTCTGCAACTCGGGTGCGTGAAGCTGGAATCGCTAGTAATCGCGGATCAGCATGCCGCGGTGAATACGTTCCCGGGTCTTGTACACACCGCCCGTCACACCATGGGAGTGGGTTTTACCAGAAGTGGCTAGTCTAACCGCAAGGAGGACGGTCACCACGGTAGGATTCATGACTGGGGTGAAGTCGTAACAAGGTAGCCGTATCGGAAGGTGCGGCTGGATCACCTCCTTTCTCGAGCTGAACGTGTCAAACGTTGAGCGCTCACGCTTATCGGCTGTGAAACTGGACAGACTCAGGGGTCTGTAGCTCAGCCGGTTAGAGCACCGTCTTGATAAGGCGGGGGTCGATGGTTCGAATCCATCCAGACCCACCAAGGTCTTGTCTGGTGCTGCTGGCCGTCTGCAACTCCCTGGGAATTCTGCATGACCGGGGGATTAGCTCAGCTGGGAGAGCACCTGCTTTGCAAGCAGGGGGTCGTCGGTTCGATCCCGTCATCCTCCACCAATCCTCAATGCCCAGTGTTCTGTGACGACGCAGAGTGCTAGGCATTGGCGATTGAGCCAGTCAGAGTGATACGCAATCACAGATTGCGCTATCGGCTGTCGTTCTTTAACAATCAGGAAGAAGTAGTAAAGAGATTCACTGATCGCACTTAGAGATGGGTGCGGGTAGGTGA
>NZ_JBFOAH010000075.1:0-2946 GCF_040812055.1 Paraburkholderia suaedae | reverse complement strand
AGACACACCCGTTATAGGGTCAAGCGAACAAGTGCATGTGGTGGATGCCTTGGCGATCACAGGCGATGAAGGACGCGGTAGCCTGCGAAAAGCTTCGGGGAGCTGGCAAACGAGCTTTGATCCGAAGATGTCCGAATGGGGAAACCCACTCCGAATGGAGTATCCATGACTGAATCCATAGGTCATGCGAAGCGAACGCGGTGAACTGAAACATCTAAGTAACCGCAGGAAAAGAAATCAACCGAGATTCCCAGAGTAGTGGCGAGCGAAATGGGACCAGCCTGTACTCTTTATCTTCACTGTTAGCCGAAGGCTCTGGAAAGTGCCGCCATAGCGGGTGATAGCCCCGTAGGCGAAAACAGTGGGGAAGAACTGGGTGTACGAGAAGTAGGGCGGGACACGTGAAATCCTGTCTGAAGATGGGGGGACCATCCTCCAAGGCTAAATACTCGTGATCGACCGATAGTGAACCAGTACCGTGAGGGAAAGGCGAAAAGAACCCCGGGAGGGGAGTGAAACAGATCCTGAAACCGCATGCATACAAACAGTCGGAGCCTTCGCAAGGGGGTGACGGCGTACCTTTTGTATAATGGGTCAGCGACTTACATTCAGTGGCGAGCTTAACCGATTAGGGCAGGCGTAGCGAAAGCGAGTCCGAACAGGGCGTCCAGTCGCTGGGTGTAGACCCGAAACCAGGTGATCTATCCATGGCCAGGATGAAGGTGCGGTAACACGTACTGGAGGTCCGAACCCACTAACGTTGAAAAGTTAGGGGATGAGCTGTGGATAGGGGTGAAAGGCTAAACAAACCTGGAAATAGCTGGTTCTCTCCGAAAACTATTTAGGTAGTGCCTCGTGTATCACCTTCGGGGGTAGAGCACTGTCATGGTTGTGGGGTCCATTGCGGATTACTACGCCATAGCAAACTCCGAATACCGAAGAGTGCAATCACGGGAGACAGACATCGGGTGCTAACGTCCGGTGTCAAGAGGGAAACAACCCAGACCGCCAGCTAAGGTCCCCAAATATTGCTAAGTGGGAAACGAAGTGGGAAGGCTAAAACAGTCAGGAGGTTGGCTTAGAAGCAGCCATCCTTTAAAGAAAGCGTAATAGCTCACTGATCGAGTCGTCCTGCGCGGAAGATGTAACGGGGCTAAGCAATATACCGAAGCTGCGGATGCACAGTGATGTGCATGGTAGGAGAGCGTTCCGTAAGCCTGCGAAGGTGCACTGGAAAGTGTGCTGGAGGTATCGGAAGTGCGAATGCTGACATGAGTAGCGATAAAGGGGGTGAAAGGCCCCCTCGCCGTAAGCCCAAGGTTTCCTACGCAACGTTCATCGGCGTAGGGTGAGTCGGCCCCTAAGGTGAGGCAGAAATGCGTAGCTGATGGGAAGCAGGTCAATATTCCTGCACCAGTGTTGAATGCGATGGGGGGACGGATCGCGGAAGGTTGTCCGGGTGTTGGAAGTCCCGGTCCTTGCATTGGAGAAGGCGCTTTGGCAAATCCGGGCGCGTAATTCAAGGGTGTGAGGCCAGCAGCTTCGGCTGCGAAGCAATCGGAAGTGGTTCCAGGAAAAGCCTCTAAGCTTCAGTTCAACAGTGACCGTACCGCAAACCGACACAGGTGGGCGAGATGAGTATTCTAAGGCGCTTGAGAGAACTCGGGAGAAGGAACTCGGCAAATTGGTACCGTAACTTCGGGATAAGGTACGCCCTGGTAGCCTGATGCGCCTGCGCGCAGAGGGTGAAGGGGTTGCAATAAACTGGTGGCTGCGACTGTTTAATAAAAACACAGCACTCTGCAAACACGAAAGTGGACGTATAGGGTGTGACGCCTGCCCGGTGCCGGAAGATTAAATGATGGGGTGCAAGCTCCTGATTGAAGTCCCGGTAAACGGCGGCCGTAACTATAACGGTCCTAAGGTAGCGAAATTCCTTGTCGGGTAAGTTCCGACCTGCACGAATGGCGTAACGATGGCCACACTGTCTCCTCCCGAGACTCAGCGAAGTTGAAGTGTTTGTGATGATGCAATCTCCCCGCGGCTAGACGGAAAGACCCCATGAACCTTTACTGTAGCTTTGCATTGGACTTTGAACCGGTCTGTGTAGGATAGGTGGGAGGCGAAGAAGCGTGAACGCCAGTTTGCGTGGAGCCAACCTTGAAATACCACCCTGATCTGTTTGAGGTTCTAACCCTGGTCCGTGAATCCGGATCGGGGACAGTGCATGGTAGGCAGTTTGACTGGGGCGGTCTCCTCCCAAAGTGTAACGGAGGAGTACGAAGGTACGCTAGGTACGGTCGGAAATCGTGCTGATAGTGCAATGGCATAAGCGTGCTTAACTGCGAGACCGACAAGTCGAGCAGGTGCGAAAGCAGGTCATAGTGATCCGGTGGTTCTGTATGGAAGGGCCATCGCTCAACGGATAAAAGGTACTCTGGGGATAACAGGCTGATACCGCCCAAGAGTTCATATCGACGGCGGTGTTTGGCACCTCGATGTCGGCTCATCTCATCCTGGGGCTGTAGCCGGTCCCAAGGGTATGGCTGTTCGCCATTTAAAGAGGTACGTGAGCTGGGTTTAAAACGTCGTGAGACAGTTTGGTCCCTATCTGCCGTGGGCGCTGGATATTTGAAGGGGGCTGCTCCTAGTACGAGAGGACCGGAGTGGACGAACCTCTGGTGTACCGGTTGTCACGCCAGTGGCATCGCCGGGTAGCTATGTTCGGAAGAGATAACCGCTGAAAGCATCTAAGCGGGAAACTCGCCTTAAGATGAGATATCCCCGGGGCTTCGAGCCCCTTGAAGGGTCGTTCAAGACCAGGACGTTGATAGGTCAGGTGTGTAAGCGCAGTAATGCGTTGAGCTAACTGATACTAATTGCCCGTAAGGCTTGATCCTATAACAGGTGTGTGTCGGCAGCCGTTAGCGCTTGAGCGCTGATGGA
>NZ_JBFOAH010000074.1:0-5764 GCF_040812055.1 Paraburkholderia suaedae | reverse complement strand
TACGCCGCCTCCACAGCAGCATTGGCTACTGTTCGCCGCTCGAATTCGAAAACCTGCATGCGCAACATCAAAGCTTATCGTCGCGCGGGTTACCCACCGCCGGGCAGCGTCGTGGTCGTGACAACGCGTACGACCGGATTACTCTGTTAGTTGGCGGCCCAACTACGGTCGTTGGCCCACGAGTTCACACGGGCATTCGAAGGTCCGCTCCGTCCAGGCAACGGACCTTCGTGCTCGAATCATGTCAATCGCGTCGTTGGCCTCACTGCCTCAGATCATGCCCTCGGCTCGCCGCCACTTGAGTCCCGCGAGACTTGCCTTACAACGAAACGCCCAACACTCGCCCCAAAAAATAGGTATCGAGCGCTCTCATGCCGTGCGGACAGGATCTGATTATTCGCATTCGTGAGAACGCTATTTGCCTGAATCGCGGGTGACGGCACGTGCAGGATCCCCGACAATACATATCACGACGGGTGGTTGCGTCGGCTGGTGCGACACGGAACTCCTCATCCAGTCTTCCCGCCGTACTCTTGGAGTCGCGCTAACCGCGGGGCGAAATGGCCTTGAGAGCCACACAAATCGAGTCGCGCGCGGATCGACTGCTGCGAAGCGCTCGACAGCCAACCCCGTCAATGGGACAGGCGCTTCAGATCAGGAGCGGCGCGCAATTTGTGGTGTCAACGCGCTCTCGTGGCCATCAACTCCTGCGACACTGCTCTCCCAACTGACGTGCGTCGCATCATGTTGACGTTGGCCTTACGCATTGCCGAGAGCGCGTTAGTCAGAGCGATGACGAAGATTTGGCCGAAGAATGGAACGGGCAGCTTCACCGCAGGGTGTTGAGCTTCCGTGTCAGGTTTTTCATGGACCTTGCCGGATAGACCGTCGAGGGCCCAATATTTCATAACTTTTCAGGAGCGTTTGTGGCTTTCGAACATCGTGGATTTCGGGTGACTGCCGATGCTGTGGCGGACGAGCTTGGCGTTCAGTGGGTATGTCATGCCCTTATCGAACGTACCGACGGTGATGCGAAGAAAGGCGCGCCCGCAGGCATCGAACTAACTCTTCCTGGGGCTAAGATTGATCCTTTGATGGCGATCGGCGCACTTGAGCACAAATCCCGGGGCGTCATCGATGATTGGCACGAAACAGGGCAAGCATAGGGGCAGGTCTTCATTTACTTTGAGCCGCTCTGCATCGGGGCGAGACCTGCGGGTTCCAGCTTGACCCGCTTGATGTCGCACGCCAATACGTGAAGACTCATCTCGGTGTTTAGCCTTTACATCGGCGGTGGCGAAGCCACTGCCATGGCCATCGAGATGATTTAACGTAAGCTTCGGTCAGCCGACGCACACTGTCACGCCCGCAAAGGGATGTAGCGATAAGTCATTGTTTCGAGTCACCGCCCCCCCGGTGGCACCCGCGTACCGCGGTCGTCGGAGTATTTGTCGCGTGGTGCGAAGCCGCGAATGAGCGAGTGGGCTCGCGTGCTGCCGATTGAGGCCCAACGAGGTTGACGATGCGTATGCCGATTGCATGAGGCAGCGCGCGGCCCAATTGCGGACGTTGGCTGAAGGCACCCGATTTTGCACGGCTTGCCCGTTTACCACGACGGCAAAGTTACTACACCTGGTAAGGTTGGTAAGGTCGCGGAGATCCGGTGCGCGGTCTTTCTCAAGGAGTTGCGCGCACTCCACGCTTTCGGAAAAAGCAGTTAGAGCCTGCGCACATTGTTTGTGCGGCGTAACTCGTCTCGTTGGTCCATCAAACAGAAGGACCCAATCACGCAGACTGTTATAAGGCGGTATTCCGGAAAGGGTGCAAAGGAGCTATTCGATCTGCTGGAGATGCGAACGGCTGACGTCGAAGAACTGATGCGTTCGGTCAAACGCTTTGTCGGCTACACCCTCGCACGCGCAGTGCGATAGCGGATTGTCGGTGACTGTTTGCCAAGACAAGGCAGGCATTGCATGCGACCGATGCCATCGACATGGCCACCGTTCTGGGGCCACATGGCGCCGTCGGCGAACTCGAACGCATGCGCGACGAAGGTAAAGTCCGCGACACGGCATCGCGTTGCCATCCTTGAGACACAGCGCGACGGGCGTGTAAGTGGTCTCGGTCGATGTGCTGCACGGGGATCGTTACAGAAATGCTGCCGTCGGCGATGATGGTCACCGCGACCGGGCCCTGAAGCGTGCCAGTAAATTGCGCGTTGCTTTCGTTTACGGGAAAGCCCGGGCGTCAGCGCATTCTCATATATACCCGAATAGGCTGCGAGGTTCGCCGGGACAGGCGCGTTCGCAGTGTTTTTGCCCAGCGAGCCGCCTACCAGCAACAGCGAGGACGGAACAACGAGCGTGCCGGACTGATACTGCGACGAAGTGCCGGCCTCAGTCAGTTGCATCTGGACGCTGTTGCTCGCGCCGATGTTTGTGCTGGCCGCGACCGGCACAGTGTTGAACGAAATTACGCGATTGTGAGAGTGGCAGGCCCAGCCGTTGCATTTGAGAGGGTCGCGACACTATCGCCGCCGCCCTCGCCCGCCCAACGGGCAGCGGCATCAGCGCCCGCCTCTCTTCTAACCCTTTCTTCATAAAACTTACACAGATAAGCGAGATTATGCTGCCCCATCGCTGACATCGGCAAATGATTGCCTTGGCGCCCATCCCCGTGCCGGAGACGTTGCGTTGCCCTCTGTGTGGAAGTCCTCATTCGCGTTGCAGCCCAAACGTTTGGCGTCTGCATGGATCGCCGCTTCACTATGCGCGCTGGTTGGCGCATGCAGCAACGATGCCACCGATGACCATGCAGCAAACCCGAGCACGCCCGGCTCGGCGGACAGCCTCGCCGACCACGGCGACACGGCCGCTATGGCATCGGCGAATCCGTCGCAGGCCGAATCCGCGCCGTCGGCGCTCACGATTCAAACCCCAGCACTGCCCGCTTCAAGCACGGGCCCGGCACTATCCGCCACCGCCGCGGGACCGCTCGCCACGCCGGTGATCCATACCGTGGATTGAGTTCCACTCCACATGTATCGTTCGTCAACCGAAGATCGAAAGCCACAACCATGACCTCAAAAAATCGCCGTGATTTTCTGCGTTCCGCCGCGCAAGCCGTTGGTTCCGCTACCGCGCTGAGCATGTTGCCGCTGGGTATTCGCAACGCGCTCGCCATTCCAGCCAACAACCGGACCGGATCGCTTTACGACGTCGAACACATCGTCGTGCTGATGCAGGAAAACCGTTCCTTCGATCACTACTTCGGCACGCTCAGAGGCGTACGCGGATTCGGCGACACGCGCGCGATCAGTCTGCCGAATGGCCAGCCGGTGTGGTATCAGCCGCTTACGGCGGATGCCACCGACCCAGATTACGTGCTGCCGTTCCATCCTACTGCGCCGAACCTGGGCCTGCAGTTCCTGCAGGATCTCGCGCACGACTGGGGCAGCACGCACGCGGCCTGGAACGGCGGCCGCTACAATCAATGGGTGCCCGCCAAGAGCGCGCTCACGATGGCCTACCTCACGCGCGACGACATCCCGTTTCACTACCAGCTCGCCGACGCGTTCACGATCTGCGACGCGTACCACTGCTCGACGATGACCTCGACGGACCCGAACCGCTACTACATGTGGACCGGCTGGGTGGGCAACGACGGCAGCGGCGGCGGCCCGGTGCTCGACAACTCGGAGCTCGGCTACGGCTGGTCCACCTATCCGGAAGTGCTGCAGAACGCGGGCATCTCGTGGAAGATCTATCAGGACATCGGCATCGGTCTCGACGGCAACGGTGCGTGGGGCTGGACGCAGAACCCGTACATCGGCAACTACGGCGACAACTCGCTGCTCTACTTCAACCAGTACCGCAATGCCCAGCCCGGCAACCCGCTGTACGACAACGCGCGCACCGGCACCAACGCGGCCAAAGGCGACGGCTTCTTCGACATTCTCAAGCGCGACGTGCAGAACAACACGCTGCCGCAAGTGTCGTGGATAGTCGCGCCCGAAGCGTATTCCGAGCATCCGAACTGGCCTTCGAATTTCGGCGCGTGGTACGTCGATCAGGTCTTGCAGGTTCTCACGTCGAATCCCGATGTGTGGAGCAAGACCGTGCTGCTGATCAACTTCGACGAGAACGACGGCTTCTTCGATCACATCGCGCCGCCTTTCCCAGCGGCTTCGAACGCCAATGGCCTGTCCACCGTCGACATCAGCAACGAAATCTATCCGGGCGATGCGAAAAATGCCGCGGGCCCCTACGGCCTTGGACCGCGTGTGCCGATGCTGGTCGTGTCGCCATGGTCGAAAGGCGGCTACGTGTGCTCGGAAGTGTTCGACCATACGTCGGTGATCCGCTTCATCGAAAAGCGTTTCGGCCAGCAGCACAACCTAGCCGAATCGAACATAACGCCGTGGCGTCGCGCGGTGTGCGGCGATCTGCTGTCGGCGTTCAACTTCAGCAATCCGAACGACGCGTTGCCGACCCTGCCGAGCACGAGCGCCTACGTGCCGCCCGATCAGAAGCGCCATCCGGATTACGTGCCGCAACCGCCGGCCGCGCAGGCGCTGCCGAAGCAGGAAGCGGGCATGCGCCCCGCGCGCGCGTTGCCGTACGAATTGTTCGTGCGCGTGCACGGCGACGGCTCGGCGAAGCAATTGACGATGCGCTTCGTCAACACGGGCCGCGCCGGTGCGGTGTTCCTCGTCTACGCTGCGCAGGGTGCCGACGCGCCGCGCACCTATACGGTCGAAGCCGGCAAGCGGCTGCAGGATCAGTTGCCGTTGAACGGAGACGGCAGCTACGACTTCACCGTGCACGGACCGAACGGTTTTCTGCGGCGTTTCGCGGGCAAAGCGGTTGCGCGCAACTGGTGGAACGGCTCGGACGTCGCCCGGCCGGAAATCGCCGAGGGTTACGACGTAGCGAACGGCAACCTGCAACTGCGGCTGGAAAACGTGGGCAGCGCGCGTTGCCAGTTCACGATCGTCAACGCGTACGACGCGAACAACGCGATCACGCACTCGGTCCGCGGCGGCGACACCGAACAGCTCTACCTCGATCTGCGCAATGCGCACGGCTGGTACGACCTCGCGATCACGGTCGATACCGACACGGCGTTCGTGCGGCGCCTCGCCGGTCATGTGGAGACTGGCGAGAGCAGCATGAGCGATCCTGCGCTGGGCAGTTGAGCATGAGCCACGCAGCTGACGGGCCCAATGAACGGCCGCCGCCGGCTTCGCGGCGCGTAGCGTAACAACAAACGCGTCGCGTTATTGTCGATTGAATACAGCGCCTGGTGAGCATATGCCGCCGGGCGCTATGCATTGGCGCGATTGTGGCTTCCCGGTTGGCGCGCGTTACGCGGCGCTCACGACTCGAAGTCGAGGCCGCCGAGCAACGCCACCGGTTCGCCTTGCATATGCGACAGAAAATCCCGTTCGCGCGCGGGTCCACGCGCTCAGCTTGCGCGGCAACACTGCAACTCAAGGGCACCAGCTATGAGGGCCGCTATGTGATCGTCGATATCGAGCTTGAGAGCGACCGGCCGACCGAGCGTCTGGCTTACTTCGATCCGTCGTCCAACCCCGGTTCCACCGTCCTCGTCCACAAGCAGCCGGACAATGTCTGGCGCATTGAACCGCTTGGGTTTCCTGGACACATTGCAATGTTAGTGTCAGGCCTTTCATGAGCCTTCGGCCGTAGGCCGAAGGCTGTGCTGCCGGGCAAACTCGCCCGGCGTCAAGTCGTTGAGCGCC
>NZ_JBFOAH010000073.1:0-6310 GCF_040812055.1 Paraburkholderia suaedae | reverse complement strand
GGGGCAGATGCACGATAATGGCTTCACCAAAACCGCAGCGGAGCAATTCTATTCGCTGGTTATATAAGCATTCCTAATCACATTGGAATTTGCTCGTCCCGCCCGCCTTATCGCGACACAACCGGTTAAAATAGCCAGCAAGGACAGCGAGACGGTCGTCAATGCACTTATCAAGCACGCCAGCAAGTTGCCCCGGGAACTTTATAAATCTCTGACATGGGATCGGGGAACGGGGATGGCCGGGCACAAACGCTTCACCGTGGCCACTGATATCCAGGTCTACTTCTGCGACCCCCAGCATCCATGGCAACGCGGCTCGAATGAAAATACAAATGGGTTGTTAAGGCAGTACTTTCCCAAAGGCACTGACCTGTCAGTGTATTCGCAGGCCAAACTCAACGCGGTGGCAAGACGACTGAACGAGCGTCCAAGAAAGACGCTGGACTACGAGACGCCCGCCGAACGATTCCAGAAAACTATTGCATCCACCGGTTGAATCCGCCATTGCAAATTACGTGGGGCCGCGCATGGGAAAGAAGATTCGCCGCTTCTGGAACACATGAAGCAAGCGACAGCAAGCTGTCGCGAGTGTCACTCACGTGGGCTATGCGTGTGACATGCACTGACATCGAAGGGCGCGCCATCCGCTGCAGTTCATATTCCATCACCGTGTTCCACGACGGTACAATCAAGCCTAGCTTGAACTGCCATTGGAATGATTCCGCGCTTTCTTTCTCTACCCCATCCGACCTGCTCATCCGCCCACCTCCGGGTTTTAAAGACCACTGCGCTCAAAGAATCGCGGCGCTCAGTTCAGACAGCGCGCGCTCGATCAGCCATTCCACGGGGTAGTAGAGAAAATTCGCGCCTCGCTCGTTAAATCGGGAAAGGTCGTTGAACCTGGCCGGCAAGCCAAAGGGGCGACCGGAATCTCGAAGACGACCCGCTGCGTAATCAACTGCCGCATTAACTTCTGGCGTCTCCGCACCACGCTGGCTCATGAGACTGTAAGCAAGGTCGTTTGGACCGATGAGGAAAGCGTCAATACCTTTTACTAACATCATCTCATCGAGTGCTTCAATCGCTTCCTTGGTCTCGATCTGCACTATGAGCGTTCGCGTGGCAGCCGTCGGACCGCACGCATAGTGCACCAATTCCACGAGATCCTCTGCCTCCTTCGCCGTGTTAACGTGAGGTATCACGAGTCCGTCCGCCTGTCGATCCAGGTATTGCACGAGCAAAGCGGGATCTTTCGACATGCTTCGGACAATCGACGCAATTCCAGCCACCTTTGAGGCGCGTATCAAATCTATTGCAACATCGATGCTGATACCGGTTCTCTCGCAATCAATGAATGCGCAATGTGCGCCAAACTTCGCGAGGGCTGGGATGATGTCGGGATTCCGGCCTCCAACGTTTACCGAGATCACGGTCTTGCGGTCGATGAGGCGCTGCTTAAAAGTTTCACTCATAGTTATCCCGATCAAAGTTCCTGGCGATGATTCACCAGATAGTTAGAAGCCGTAGAGCATGGCTGGGTTGATGACCATGATTTGTTTCACCAGATCATCACTCGTGACCCACTCTACGAAAAGATTGAAAAGACCACCGTCGTTCGGCATCCTGGTTTTAATGTATACGTGCGGCCAGTCAGTTCCCCACAGCAAACGCTGCGGGGCAGCTTCTACCAAACGCTGAGCAATTGGACGGACGGCAGCGTAAGGAAACTCTTCCATGGTCTGGCGGTAAGGCGCAGTCAGCTTGGTCCAGGCCTTACCATCGAGCATTAACCGTAACAACGCCTCAAAGCCTTCCGACCCAGCCGTTTCGGCAGGCTCGTAACCAAGGTGGCCAAATACCAACGGTACCGGAAGCTTGCCTAATTGCACGTCGAGGTTCGGAAACTCATTAACCTGCATCAGGAATTCGATATGCCAGCCAAAAGGCTTGATCTTTTCCGCGAGCGTTTGCAGATACTCGACCGGAAGTACACCTTTCCCATCCTTGAGATCAACAATGTTGCAACGCACGCCCCGCACGCCGAGCGCGTGCAATCGATCAATCTCTGCGATCGACACATCACCTGGTAGAACCGCACCCCCCCTTAATCGTGTGGGATCCATCGCTATCGCATCCAGCATTGCTCGATTGTCGAATCCGTATATGCTCGGCTGCACAAGTACGCCGCACTGGATGCCCAGTGCGTTAAGCATTTGTCGGAAGTCGCTTAACGGTGCGTCTGGCGGAGTGTACAAACGGTTCACCGCATAGTCGTACTTATCCTGCGGTCCGCATACGTGCGCGTGACAGTCACAGGCCCCTTCCGGCATCTTGATCGACGGCACGACCGGATGAGGATCGTGAGGAACACAGCGCGGCTTCACGGTTAAACCGCTTGAATTCGTCATGTCGAATACCCCTGGTTCAAGATATCAAAGTTCTGATGGTATGTTTCGAGGCTTAAGTTCGAATTCGAATCATGTCCATGGGGTTGCCGAAACCCCTAAATTGGCACTATGACATGACCGTCTGGCGTCGGAGTTCAGGGCGCGTTCTGGCGGTCGCCGTCTCTGATCATGGGCGCCTCGCATCTCAATTAACACCACTACTCAGCGCTTTTCAGTTCCAACACATCTCTTTGAACCGGACCAATATAAATGGCCTTTCTTGTAAACATAAAATTCATGATTGCCCCGATTGCCGCAAGTACTCCCGCAATGGTGAACGCGACGTCGAACTGATTCGTAGCGGCCACGATATATCCCGTAACGATTGGGGCAATGATGCCAAACACATTCCCCCCAGTTAGCACGAAACCAATTGCTGCACCGCTAGCTTCGCTGCCCCTCAATAAATCGTTGGCCAGCGCCGTATTCAACGATAGCGCGCTCGCCACACAAGTCAGAGACAGGCTAAATATCGCCAGGATCACGCTTATATTCGACACATATGGAATAGCCAGGATGCTTGAAGCCGCGAGCATATTCAAGGCAACAAGGTTGCGCCGCCTGCCTTCTCTCAGGCCTGTATCGGCGATAAGCCGATCGCTCAGCTTGCTGATTGGGACCAGCAGAATTCCCGCGATGAAGTACGGAACTGCCGTGAGCCCGCTGCTCTTGAGGATGTCCACGCCACGAGAAACTTCGAAGTACCGTGGCAGCCAGGATATAAGCAGAAAGGCGGTATAGCCGATACAGCCGTGGGACACCGTGAGAACCCACATTGTCGGGCTTCTCAACAGGGCTTTCAAAATCATCCGGCTCGATTGGCGCTCTGTTATCGCAACTGCATAATCGCGTTCGGTCAGAATCTTGCGCCGCTCGCCATCACAGATCCATTGGGCACGCTCTGGCAAACGATAGAAGACCAACCATAAAACACCGAACACAATCCCGATCAACCCCGTCACATAAAACGAGGCACGCCATCCCCAATCACTAATGAGCCACCCCACCAAGGGAGCGCCTAAAGCCGGCCCAATATAAACGCCAGCGTTCAGGATGCCTGTTGCAAGGCCCCGCTCGTTGCGGGGCGCCCACTCTCGAAGGACACGGCTACCCGCGGGCAGGCTGGCCGCTTCTCCAGCGCCAAGCACTAAGCGCGCAACAAGCAGAGTCGCAAAACTGATCGCCACTCCGGTTAGCATACCTCCCGTTGACCATACAATCATGGCGGCGGCAACCATATATCGAATACCCCACCGATCGATCGCCAGACCCAAGGGCACGAGACAAAGTGCGTACGTCCATGAATAGGACGAGAAGAGATAGCCGAGTTCAATCGGCGACAGGTGATATGCCAGTCGAATACTTCCAGCTGCAACGGACAGATTAATACGGTCTATGTAATTGATGATCAGCAAAAAAAACAGACTTATATAGACAACGTATCGACGGCTATTTCCCAGCCAGGTGTGCCACGGCTCACCGTATACTCGCGATGTAGATGGTTCCAACTTGTCTCCAATATCCATTTTGTGTGTTATGGGAAACCTTTTTTTGACGGTGATTGACACGATGGATCAATTCATCGTCAGCGGGAATTCCTTTCCACCGCTCGTCGCGGCTATCTTGATCTACCGCTAACTTGATAGCGTTCATCAAGCGAATCTGGATCATTGCCGTCTGCCAGACGCAGGCTATACATTGGCAATGTCATGGATTACGTAAAGATCAATAAAACGCACATATGCGCATGATGGCCTGGTGGCAACTGTAACTCGCTCCACCTTCGCTACACTAACGCGATAACATCAACTCAGTCTGACGTTCGCGGACTATGTTCGTCCAATCGTTTATTGTTATTAGTTGATAAGAATTTTCATGTGCGCTGGTGAAATTCTGGCCGATCAACTCCCGCAATTTCAAGCTCTTGCTCATATCGAGTCATCTTGGCACAAGCCACAGCGACCTCACCATGCGCGCAAGTTCACTTCGTAATGTAGAGATTCTTACGCCAGCGGTCCTTGAAAATTCCGATGACACCGATCTGATCCACGTAGTAAAGTATCTTGCCTTCGATCGTGGATGGGAATTTCGGCGCCCCCGGAGAATGCGTGAGCAGCACGTGAACCACTTCATCGGGAATGCCTTCGTGGAGCGCTAGGTGAGCCGCCCAGAATGAGTGAGGATAGCTTTTACCGAGCGCAGTGGTTACCACTTTTCCATCCGACCCAAGCTCATACTCGACCACCTTGCTCGCGTCCAGCAAGGCTCCAGCTGCAATCAAATAGTCGCGATTTACCTTAATGCCGTGGTGTCGCTCGAATAGATCGGCGACCGAGATGGCCATTTCCAGCACGCATTGATTATGCGGCAGTGTGGGGTAGGCAATTTCGTCCGATGACGGGACTTCCTCGATCCTGGTCCATGGGCTCATGGCCCATAGAGCTTTCCACGTCGCTATGACCGCTGTCTGAAGCTTCAAGTCCACTATGTCGGCAACCTGCGGAAAAATCGCTAATACGTTAATAGGCTGCTTGTCCTGGTACGTTCTGCCATTCATGTCTTTTCCTCATTTTTTACTATCTATTCAGGGCTACGATTTTTTAATAATTCGACAACGACTCCCTATCGATCAGTAATTTTCAATAAATCATAGATTTCTTAAAATACTTGCGCCTGAAAGCGACCTGCTATTTTCAATTCGTCTTGCTTACCCAGCTGGCGACTTCAAATGCAGGCGCAACCCACAAATCGTCTCGGCTGCATACCTTTTCCAGAAATTCCTTCAGGATGTTCACAAGTCGAAAATCGCTACCCAATACATATGGATGAAAAATAATCGTAAGGTGTTGTCCGGTAGCGACAGCCTGATCCACAGCCGTCGCGAGAATTTCTGCCCAGCCTTCTGGATCGAGAGGTGCCTCTGGATCACCGTTGGATAATCGGCGCTCGCTTAATTTCGGTTCCAGCAAGTAAGCGTCAACGTGACGCCATATGAAAGGAAGAATGACAAATTCATTTTCAACCCGGCCGGTTGGCATATCGGACAGCGGAGAGCAATAAGTAAAGCCGGTCTCCTGAAGAAGTGCAAGCGATTCAGGCGAGATTGCACCGCCTGGTGGCCTAAAGCCGCGTGGCTCTACACTGAGCTTCCCCAACGCTTCAAGGCTCATCTGCAAATTGTCCGCCTGCTGCTGCAGATTGAGTCCTTGCCAGTTTTCATGTGCCCATGCATGGAGCGCAACTTCGTGCCCCGCATCTCTGATAGCTTTCAGCACTTCAGGATAAAGCCGCGCATTTACCGCTTCGACAAAATACGTAATGTTGACTCCACGTAGCTCTTTTAACAGCTCCGGCACTACGTGCGTCGCGGTAAAATGCCTGCCCAGAGAATGTCCGGGCGGGCAACGGCCGAGTGCCATGTCCGCCGCTTCGCCTAAATTGTCGAAAGTAACGCTGAGCGCAGCGCGCTTCTTTTCTGGACCCCACATATATTCGTTCACAGATCGTCTCCACAGAAAGAAATCTACCCATTGGCCGCTGTGTGATTCGTCGACCGTCTCAGTCCAACGATTTCCACGCCGTTTCCCGAAAGAACAGCACCGCGGGCAACGTCACCAGCGCACCCAGAATTACGTAATAGGTAACAGAGATCGCGGACCCTGTACTTTTGATCAGCCAGGTCGCTATGAACGGGGCAAAGCCGCCGAACACCATGCACGACATGTTGTATGAAATGCTAAGGAAGGTCTGCACAACTCGTTTTCAGATCGCCGACCTTTTACCACTTGAACTGAGTCAGCCAGGAGAATCGGCCGACAGGTTGGTCGTCTGGCCTTTGAACCGCGACGCCCCCTGTTTGCTGA
>NZ_JBFOAH010000072.1:0-7441 GCF_040812055.1 Paraburkholderia suaedae | reverse complement strand
TAAAAGAACGCCTCGGAACATGGCATGATTGGACTGTCTCTGCCGCAATCGAGACAGTTATCTGATAAGGATAACTACGCGTGTGCCGAATAGTTGACTTCCAGCCGCCAACTTGACAACGCCGTCGGAACACCAATGATCGCATGGAGCCCTACTTTATGAGTCAAGCCCGCGGACGATATGCGGGTTCTCGGGACAGCAGCCAACGCCAACCTCACCACGTAAAAAAATCTCCATCCAACCGGCAGGGACAACCGTACGTGAAGGCACCTCCTCGAGACTCCTCCCAGACTGCCTCGATTTTCAAAACACGATCGTTTCAGTTTCTGGTCGATGCGGTGGGCGCAGAGAACATCGCGTTGGGACTTGAATCGAACATGACGCGCGTGGCTGAACTGATGAAGGGCGAGAGGTTCACGCCGGAGACCGCCTTTCATATGGAAACCACGCTTGGGCTGCCGCATGGCTTCTTCGACCAGCCCAATCCTGCGCTCGCGGCCGAAACCATCGCCCGCCTGAGGTCACCACTCGACTTCGTCCGAACAGTCGACGAATCAGAAGTAGTGCCTGAAACACCCGAGCCGGCTTCCGCCGTGAAAGGCGGCCACCAACCATTTCCTAAAGATAGTTTGTTCGAGGAAACGCAAATGCCAAAGAGAGCAACGGGTGGGTCGCCCAGGGCCGTCAGGAATAGTCGAAGCGAGATGGCCGAACAGCCTAAGCCCCATGCGCCGCGAAAAGGTTCGTCTTCGAAAGACAGGACATCTCCTGAAATGGCCCGCCAGCAACCGCTGGCATTAGACGACAGCGCTGTGGTAGCGAACATTCGACGTGCTAACCTTCACGTCCTCACGGCTCGCAACGGATCGAAAGCAAGACTTGGCGTAGTCATGGCGATGAGCGGCTCCAACATGGCCCATCGGCTATATGGCAAGAAACGCATGGACGGTGTCGAAGCAAACCGTTTCACGGAGCGACTTGGTTTGCCAACTGGCTGGTTGGACACGCCGCGCTCCGAAGTCGAGATCCCAGAGTCGGTGTCTCGTTTGCTTACCCCTGCTTCGCGCGGGCGTGCGTCCGTTGAAAGACACGAGCCGCTCGCGGCTGCAACGAAGGACGGCGTGCCAGGCAAAACGGCCAATGCGCAGCCGCGCACAGGTCGCGCGCGCGCGGGCGTTCTCGGCGATCCGCAAAGCGCCTCAGCTCTTTCGGTGGATGTCGCAGAAGAGAAAGAGACGATCGGCGTCAGCCCGGAAGATCATGTAAGTGATGGCCCAGACGAGCCTGCCGGTCGCTCGCCTGAAGAAAGTGATGGCGACATTCCGGCAGCCACACCGGCAACCCTTCCGTCGCTCCCAGCCGCAGCAATACCGCAGAGAAGCGCGGTATTGCTCCCCTTCGCTTCGGTGACCAGCCTGGACAACCTTCTCGGTATCGAACCGATAGCGCAAGCATTGCTCAAGACGCTGGCAGGTAAAGCGCGCACCGGTCGATTGGACGAATTGAAGGCTCTGGAACTTTTGCAGCAGGCGGTCCTGTTGTGAGTCGGCGATAGCGTGCCACGAGCCATTCGGCCATGACCATGAAACGCATCCAGGTAGCCCGGACCTGGTGCCGGGGATCGTAGGCGCCGTCTGACAGCGTTGGGCTATTGACTCGCCCGAGTGAAGAACGCCGAGGGACCAGCGAGCGGCGCTGAGACAACACAACACCCCGACGCCCGGGTCTATGGCTCAATGATCGAGAAATTGCCGTAGCTTGTCGGCGCGACTCGGGTGCATCAGCTTTCGCATCGCCTTGCTTTCGATCTGCCGAATCCGTTCGCGCGTCACGTCGAACTTTTGCCCAGTTCCTCGAGCGTATAGTCCGACGCGGTATCGATCCCAAAATGCATCCGCAGCACCTTCGCGTCACGCGGCGACAGCGCATCGAGCGCGTCATCGATCGCGGCGCGCAGGTTCGCATGCACGGCGGCGTCCGCGGGCGATGCCGCCATTGGGTCTTCGATCATATCGCCAAGCGTCGCGTAGGCGTCCTCGCCCACCGACGTTTCGAGCGACACGGGTTGCCTCGCGACCTTCACCATGCTACGAACCTTATCTTCCGGCAGTTCCATGCGCTGTGCCAGCGCCGCAGCATGAGCCTCTCGTCCGGTCTGCTGCAGAATCTCGCGTGAAATCCGGTTGAGCTTGTTGATCGACTCGATCATATGCACTGGCACACGAATTGTGCGCGCCTGATCCGCAAGCGAACGCGTGACGGGTTGCCACACTCACCACGTTGCGTAGGTCGAAGACTTCCAGCCGCGTCGATATTCGAATTTGTCGACGGCTTTCATCAGGCCGATATTGCCTTCCTGAATCAGATCCAGAAAAAGCAAATATCGCGAGGCTGTCGCTCGTGAGCTGTTTCAGACGCGCTTCGTTCGCCTTCGCCGGGTTCCCGATCTCGCTGTGTCATCACCCTGCCCGTCGTCGTCATCGGCGGTGTCTTGCACCGATCTAACCCAGTTGCCAACCGGGGCCGTCCCCGCACCCGAAACGGCTTGTCGGCGTTCGCCGCTGGGGCTCGGTCGGCACGGTCCCGGGGCAACAAGGGAACGGTGATCGGCGTTTCCTACCCCTATCCCGCGTACGGGAACGGCCCTCCAGAACAGGTTCGCGCTCGTCCATTCATAAGAGGCGAGCCGACTTCCAAAACTCGCGTCAACCCTGCAACAGCGAGTTCGCGCAAGCAGGGCCGAGCGAAACAAAACCGACCGCTACATAGCCAAAAGTTCCCTCACTGCACCATCGATGAACTTGACGTCGACAGCATTGGCCGCAGGGCCGCCCGCGAAATGCCCCCAAACCGACTCGATCGGCCGCAATAGTGCATTGGGCATCTTCGAAACTTCATACTCACTATCTTCCGGCGGAAAGTACAGATCCGTGCGGCCGGGCATCACAATAGCCTTAGCAGTGATACTGCCCAACGCCCGATCGAAATCGCCCTTATAAAGCGGATTGGCGGAAATATCGCCGTACTGCCAGCTCCACATCATCGACAAGATATTGTTCGCGTCCTTCTTCAGGAAGTCACCCTCCCAGAACTGGGTGATAAAGTCCTCAAGAGAGCCATATCTCATCGCTTCCATGTCGAGCCGTTGACGCAGAAACGCCTGCGAAAATCCCCAGCCGGCAAACACACGGGCAGCAGCGCGCATTCCGCGGGTCGGCGGTGCATCGTAGAAGCCGTCCTTGAAATCAGGGTCCAACAGCAATGGTGCCTTGAGCCCTTCAATAAACACAAAGTTGTGTCGCGAGCACCGTGCCGCCCCGCAAAACGGCAGAATCCGCTCGACCATCTGCGGATACATCGCGGCCCAATGGAATGCCTGCATCGCGCCCATCGACCAGCCGGTGACGAGCCTGAGCGACTCGATGCCAAACTTCTCGGTCACAAGGCGATACTGCATGGCGACGTTGTCGTATAGCGTCACATGCGCAAAGCGGCCGCGATCATACGGCGGCGGATTGTTGCTTGGCGAACTGGATACGCCGTTGCCAAACATGTTCGGCACAATGATGAAGTACTCCCGCGGATCGAGCCCCATGTGCTCGCCAATTAGCCACTCATTGTCGACATGGCTGCCGCTATAAAACGTCGGATAGACAATCGCGTTGTCGCGCGCCGCATTCAGCCGGCCATACGTCTTGTAGCTGAGCAGCATGTCAGGCAGCGTCGCGCCCGATTGCAGCACGACGCGGCCAAGATTGAAAGTTTCGAAGTCTGTCATTTGAGCCTTATATTCAATTCGCGACGACGTTAAGGAATTTTCGGGTGCGGTCGTGAGTCGGATTGTCGATGACCTGCTGTGGTGTCCCTTGCTCGATCACCTCCCCGCCATCCATGAAGACGACGCGGTCGGCGACATCCCGGGCAAATCGGATTTCGTGCGTGACGACGACCATCGTCATGCCGGCATCGGCCAGCCCGCGCATTACGCCAAGCACATCACCGACGAGTTCTGGGTCGAGCGCCGATGTTGGTTCGTCAAAGAGCATCACCTTGGGCTTGATCGCGAGCGCACGTGCAATCGCCACGCGCTGCTGCTGTGCGCCCGATAACCGGTGCGGCAGAAAATCCGCGTGTGCGGCCAGGCCCACACTCTTTAACAGCGCGCGCCCGAGCGCTTGCGCCTGCTCGCGCGGCACGTCATAGACCTGACGCTGTGCTTCAACGATGTTGTCCAGCGCACTCAAATGACTAAACAGGTTGAAATGCTGGAACACCATGCCCACCCGTGCTTCGGCGCGTGCACGTGCGAGGTTGTGCAGCGGCCGCACGGTGCCGCCGCCACCCGGCACTTCGCGATAACCCACGTACTGCGAATCGACCTTGATCGTTCCCCAGTCGAGCGGTTCAAGATGGTTGATGAGCTTGAGCAGTGTGCTTTTACCGGAACCGCTCGGGCCGAGTATCACGACCACCTCGCCATGTGCGATCGACAGGTCGACGCCGCGCAAAATTTCGCGCTTGCCATACGATTTCCAGACGTTCCTGCACGCGACAAACGGTTCGTCGCGACGCCGCGGCGTTCGACTTTCGGCAGGCAGCAACGTGCCGATCCAGGCGTGGTCGTTCGTCTCCGGCTCTTTGGCGGCGACCGGCAAAGAAATCGATGCGTCGACCGGCTTCGCATAAGGCGCCGATGCGCGCAGACCGAACCACGTGAACGTGATCTTTTGGTCGCGCTCGTGATCAAAAAGGCGTTCGAGCCACACCTGAACCAATGAGATCCCGCTTGTCAGGAACAGATAGATCACCGCCGCCGCGCCGAACACGGTAAAGAACTTGAAGTTCTGCCCTACGACCTGTTGGGAGCGAAACGTCAGTTCGTTCACGAAGATAACGGATGCGATCGACGTTAGCTTCAACATGCCGATGGTGTCGTTGGCGAGACCCGGGATCACCGCGCGCATCGATTGCGGCAGGATGATGCGCCGTAACGTCAGCAACGGTCCCATGCCGAGTGCGGCCGCAGCAGTGGATTGCGAACGGTTCACCGACAAGATCCCGGCCCGAAACAGTTCAGCGCTGAACGCCGCCTCATTCAGTGCGAAGCCAATAACAGCAGTCGTGACTTCATCGAAACGCAAGCCGATCAGCGGCAGCGCGTCGAAGATGAACACGAGTTGCAGTAGTTGAGGTGTGCCGCGCACGAACCAGATATAAGCCCACGCCCCTGAGTTCAAGGCCTTGAACCGCGACAGCCGCATCAGCGCAAGACCGAGCCCGAGCACCAGCCCGATTGACATCGCTATCAGCGTGATCTTTACCGCGATCCACGCGCCGCCTAGCAGGAATGGCGAGCCGACATAACCAGTCAGCTCCTTGAAACCGTCTAGCACCTGAACGCCATCCAGACCGGCGGCCATCGCCGGCTGCAATGCGAGTATGGCAACGATGCCGAGGACGCCGACGGCCTGATGTTTGATACGCAATGCCTTCATTTCCGAGCCTGGTCCATGACGCTACCGGCACACGACGCGGTGTGCCATGCAGGCAGCCTTTATTGAGTAAGCAGTGTGGTCGGCATTTCCAGCGACGCATCTACGCCGTACTGCTGAAACGTCTTTTTCTGCGTTTGATTGGCCTGCATGATCTTCAGTCCGTCGGATACGGCAGCGATCATGTCGGCGTTGCCTTTCTTCACGCCTACGCCAATCTTCATGCCGCTTGTCACCATGAAGCCGCGGCTGTACAGCTGTGGGTTCTGTTTCGCGAGACCGTCCACCAGCGCAAGGTCGTACATCATGACGTCGGCGCGATGGCTTGCCACGAGGCGCGCGCCTGACGCGATATCGGCGGACGTCATGATGGTCACATCAGGACTGCCTTCGGCCTTGCATTTGGCGGCCTGCGCTTGCGCCATCGTCAGTTCGACCGTGCCGATGCCTGCGGTGACCGTCGTGCCGCAAAGCTTCGAGATGTCATCGATCTTCTTTGGGTTCCCAACTGCCACCAAACCGCCCGTGCCGGCTTGCATATACGTGACGAACGTCGTCTCCTTCGCGCGTGCCGGCGTGTAGTAAAGCAGGTCCCACAAAACATCGATCTGTCCGGCACGCAGTGCTGGCAGCAACCCCGGCCAGCCAGCAGTGAAGAATTCCGTCTTCACGCCGGCGCAGGCGAACACTGCGCGGGCCATGTCGGCGTCCGCGCCAATGATCCTGTTGAAGTCCTTGCTGTCACGAAACGCATACGGCGGCGATTCCGGGTCCACGCCGATCTTGATAGTCTTGCCCGCAAGTGATGGATATTTCTGGGCCACCTTGGACGGTTCGCACGATTGCGCTGACGCGCCTTGTGCGAGGATGAGGCCGGTGACTGCGCATAGCAGTAGCTTGATTGCCTTTGACATGAACATGGCGAATCCTGTTGAGGTTGAGCGAAATGAAAGCGGAAGTGCTGGTACGGCGAAGTGAGAATGAAGGGATCTAACGGCAGACGAAGTCCATGTGGCTTGCGATCGAACCGGGCGTAGTGATGCAGATGCGGCCTTCGTCGCGCGCGCGCGCTATGTGTTCGAGCGCTCGCCGCAAGTGACATAAACGATGCGGCTGCCCCATGAGGTACGCATGCAACGCAATGCCCATCACCAGCGGTTCTCGCGCAGACTGCCGTAGCATTTCGTCGAAGTGATCGATCACGAGATCGGCGAACGAAGACCCATCCATTTGCCGCGCAAGGATCATCGGGATATCGTTGACTTCTTCCGGATATGGGATGGCCCACAGCGGCTGGCCGCCACGCGTGAGCACGCGCGTGGGCTGATCGTCGTGACACCAGTTCAGCGTGTACTGATAACCCGCTTCGGCCACCAGATCGCTGGTGATATGACTCTCCGACAGCCACGGCGATAGCCAGCCTGCGGGCTGCTGCGCGCTCTCAGCCGCGATTCGCTCGCGACATGCCACGACCAGTGCGCGTTCGTCGTCTTCTGTCAGCGTTCCTTGTCGTTCCGAATTCGTATGGCCGTGCGCGACGAGTTCATCGCCACGCCGAGCGAACGCGGCGACTAGCTGCGGGCAGTGATCGTAAAGCGCCGTGTTGATGATTGCCGCGACCGGCAGCGCGAGTTCATCGAAGAGATCGAGACAGCGCCAGGCGCCCACGCGCAATCCATACTCACGCCATGCATGATTCAGCACGTCGGGTTCGGGCATCACCGGACCGATGGTCGGCCCTAGCAGGCTGTTGAAAATCGCCTCGTTGTGACAACCGGGGCGCTGTTTAAAGGGATTTCGTATGCAATTCGTCCCAGAGTTGCAGCTGATCGTTCCGATTGCGCCGCAGGCGAGCGCGCCAGGCGACGCATTTGCGCGCGGTGGCCGGACCTGGCCGGCTCATTGCGTTGCTCCTTGCGGCAGCGCCGCCAGTATTCGGGCCATTCGCG
>NZ_JBFOAH010000071.1:0-7711 GCF_040812055.1 Paraburkholderia suaedae | reverse complement strand
TCGTGTCCACGATCGCGGATCGCGGACACGATCTCCCATAATCTACACGGACTCCATCACGCCATCACCATCGTGCCCCACGCGCGCGTGAACGGGGAAACGGCCGGGCTGAGTCGCTTACGTCGAAAACGACGCGATTGTGCTTCGTCGGACTCGCCATAAAGCTCGTGAAGGCTGGGCCGAGGCGAGCAAGGCGCTTGCTGAGGTGACGGCTCGCTGCTGATGGGTGAGTTTGGAAACGCTGACGATGCCGAGCTTGCATGGTAGCGCGCGGTGAGGTCTGGCTGGTCGCGCTCGATCCGACGCTGGGTAGCGAGATTCAAAAGACGCGGCCCTGCGTGGTGATATCGCCGCCTGAAATGTACGACCATCTGCGAACGGTCATCGTCGCGCCGATGACCTCCAGGGGACGCACTGCACCTTTTCGGATACCGGTCACGTTCAAGCGAAAACAGGAGGTTGATCTTGCTCGATCAGATTCGGGCAGTAGACAAGGTTCCCGTGGTCAAGAAAGAAGGCGCTATTGCAGCTGAAACGATGTTGGACACGCTGCGTACCTTGCAGGAAGTGTTCGCGGAATAGGAAACCAGCAAAACCATGAAATCGATCGCAATACGTGGCCCAAGGCTGAGTGTGCGAAATCTGGAAGAGATGATGGCTGAGCGCGGCATTCAGGTCGATCGATAAAAGTGGTGCAATCTCGCAGCGCTGAGACCCTCAACGCGGAGCGAAAGCGGCAGCCGTTTGGGCACCGTCTTCACGATGCAAAGCTAACGGCGGCGGCTCGACGACTCAATGCGCGAGTTTCACCGCGCCGCGATTGCGGTTCAAAACCCGCGCCTGCACCACGATGACGAGCAGCAGGAACATGCCCCGAATCACCGACTGCCAGTAGGCGGACAAGCTGATATAGCCCAGCCCGTTCTCGAAGTTGAGCAAATTGAAGACGAGCGCGAGCAGCGCGACCGCCGCGATCGTCATGGCAATCGAGCCTTCGCCGCCCGTCAGCCGTGTGCCGCCGAGCACGACCGCCGAAATGGCGAACAGTTCCCAGCCCACGCCCTCGTTAGGCTGACCGGCACCAAATTGCGCGGCGAGAATGCTGCCGGCAACGCCGGCAAGCAGGCCGCTCACCGCATAAACGGCGATCAGCGTGCGATCCACGTTGAGTCCCATCAGCCGCGAGGCTTCCTCGCTGCCGCCGATAGCGAGCGCATGTCGCCCGAAGCGCGACGAATGCAGCGCGATGCAGCCGAGAATCGCAGCGACTGCCGACACGATGCCCGGAATCGGCAAGCCGAAGAGATCGCCCTGGCCGAAGCCCGCAAAGTTCGACTCGGACGCGATGCCGACCGCGTCGTTGTGACCGAGCAGCAGCGCGAGGCCATGCGCGCCGAGGCTCGTCGCCAGTGTGACGATGAACGGCAGAATGCGCATACGCGTGAGGATCAGCCCATTGAGCACGCCCATAGCAAGCCCCGCGGACGATCCCGCCAGCACCGCGGCCACGCCGCCATGCGGACTCGCCAGCGCCGACACGACACTCGCGAGCGCCGCGACCGCGCCGACCGAAAGATCGATGCCGCCGGTGATGATGACGAACGCCATGCCGATGGAAATCAGCAGGAACATCGAGTTGTATCGCCAGAAGGAAAGCACGTTGTACGCGTCGGCGAAGTGCTCGTAGCGGGTCGCGCCTAGCGCGAGCAGCGCAACGAGCGCGGTGACGATGGGCAGATTCTTCTTCATGAACGTCAACCTCGCTTGCGTTGCACGTACACCGCGACGATGATGATTGCCGCCTTCAGCACCAACGCCGCTGCATCCGGAATGCCGTGCGCGAGCAGGGTGTAACGGAGCAACTGGATGATGACCGCACCGATCAGCGTGCCGGTGATATACGCCTTGCCGCCCGTCAGCGCTGTGCCGCCGACGGCCACCGCCGCGATCGCATCGAGCTCGACGCCCAGGCCGATCACGTTTGCATCCGACGACGAATTGACCGAGATCGAAATCAGACCAGCGAGTCCGGCGAGCGCCGCACAGACGGTGTAGGCGATCATCTTCACGCGCGCGGTCAGTATGCCCGACAGATACGCCGCGTCCTCGTTGCCGCCCGTCACGAGCAGGTACTTGCCGAACAGCGTCTTGCGCACGATCCACGTAAAGACCGCGACGAGCGCGAGCATCAGCAGGATCTGGAAGGGCACGCCGGCGACCTTGCCGAGCGCGATCCATTGAAACGCCGGATTGGTGAAGGCCTGCAGGCTGCCGTCGGTGACGACCTGCGCGATGCCGCGTCCCGCGATGAACAGCACGAGCGTCGCGACGATAGGCTGCACGCGAAGCCGCGTGACGAGCAGGCCGTTGAACACGCCGCATAGCGCAGCCGCGATGATCGGCAGCGTAAAGGCGAGCAGAATGCCGAGCGGCCCCGCGATGTTCATGAAGAGCATTGGCGCGAGTGCGCCGGCAATTGCCATCGACGCGCCCACGGACAGGTCGATGCCGCCCGTCGCCACCACCAGCGTCATGCCGATGCCGACGATCACGATCGTCACCACCTGCGTCAGATTCACGTTGAAGGTCTGCAGCGACACAAAATGCGGCGTGAAAAGCAGGTTGAAAATAATCATCGCGATGAGCACGACGATCTCGCGCTGAATCGCGACGCCGCGTTTTTTTCTCGCAGGCGCTTGAACGAGCGGCGCGGCGCGTTGGGTGTCATCGATCATGTTTCGCTTCCTCCACCGCTTCAGCGAGCGTCGACTGCGCGCCCGTGCCATACGCGATTGCGTCCATGATCGAGGCCTCGTTCATCTGCGCGCCGTCAAGTTGAGCGACAGTCTGGCCATCGCGAATGACGACCGCGCGATCGGCCACCGCCGTCAGCTCTTCGAGTTCCGACGCCGACAGCAGCACCGCCAGGCCCGAATCGCGCAGTTCGCGCACGATCTTCGCGACGTCGGCCTTCGCGCCGACATCGATGCCGCGCGTCGGTTCGTCAAGCAACAATAGACGCGGATGCGTCGCCAGCCAGCGCGCGAGTAGCACCTTTTGCTGATTGCCGCCCGACAGTTCGCGGATCGGCTGATCGGCCGAGCGCAGCTTGATGCCGAGCGACTCGATGAAGCCATCGACGATTTCTTTCTGCCGGGCGACGTCCACGAGGCCGCGTTTGGTGAGCGCGGGCAGACACACGAGCGTGAGGTTGTCGCGCACGGACAGTTCCGGCACGATGCCTTCGGCCTTGCGATCCTCCGTCAGATACGCGACGCCATGCCCGATTGCGTCCTTCGGCGACTTCCATGCGACGGTCTCGCCGTTCATCGAGAGCGAGCCTTTCGCCGGACGCTCGGCGCCGAACATCAGGCGCATGGTCTCCGTGCGGCCCGACCCGAGCAACCCGGCGAGGCCGACTGCTTCGCCCGCGTGGACATCGAGCGAAACGTCCGCGACTTTTGCGCCTGCCGACAGTCCGTGCGCGCTCAGCGTGAGGCCGCCGCGCTTCGCGAGATTCGCTCCCTTGACCGCGCTGTCTTCCTGGACGACGGCGGCGAGCTTGCGGCCGAGCATGGTCGTGACGAGCCTCAGTTTGTCCATCTCCTGCATTGCGCTTTCGACGACGGTTTGCCCGTCGCGCATAACGGTGACCCGATCGCACAGCGCATACAGTTCGTCCAGCCGATGCGACACGAAGATCACCGCGCGCCCGTCGTCGCGCAGACGGCGCACGACCTTGAACAGGAGCTCGACTTCGCGCTCGTCGAGCGACGACGTCGATTCGTCCATGATGACCATCTTCGCATCCGACGACACCGCGCGCGCGAGCGCGACCATCTGCTGGATCGCGGTCGAATACTCGCGCACGGGCTTCTTCACGTCGATCTTCAGTCCGAACGATTCGAGCAGTTCGTATGCGCGACGCTGCACGGTCTTCCAGTCGATCAAGCCGAAACGGCGCGGCTCGCGTCCGAGAAACATGTTTTCCGCGACCGATCGGAATGGCACCAGATTGATCTCCTGATAGATCGTGCTGATGCCCGCTTCGCGTGCTTCCTTTGGCGTGCGGAAATCGACTTCGCGTCCGTCGAAGCGAATCGTGCCCGCGCTTTTCCGGTACGCGCCGGTGAGGATCTTGATGAGCGTCGATTTGCCCGCGCCGTTCTGGCCGATCAGCGCATGCACTTCGCCCGCTGTCACGGTCAGCCGTGCGCGCTTTAATGCCGCGACGCCGCCGAAAGCAATATCGATATCCTGCATGTCGAGCAACGGAGCCTGAGCCATCGTGCGTTATCCATTACCGAAAGAATCGAAACGACAAAGCGAGCGCTTCGGGAAAAGCGCCCGCCCGGGCACACACACTCCGCTCAATAGCCGTACTGCATGCTTGCGTCGACGTTGCTCTTGTCATAGAAGCGATCGGAGACTTTGACCCACGGCGGAATGGTTTCGCCCTTCGCGTACTTCTGCGCGACATCGCACGCGAGCGGGCCGAAGAACGGGCTCGATTGCACGCTCGCGCCGAGTTCGCCTGCCTTGATGGCTTCCAGTCCGCCCCTGGTGCCGTCGATCGTCACGATCTGGATGTCCTTGCCGGGCTGCTTGCCCGCGGCCTTGATCGCGGCGATCGCGCCGAGCGCCATCTCGTCGTTGTGCGCATAGACGGCGGTCGCGTCCGGATGCGCCTGCAACAGCGTCTCCATCACCTGGCGGCCCTTGTCGCGCGCGAAATCGCCGCTCTGCGACGCCACGATCTTCATGCCTGGATTTTTGGCGATGACATCGTCGAAGCCCTTTTTGCGATCGTTGGCGGCGGACGCACCCGTCGAGCCTTCAAGTTCGATGATGGTGGCTTTGCCATTAGTCGCCTTCACCAGCCAGTTCGCCGCGCGCTGTCCCTGGTCGATGAAGTCCGAACCGATGAACGTGATGTAGTCGCGGCCGGCCTTGGCCATCGACTGATCGACGTTGCGGTCGACGAGAATCACGGGAATGCCCGCCTTCTTCGCCTGCATGATGACAGGGACGAGCGGCTTTTCTTCACGCGGTGGGAACACGAGCAGATCGACGTGTTGCGCGATCATGCTTTGAATGTCCGCGACCTGCTTGGCGGCGGAACTGTTGGCATCGGTCATGACGATCTGCCAGCCGCACTTCGACGCGACCTCCTTGAAGCTGCGCGTCTCCGCGAGCCGCCAGGGGTTGTTGCTTTCCGTCTGCGCGAAGCCGACCCTCAGCGGCTTCTTGTTCGGAATCTTCGGCAGCGCGTCGTCCGCGGCATGCGCGATGCCTAAGCCGGCGGGTAGGGTAAAGGCAGCGAGTGCGATAAACGATGCAGCGATCGGGCGCAGGCCCGTTTTCTTCCTGAGCGAAAGCATGTCTTCCTCCGATAAGGATGGTTTGCCTCTTTCTTGTCAATGCCGATGCTTGTGATGCCCGGTCGACTGCCTGTTGCGAGAAAGCCTGATTAGCGGCTAGTCGTTAAGATTATTAATAGCGAGGTGCTTCGATTCAGCGATGACCTTGACCGAGCCGCGCTCGATCAGCGGTCCGTCGAGCTTGACCGTCCGACGCCGCACGGGAGCGCCCGCCGCGCGGTTGTGTTCTTCCTGCAGGAGCGTTTCGACAGCCCATTTGCCGAGTTCATAGTTCGGCAGCACGACGGTCGAGAGCGGCGGGTGCGTGTGCCGCGCGATTTCCTGATCGTCGTAGCCCAGCACGGAAACGTCGTCGGGAACGCCCAGGCCGAGCTGCTTGAGCGCTTCGATTGCGCCGAGCGCCATCAGGTCGTTGGCGCAGAAAATGGCGGTCGGCGGATTCGGCTCGCGCATCAGCGAGAGCGTTTCTTCGAACCCCGTCCCCGGTCCCCAGTCGCCTTCGCGAACGAGCTCGGGCGCGAACGGCAAATCTGCCGTCGCCAAAGCCGTGCGATAACCCTTCAGACGGTCGCGCGCCGCATCCTGCCACGGCTCGCCGTTGATATAGCCGATCCGCCGATGCCCCGCCGCGAGCAGATAGTCCGTCGCCGTATGGCCGCCCGCGACCTCGGCGGGCACGACCGACGACAGATCGGCGTCGCTCGAATAGCAGTTCAGCAGCACGGTGGGCACGCGGGCGAGCGCTGCGGGCACGGCCACACGGCGCGTGAACACGGTGGCGTAGATCACGCCGAGCACGTTCGTGTTGCCGAGCGTCGCTTCGAGCACGCGGGTTTCGATCTCCGCGTTGCCATGCGTCGAATACACCGCGAGCATGCGGCCGTGGGCGAACGCGGCATCGCGCGCGCCGTCGATGCTGACGACGGGATGCGGGCTCGTGGAGATTTCATCGGCCAGATAGACGATCACGTTACGTTCGCCCTGCGCCGCGTTGAACGATGGCAGCCCGCTCGGTTCGCGCTGCGTCATCCGGTAGCCGAGTTCCTGCGCCGCGCGCAGCACCTTGTCACGTGTGGCGTCGGAAAACTTCGCGCCGCTCGCGTTGTTGAGCACGAGCGAGACCGTCGATTGCGAGACGCCGGTGAGCTTCGCAATGTCGGTCATGGTAGGGCGGCGTTGAGTCGTCTTCTTCATGGGCTTGCCGGCGGGAGTGCAACAAACTTACCACTAATATTAACGATGAACAACGCGCATCGACGCCCACCGGATCGGGGTTTTCACTGAATATTACTAATAACATTGACGACGCGATTACGTGCGTGCAATTCTTTTTGCAAGCCGACATGGAGGATGCACATGGGCCGTTACGACGAAAGCACGAGAGACGCACTCGCGGATGCGTTCAACCGAGACGGCTTCTTGCTGTTGCGTGATCACTTTCCGCGCGCGACGATCGAAGCGTGGCGCGACGCGTTCGTGCCGCTGCTCCAGCCTCATGTCGATTCCGACGCGAACGGTAATCGCGGCCCCGGCCGTTATTACGTGACGCTGCCGTTCGAAGGCCTTTTTGCAGATCCCGCCATCGTCTGCGATGACGACATCGTCGGTATCGTCGAGCGCGTGGCGGGCCGCGATCCGGTGATGTGCCAGCTCGCCACGGACACGCCTGTGCTCGGCTCGCAGTTCCAGGACTGGCATCGCGACACGCCGCCGCTTTTCGACGACGCACCGGAAACGCCGTCCTTTCAGCTCGCGGTGAATTTTCCGCTCGTGGATGTCGACGATCGCAATGGTCCGCTGGAGACGACGCGCGGGACGCATCGGATTTCGCGAGAAGAAGCGCTCGAAGGCTTGGAGGCAGGGCGCTTCAAAGCCGAGCGCGTGCCGATGCAAGTCGGCGACGTGATGATCCGCGACGTGCGCGGGCTGCATCGCGGCACGCCGAACCTGACCGGCGATCCGCGGCCGATGGTTGTGATCGGCTATAGCCGCGCATGGTATTTCCGGCCGGAGGTGCATATCGACGTGCCGCGCAAGGTGCTTGCCAAGCTTCCGCCCCGCGCGCGTCGTCTGTTGCGCTCCAATCCGGTTGTCGAAGAAACCGCGCGCACGTTCGATGAAAACTACCGGCAATTCGCGTATTGAGCGACAGGAGTGTCGCTGCCGTAAGAGGCTTGATCCGCGTGGCGGTGGAACGCGGGAGCGGCGGCTCTGGTGCAAATAGTCGATATGGACAAGATATTTTGTTATACAAAGGATACCTGCTCAGGCAGACAGGACGGCCATCCAGACAGCGGGCGCAGCGGTATCTTTGAGGCGGGGTCTCGCGA
>NZ_JBFOAH010000070.1:0-7898 GCF_040812055.1 Paraburkholderia suaedae | reverse complement strand
GACGAAGTCCGTGATCTTTACGGAAGAAGGACTGCGCGAGTCCGAGCGACTCTTTAATCAGCACTTTGTCATTCCGGACAGAACAGGGAATTGATTCAACGAACTTTTAACTCACGACACTAGGCGATCATCTGCTCCTCCTTGGTGCCGACGACGGCTCTCGGCAGTGCTGATGCGCCGGGCGTGGCGATGACCGGATAGAAAACGCCGGTCGTCGCTTTCCAGCACCATGCCGGCTCATGTTGAGATGACGAAGTCAGGTAGAACGAACTCACCGAGCTCCTCAATGACCTCACCTGCGGGGCGTTGGCCGTATTTCAAATTGACGATCACATGGTTAACGCCGACCTGCTCCTGCAAGCTGTGCAGCAGCGCGATCAGGTGATATCGCCCCAGTTGATAGCCCAGGTGGATCGGCCGTGGTGGTGTCTGCGGGTTATCTGTCAGGTCGATGTATAGCGAATGGGTGAAGGGTTTGAACAGTTCACCACATTCGGCACGAACAGCCGTGCGCCAGCGCTCGACAATCAGCTGCTGAGCCTTCGGTGCACGCGGATAGGTGATCCAGCCATGACTGCAGCGGGCGATCCACTCCAGCGTCTGGCGGCTATGGCCGGTGACGAAGAAAGGAATTTCTGCCGTGGTCGGCTTGGGAATCAGATCTGCCCCATCAAGCCTGCCGCCGGACCAGGTCAAAGGCACGAAACTGGTGAGCTGAACCTCGCGAAATACCTCGAGGTATTCGCGGAACAGGCTGCCGCGTTGCTCGGGGTCGACACCGAATGCTGGAAACTCTACTGGACGGTCGCCGGAAGCCACGCCGAGTAGCAGGCGGCCACCACTGAGCTGATCGACACTGGTTGCGGCCTTGGCGGTGTGTAGGGGATTGCGGATTGGCAGGATGACCGACGCGGTACCCAGCGCAATCGAGCGCGTGTGTGCCGCCATAAAACCCAGGTAGACCCAGGGATCGAAGACCTGGCCCGAATCACCGAAGCTGGGGTCGCGTAACGGCACATCGCGAAACCAGAGGGCAGAGAAACCCAGCTTTTCGGCACGTTGTGCCAGGCTCACTTGGTCGGACATACTCGGCGTATCGCCGGTGAAGGCTTCGAGGGGAAAGAAAAGACCTAGGCTCAGGCGGCCTTGGCGGTAGGTGCGCTGAAAGCCGGGTTGTTGCTGATAGGGAATGGAACTCGGAGTGAACATGGTCTGGCCTACATATTTCAAAATATAGATTTCTGAGGGGCTGAAAAAACGCCTGCGAGCAGGTATCTAATCAGCGCTTTTACGGCCACCTGGAACACCGCGATTTTCTGCTCATAGCGTATGTAATAAGTCCAGGGGTCGATGCGTTGTGAGGTCACCGATTGCGACCGCTGCAAGGCATCGGAATACAGCGAGAGGGTCGACCGCGACAGGCCTACGCGATCCGGGACAATGCTCACTGAGCATCCCGCGCTTATGTTTCGGCGGATCACTGGGCTCAATATTCCCCCGTATCAACGCCCACCGGGCAAACGGGCCGCCCGATGTTTCCAAGACAAAACGTTCAGCATCGCATTTGCGCACTTCGTCGGTCACCGCGTCGGCTTCGAGTTCCGACGCCCCCAGAGCCAGCACGGCCTGACTGCCAAGCAGCAGGACGGACTCCAAGGTTTCCCCACACTATGTAGTCGGCGTCGTGTTTGACCAACTCCAGCGCGTGTTCGCGGTCAAAAGCGCGCACCAGCAATTTCACCTGCGGGCAGCAGCGCCGCGTACTTGTGACGGTTCTGATGCAAATCGATGATTTCGGCGAGCTAACGCCACCAGATCAGGATACCTTATTGAGCAGCGAGGACCACATTCCAGGCGGTAGGCATGGTGGTATCTTTGAGGTACAGGCCGTTCAGGCGAAATTGCCCCTTGCGAATACTGTGCATCAACTCAATGCCCGCTTCTGTGGTGGCCGCGTTCCTGAAACGTTTGAAGCCGAGCATCGACCCGTTACGACTGTCCCGCAGGTATTGCGAACCATTCCAACGCTCGACGAACTCGGGCGTATAGCGCCGCACCCAACGCAGGATCGTCGTGTCAGCAAGCGCCAGCCTTCGCTCAGCCACCATCTTGACGAGATCGCGCAGGCTGAGCTTGTAGCGCAGATGCCTGCGCACACAAGGAATCATCACGTCACGGTCAAAGTGACGGCCGGCGAACAGTCCGTCCAGACTGTTCAGCTTGCTCATCGCGGGCTCTCAAATCGGTCAGTCCGACACTCTAACCGATTCGTTGATCGCTATTTGCACCACAACCATTCGGGCGACCGGATTAAGTCTAGGGGGAGGGGGCCGGCGCTTCTTTCTAGTTTCTGTCAAAACGTGTCGAAATCTTGCTTCATCGCGAGTTATCTGAATTACTGAATCGGTAAGAGGGACGGTCTTCGCGGGAGAACTGCACGATGTTGCTCACAACGCTGTCGAGCCGACGCCTCGCGTGCGGTTCGCGAGTGAGCAGCATTTCGAAATAACTGCGCACGCGCCGGGAAGAAATGACCGCTGGCACACTATACTGTCGACGGATGCGTGCGGACGCACGGCGTGGCTCGCGTAGAGACGTTGGTCACTTGCTCAATAGGAACAGTGCTGAGAACCGACGAGTGCGGCGCTGGCCAGAGAAACGAGGATGCTGAACAGACGTTGTGCACGTGGCGCCGACAGGCGAAAGGACAAGGACTGGCCGTGCATGGCGATGGGAAAATCCCGGCTTTGTCGCGATAAGGCGAGTTGCTATGCGGGCAGCGTAAAGGCAAACGATTTGATCGATAAAACAGAACGTGAATACAGCCGTCGAAGACCGTGCTCAAGCGCTTGCACTACCCGCTCGACGTCAAATTGCTCTGCGTTCGATAGTAGGTGGCGTATCCGCTGAGCTGCGCCATCTTGAACAAATGATGGCCGAGCGCGGCGTTTCGGTTGACCATTCGACCGTGCATCGCTGAGCGCTCAAACTGTTGCCGGTGCTGGAGAAAGGGTTTTGTCGCGATAAGGATGACAGAGAAAACGGGACCGGCATGATGGGGAATGCTTATATCGCCAACGGATTGAACTGCTCGGCGCGAGTTTGGCCGCTACCGCTGTCTTTCATCTGCCCTTTCGCAATCATGCGCATGAGCTCGATACCGCCCAGCAAAATGCGGGCGCACGGAAAGATCTTGAAGCCGAGCATCGGCCGGGTACGGCGCTTGATAGCCCAGTGATCCTGTTCGATGGTGTTCAGATACTTGTTCTGGCGGATCTTGATCGGCGTGTCGCGCTCCGCGTTGCGGGCCTCGAGCGCAGCCAGATTCGCACCGCTTTTATCGATTGTGACCGTCTCGGGCTCGCCGTTCTGATCGATCGACTTCTCGAAGTAGCGCTGGGCTGCAGCCTTGTCACGGTGGGCACGCAGCAGGAAATCGACCTCTGGCCAACGGTGCGATATAAATACTTCCAGTGGCACTTGACGTTGACGTAGGTCTCGTCAACCCGCCAGCTCTTGCCAACAGGGCGCTTGTGACGCCGGAACGCCTTCCCCAGCACCGGAAGCAGTTTGATGGCCCAGCGATGCACGGTGGAATCATCAACTGCAATTCCATGTTCAGCCATCATTTCTTTCAGGTGACGCAGGCTCAACGGATAGGCTACATACCACGCACGCACATCAGGATCACATCAAGCGGGTAATGCAGGCGTTTGAGCACGCGCGCTACAGCTGGGTTCATGGCCAACATCATCGATTACGCCGTTCGTTTTGTCGCCGGCAGCATAGCAGGCCGTCTTATTGCGACAAAGCCGCTATATCGGCACCTGCGTTGCCTCACGCGATATTCCTCGCTACATAAGCATGTACATGCAGGGACATCTTCCCGTCGACAGGCTGCTAACGGGTCGCTGGCTCTCGAAGACATCAATCACGGCTTCGATCTCCTTCATGACGGCGCCGCCATCCGGCTAATCGTCGAATTCCAATCGAAGTTTTGAGGAAGCGAACCGAATTCCTGCAAAGTTGCCGCGCCCTAGCACGGCATGGTTCCAAAGTTTGACACTGCACGGAAGACTGCGCTCACGGTCGCAGAGAAACTCGGTGACGAGGAATAGCGGTTGGGCCCGCCGTTGCGACTTGCCCCAGCCTGATGGATGCAGAAAACTTTCGCGTTCTGATACTAGACTGTGAAAACACGCTACGGCGCAACACATCGTTCCAGGAGAAAAGTCATGAGCATTCTGTTAATTGGCGCAAGCGGGAGAACGGGTCGGCTAGTAGCCGGAAAATTGCATGCCTCCGCCATCCCGTTCTGCCCGTTGATACGCAACGCGGCAAAAAGCGATGCTTTCGAGCGGTTCGGCGTCCGACCGCTCATTGCCGACCTGTCTGGCGATTTCTCGCATGTATTCAGCGGCGTACATACTGTCATTTATGCCGCCGGCTCGGCAGAAACCGAGGGCTCGGAGCAGGAACGCCTGATCGACCGCGACTCGATCATCAAGTCGGTCGATTACGCAAAGCAAAGCAGCGTGGACCTTTTTGTCGTTATCAGTACATTGCTTGCGTACGCGCCGGAACGCTCGCCGCAAGCACTGCAACACTACGCGCAAATGAAACGCGAATCGGACGACTACGTGATTGCTAGCGGGCTCGATTACCTTGTGCTGCGCCCCGGCACGCTGACAATGGAGCCGGGAGTTGGAACCATCCAGATCGTGTCGGATGCCGACTCTCCGCACGACACGGTGCCGCGTGAAGATGTGGCCGAGGTCGTTCTCGATGCGCTCAAGGCGCGACTCGTGAACAAGGTAATTGGTTTTGTAGGAGGAGACGTGCCTATTGGAGATGCGTTAGCCCGCGTGTAGCCCTGCTACCTGATCACGTCATCAAATCCGCTCTCTCGAACGCCTACCGCGTGCCTTAGCGTTCTTCAGGCGAAGTCTGCGGATGAGTCTGCCTGTCGAAGCCACGGCTACTTCGACCACGGCCAGAGTGAAGTGGGCAGCCAGCGGTCCCTCGGTGAACACTTTTAGCATGCCGTAGAGCGCAATAAATCTGTCACCGCGCCGATCTAGCAGCGGCGCGGGAGAGCGCGATAGCGTTGACACTTTTATATCCCTTTGAATCGTATTAAAAGCGTCAATTCGCGTATGTCCGAATTAAATTCGTCAATTCGCCTCCTATATTTCGAATCCCGCCCGTAAGTCATTGATCTTATGGAAAATCCTCTGCACATCGCAGAGCCGGTCGCGCTCGCCCGTCCGCGAGGAGCACATCGGTTCGAAGCTTTCAGCCCCAAGCTCACACGCAGGATGACGTTTTACCGCCGCGCCTTGCTTGAGCAGTGGGTGTTGCTTGAGGCCGATCCACAGGCGATCACTTTTTGTGAGCGGCCGGGTTACGTTCAGTTCAATGGACGCAATCGTCTCGCGGACTTCTGGGTTCGTTACGTTGATCGGGATGAGTTAGTAATCCTTGACGATAATCCAGACGAAGGCGATACAACGAAGGCCGATCGCAATCTCGACGTACACACATTGTCGATCCGATGGGTCGCGTCGGCCGAACTGGCCGCCGCGCGGGTCTGGATCGAAAACTGGCAGCGCATGTTGCCGTGCCTCGTCGCAAATCGCGATCTCGTTCCACCGAGGCTAATGCAAGCGATCGCGCGTTTTGTGAAGGAGCCTCAAAGACTGCTCGCCATCGAGCGCGAATTTTCGACAGGCGATCCGGTGCTGGTTCGCACGGCTGTGTTTGGGCTGCTGCACGACGGACGCATCAGCGCGCCTGAGCTTCGGACAGAACCGCTGTCGCTGCTCACGTCATTCGCGGCGTCGGAGGCTCAATCATGAACCGCCGCAGACCGGAGTTCCAGACGATTGACGTCAGCGCGTGGCCTACCGTTGCCAGTTCGGAATTCGACGAAACCGCACGGCGCAACTTCGAGATACGTCGCCAGGCCGTGGTGCGGTTCGCAGCCGGAGAGTCAGTCAAGACGATCGAGCAGGCGACCGGCGTGAATCGCCGACAACTGTACCGATGGATCGAGCGGGCAATATTGCCGCATGCCGACGGCAGACCTTTCGGTTTTTCGTGCCCTCGTGCGTTACATGCGCATCGCGGAGTACGCACGGATACACGACGTCCGTGTGCATGGCGAGCGGGGTAGCCGTGGCGCGGCAGGTGCCTTGTCGCAACTGTTCGAGCGTTACCCCGCACTGGCGGGCTGGCCGGTGCTGCAGGTGAAGCAACGCAAGGTGCTGCTCCAGCAGATCCACACGGATGGCCGGCTGAAGACCCGGTTGCGCGGCCTGCAAGCGCTCCCCGACGATTTCCTTCGGCAGTGTCGCGCGGCAGGAATCACGGCTGCGGACTATCCGTTCAATACGGCAGGACGTGCGATCCGCTCGCTGTCGCGTCACCTGAGGGCAGAAATGTTGCGCAGTTCGGCACGGCAGCACACTCCGCAGGCGCATCGCACCTCAAGGGCCTGCCGCGTATGGACGACGAAGCGCACACGCCCGCGGCGACCCGCCCATACCAGGTTGTCGAGTTCGACGGTCACCGGCTCGATATCCGGCTCAAGGTCGTCGTGCGCGACCCGCTTGGATTCGAGCACGAATTCGAAATGGAACGCGTCTGGCTGCTCGTGATCATCGATGTGTGCACGCGCGCAGTCCTTGGCTATCACATTGTCCTTGCAAGGGAGTACAGCCGCTACGATGTCATCAAGACCATCGAAAACGCGCTGGAGCCCCACCGCCCACGTACCTTCACGATCGCGGGGCTCGCTTATGGAACGCACGACGGTTTTCCCTCACAACGGTTACCTGAACTCGCGTACGTGACATGGGAGTGGATGCGGCTCGATAACGCGAAGGCGAATCTTGCCAACGAGACGCTGAAAGCGTTATGCGAATTCGTCGGCTGTCTTGCCGACGCCGGGCCGAAATACAGTCCGGACGAGCGGCCGTACATCGAGCGCTTCTTCGGCACGATCGCGAGCCGTCTGTCGTCACGTCTGCCTGGCTATACGGGTTCCAATCCGCGCGATCTTCGCCGGGCACTGGCCGACCCGAAGGGCAATCTGCGTCTGTATGTGTCGATCGACGAACTCGAGGAACTGGTCGAGTACGCAATCGCGAGCTACAACGGCACGCCGCACAGCGGCTTGAACAACGCGACGCCGCTGGAAGCCATCGAATATTTCGTGCGCGGCAGACAGACCCTGGTCACGTGGCTCGCGGAACATCATCGCCGCAGCTTGTGTCTGATGCAGTCCGCGCGGCGCTGTCGGGTGCGCGCGTATCTCGAACAGGGCGTGCGGCCGCACATCAACCTGTACGGTGTGCGCTACACCAACGGTGTGCTGGCGACCAGCACCCATCTGATCGGGCAGTACTTGCTGATCTATCTGAACGCCGACGATCTTCGCTGCGTGCGGGCGTTCCTTGCCGACGGCACGGAGGTGGGTGTGCTCGACGCTCAAGGCGCGTGGTGAGTGGTGCCGCACAACCTCAAGCTGCGCGAGGAAATTCGCAAACAGAAGAGCAGCCGACGCAGTCGCCAGCTCCCCGACGTCAATCCGATCGAGGCCTACGTGCAGGACAAGCTTGCGCAGGCGAGAAAGACCCGCAAGGCCGCAACAGAGCTTGCCCATACCGTGCGAGTGCTCGCATCAGCGCCGACTGTACGAACACCTGTCGGTCCGGGAAGCGCCTGTGCAACGGAAGCAACGTTGTCGCCGGAAGCCACGCTAACGATCATCACGGTTTTGTCGCGCTAAGGCGCTGGGTTAGAATTTGCACTCGATCACCAGTGACGAACAAGATGCCCAAGACGAAGGATCCGCCGCGCAAGACGCTGCCTGCTGGCATTGGCAAGGTGCTCAA
>NZ_JBFOAH010000069.1:0-7939 GCF_040812055.1 Paraburkholderia suaedae | reverse complement strand
AGCGCGGCCACAATCTGCTCCACCGAATACTGTTTGTGTTTCATCGCCAACCTCCCGTGCTGTGGGGAAAATTGCTCCGAAACACTAACACTCATTTCTGTCCAGGATTTCTGCAGCAGTTCACATCTCATCGGGTAAGGCGCCGTCGCGCCATCTATGACGTCAAGTCGATGGAAATGACCTCCCATGGCGGCGATGTCACGCACTACCGCCGCGGCAGTGGTCGGTCGACGACCTGGAAGTGCGCGCGCCCGTCGGCACGATCCCGCTATCCGGCATTGCGTCGGCGCCGATGCCGTGAATGGGTTTAAGTATCAAGCGCGGGACTGACGACGTGTGCGCCTTCGCACACGGCAACACTATGAACGACCCCTAAAATGGTCGAACTTTCGTTTCGGCCCGGTTCGCCCGGACCTTTAACGCGGTCTCTATCTGGCGGCCGCTCACCCGGAGCAGCATCAAATGAAAAGCGCGGGAGATGGGTTTGGTTACAACGAACGACTGTTTGCAGGCGGCTTTCGCGGTTACCTTCACCTGGCCCGCTTTCACTGGGTGGCGCGCCAGATCAGAAGGCTGGGATGCCCAGCCCGGACGGTGCTTGAAATCGGCTGCTTCGACGGCAAGCTCATTGAGTTCCTGCCGACAGAACCCACCCGCTACGTCGGCTACGACGCCGATTGGGAACATGCGCTCGACTTGGCCCATGAAAAATGGAGTGATCGTCCCAATCTGGTCTTCTGTAAAGCGACTAGCGCAGACCAGATGAAGCTGCCTGTAACTGAGCGCTTCGACATTGCGGTCTCGATGGAAACGCTTGAGCATGTGCCGCCCGAACTGGTCGACGGTTATCTGAAAAAAATGGCGTCCCACGTCGACGGGTATGTGTTCGTGACGGTGCCAAACGAGAAAGGCCCGTTCTTTCTCGCAAAGTGGCTGATCAAGAAAGCATTCGGCAGCAATCAGCACTACACCTTCGGTGAAGTCGTCAACTCAACACTAGGGCGAATGCAGTACGTCAGCCGCAACCAACACAAGGGCTTTGACTACGATGAACTTGTCAACGAGATGAAAAGACATTTTGACGTGGTGACGGTCGTTGGGTTTCCCTTCGCGATGCTGCTGCCGCGCTGGTGCTGTTTTGGTATCGGAATCATCGCCAAGCCCAAGAAGTAATGCACGACCGCGAGAAGAGGCGGCAACCCTCGGTCCGAGGTGTTGCGCCCAGGTTTTCGTGCAACCTCGGCAGGTAGGGTAGAAATCGTTGGTGCTCCGGACGTCTGAACGATCTGAACGCAGCAGTTCGACTGAACCGCTTGAGAGCCGATTGATCGTCAGTGCGTTAGACCGCCTTACCGTTCATTTTTAAAAACAGATTCAGGCGAACAATTGAACTGTAGGGAGAAGTCTATAGTTGGTATGACTTTGACGATTGGGCGAACTGGTAAATATGTGTTCGATGACCCGCATACAGTGAACGAATATGCCGGTAATTTGCCATCTGCTCAAAGTGCCGAGAAAAGCAATTAGCTATATTGAATTGCTGGGTAAAGAGACGTGCTGTGCAAAAGGGCGTGCTACGTTGCGGCGTTCGATGTGCCGAGGAAATTCGGGGGCGCGGCAGACACCCTCACGTATCTGGACAGTGGCAAGTAGCAGCTCAGTGGCCCGGCACACAGATCGGGGTAGCAGGTCAGGTCCGCACGTCGAAAGGTTCCACTGCAGGAGCGATCCGAAAACTGGAGAAGCCTGAAGACAAAAGGGCGCATCGTGGCCGGGCAGACCGTCAGCCGTTCGCCGACTCAGGTCGGCTCGCAGCGGCCGCCGCAATGTCGAGCACTACGACTTCGACGAGGCGGGCTTCAAGATCGTCTTTACCGACCTGCGGCTCATTGCATGAGGCAAGAGAGGGGATCTCCAGAAATGACGCCTGAATTTGCAGTGCCGCTTCGCCATGACGCGCGGCACCAGTCCCGATCGAAAAAGGCCAAGCGATGAGAGTCACGACAATGGATAACACCGCGCCGGCGAAGCAAACCGCGAGGCGAGTGCGCGCATTGCAATACCTCATGACGCCAGAAGGGTGGGCATTTCTCGTTTTTGCAGCCATCACCCTTTCAATCCTGGGATTTCGTGAGCGCAGCGTCGGCCTGCTGTTCGATCAGGATGCCTACATCCAGTATTTCAGGACGACGGACTGGCACTGGCTCGTGCAGTTCTATCACAATCGGCAGTCGAATACGGACTTTGTCATCAGCCTCATTACGGAAGAGCTGGGCTGGCGCTCGTGGGTCATCTTTCTCAACGCTTTCGACGTGACGCCTGAAGGCGGCATCAGGTTCACCGTGCTGCTGCTGAACGCGACGGTGATGTATTCGCTGCTGCAGCTTCGCCGGCCGTTGCTGGGATTGATCTTGTGGCTCGTCGTACCGTATGGGCTCGCCACCGTGGGGCTGTTTCAGATCCGGCAGGGCTTTGGCCTGGCGATCGCCATACTGTTCACCTGCCGATTCCACAGGCCGACCCTCGGCATGATCCTCGCGAGCTTGGTGCACACCACGTTTGCGGTGCCTACGGCGCTGCTTATGGCCGCTGGCCTGAGCGGGAAGAATAAACGGGCGGCGCTGGTTACGGTCAGCGTGACCGCGATCGTATTGGCGTCGGCCGCAAAGTTCCTTTTTGCGCGCTACGGCGGCAGGCGCATCGAGGAGTACACCGGGTATCAGGAGAATTTCACGCCTCGGCTGCTCACGCTGCTCCTGCTCTACACGATCGCGTCCGTCACGGTGCTGTGTTCGACGTGGCGCTTGCCGGCGACGAGACGGCAAATCGCCATCTCGCGGTTGTCGATCATGCATGTCGGCCTGTTCGTCTATCTGGCCGTCGCTTACTTTGTGTTTCCATTTGCCAAGGGGCGTGTCTGGTACTGCGTGCCGTTGCTGCTGCCCTTCCTTGTTCCCGAGATCAGGTTGCGGAACGCGGCCATTCTGACCATGACATTCGGCGTGTTCGTCGTGGTTGCTGCCGACGCCACGAAGAATTACTTCGAAGGTGTCTACCATTATTTTTTGGGCTAAGTGGCAAGACGCTGTCGCCGCTCAGGTTGCTACCGACGCCGCCATGCCGGAAGGTGCTTGCGGAAAGCGCAGACGTAAGATCCCATTTCGTGAAAATAAAAAATCCATTGCGATTGGCGGGTTCCTGATCGGCGTGTCTGTGCTTGCGATCGACATTCCGGGCGTGATCAGACATTTCTGTACAGCCTATGCGGCCATGGGACCATGGGCATGTTTGGAATCGCGTCTCTGGGCGCGATTTGATGCGCGGCTTGCACTACGTTAAAAACAAAAGCCAGAGCAGTGACGGCCGCAGCCGCAGCAGTTCGCCGGTGCCGAACACGGCCAGTTGCCCGCAGAACTCATAAATTCCGCCCAAGCTGGTTAACCCGCTCGACCCGAAGAATTACGGCGCTGCCGGCAATGGAAATTCCGACGACACCAAGGCCTTCCAGGCCGCGGTCAACGCTGGCGACGTGCTGGTCCGTGCCGGGACCTATCTGATCAATGGCACAGTCATCATCAAGGCCAATCACCGGCAGATCCAGTGTGAACCTGGCGTAACGTTACGGAAAACGGTCCGCCAGGATAGCAACATGTTCACCTTCGAGGGCCCGTCGACCGGGAACAGCCTGGTCGGCTGCACCTTTGTGGGTGCCAACCCGAACCGCATCCGGGACTGGGACCATCCCGGACACTACGATATTCCTGTGCAGACCAACGGCGCCGTGGACAACTTTGTCCTCGCGGGCAATACCGTTCGCGACTTCTTCGGTCAATCGATGTTTCAGACTGAAGGGCAAGGGGGCGGAACCGGGGATGTTCTGGTATTCAACTCATTCGCCCACTGCCCACTCTACGGTATCGCGCTGATGGGTTCGATCAATGGACGTGTCGCCTATAACCTGGCCGATAACTGTCGCCTCGGTGTCGAGAACAACGACGCCAGCCAGGACACTGGCGGCAACATTTTCGAATGCAACGCCATGATCAATGGCGGCAACATCACCGGCGGGTCCAATGGCGAAGGGGCGTCGACTACAGCCGCAACATAAGGCGATGCCGCGTTCGTCGAGTTGGCCGGGCAGCGGGCAACTGCCGATGCCGTCGGTAAGCTACCCGCGACGATGTTTGGCATCGCGGCACTTCGGTAGCGCGAAAAAACACAAGAGGCATGGGCCCGCGCACCGAGCGGTCCAGACGCCATTGCGTGAGTGTACGATCCTTGCGCCGACGCTGCACCGGCGTATCGCACAGTCCCACTTACGACCCGTTTCTGCGTATGGGGGTAGGCCAGAAAATAGTGCGCTGAGTGGGTGGCAACGCTCATAGCGACGCGGTGTGTTCCGTTATTTTATCAAGAGCAGACCGCTGATTTCCATACTGAATTTGATCGCGACGAGCCTACTACTTATTGACGAATTCTCACACAGCCGCGAATGGACCAAAACAAATCGAGTTCCTTATTCGCAGGGTCACTCAGTTCCCGGGGTCAATGGACATCGGCAACATCTGCAACTGACACTGCCGCGCAGTTCGAAGTGGTGAGCGATTTGGAAAGTTTTGCATCGCTCGAGCGGGAATGGGAGCAACTCTGGCATGCTGCCAAAGGAACTCCGTTTCAACAATTCCGCTATTACCATCATGCTCTCCACGAGGTTGCCATTCCTACGGGGGCGACCTTGCATTGCATCGTCGGCAGAAAGGATGGCCGCATGTTGTTTGGATGGCCCCTGCTGCGATATCGCGAACGCCTGTGGACAACCGTACGACCCTTGGCGCCGGACCCGTCGGAACAATCGGATTTGCTGCTAGCAAATGGCGAGGACCCGCGATCTATTGTCTGCGCGGCTTGGCACGTGCTGCGAGCCTCATGTCGAGGCGACCTGCTTAGCCTCCCGATGGTGCGAACGGATTCGGTCCTTCATCGGCTGGGGTTGCAGCAAAAATGGCTGTCACGAGGAGAGCCGCGCGTAATCCGGGTAGCTCCTTTACTGCGGCACAAATCGTGGGCTGAATTTCGAGCAGGATTGCCGGCGGCGTTCAGAAAGGAACAGGACTATCATTACCGACGTCTGCAAAGAGCCGGCGAAGCTGCGATGTTCATCGCGGGTCTGGACGATCCGGGCAGCGCCGCTTATATCAGGACGATGCGCGAATGGAAACATCAGTGGGCAGCACGAGTGGGAGCAGAAGGAAATTTTTTTACTGAGCCCTATCAGAACTTTCTTCGAAAAATATCGACCGATCCATCGTTCACACGCATGCTTCGCCTGTTCGTTTTGTCCCTGGATGGGAAAGCAATTGCCGTGAGCCTCGTGGCTGTTTCCGAGCGTGCGGTCATCGGCATCCAGGCCGCGTATTCCCCAGCACATGCCAAACTTTCACCAGGTTCTTTGCTGCTTGAATACATAACGAAATGGGCGTTCGAGAACCAGCGGGACTTGGATTTCGGGCCCGGTGACAGCAAATACAAGTCGAATTGGACTGAATCCGGCTATACGTGCACCGATTTCCGGATTGCGCTCAGTCACTGGGGCCGCACAGTTCTCGCCGCACGTGCGTTTCGAGACCAGTGGCAAGACGTTCATCTTCAACTTTCCGCTGGGCCGTTGCGTCGCACCTGAAAAACTCGCGAGGGCAAACTGACCCGCCATTTTAGCGGGGTAGGTCGTCACCGCAAAGCGTCTGCCAACGTCCCTGCCGCCGATCCGCGTCATACAATTTGGGCGTACGGCAGATGTCTAACTCGTAGCCCGCCCGGTGAAAGCCGCGCGGGCTTTTGCACGTCGCTGAGCTTGTGCGCATCGATCGCCCCTGCAACCTCACGCCAGTTTGCGGCAGCGCTTTGCCAGGCCTGCGCCATTTCAGGAGGAAGCGTCCGTGCTTTCAGATCCTGGTCGATCTTGACGAGGGCCTCGTCCACCGCTGCCCGCGTCGCGTCGCGAGTCCCGGAGACGATGTTGTTGCCACCGAGCATGGTTGCGGATAGCGCCCGATGCTGCAATGTCAGTTGAATCTACGACTGGAGCGCGCGCCATTGACTGCGCCGTCATCATCGTCTTGCGCGCCAGGTCGGCCGACGATATGGGCTCGTGGTGCGCAATAAGGTTGAGAACCCTGTACTGACCAGCCGTAATGTCGATTGCCTGCAGAGGTTCGTCGAGTCTGCGGCGAATCAGTTGTTCGACTTGCTGGCTATAGAAGCTTTCGCCGTTCTGGAAAGTACGTTGACTGAGCGAGATGTCACGAGCCCGGCGACCGGCCGAACAACAGCAATGCTTCGATCAGGATCGCTTTCGAGACGATCTTCTCGGTCGGTGAATGGAGGAGCTCCGCTGCCTCGTCGACTTGTGGCGGTAGACGTCTTGTCAATCGTCAAAGAGCTTCGGTGTTCGATGCGTTCCATTTGTATCAACTCGTGAGGAAAGGGGCGGACCGCCAAAATTCGTCACTTACCCCTTCAGACGTTTACTTGAGCACCCCGTTACGCTTTGCAACGTGCGTCGCGATCGCGTCCATCAGCGGAGGATTCAGAGCGTCGTACGGTGCAAGTCCGAGCTCGTTGAGTCGCGCACGGACATCATCCATCTGCTCCGGTCGTGCGCCACCGCCTTCGATCACCGACGAGACGAACGCTGCGAATCGCGGTTCTTCCCAACCTTCGTGATCAGATAGTTCGACATGAATGAAGTCCAGACCGTAAAACGGGTGATCAGCGTTTTCGATGCGCCCGTACATGTGGGTGCCGCACGCCTTGCAGGCGTGACGTCGAATGGCCGCCTTTTCGTCGACGATCTGGAGCTTTTCCCCGTGCGCAGTGACCTCGACCTTATCTCGCGGAACTACGCCGACGACCGAGAACATTGCGTGTTCCGGCTTCCAGCACTTTGTGCAGCCGCACACGTGATTGTGGGCCACGTTACTCGCAACGCGGACTTCGACCTTGTTGTTCTGGCACCGGCAAGGCAGTGAACCGCCCGCAAAGCCCGGCGTACCTTTATTGACACCCGAGTCCACTGATGGATGTATTGCAACTGTATTCATGATCAAACCTCTCGTTAATGGAACGAACTTCGGTAGCCTCCGCACGCCAGCGGCGTGACGCGCGTCCCGGGCACATTAATAATTGATGACCGTGCGGATCGATTTGCCCTCGTGCATCAGGTCAAAAGCCTGATTGATCTCATCGAGCGGCAAGGTATGAGTAACAAAAGGAGCGAGCTTGATGTCCCCGCGCATGGCGTCTTCGACCATGCCCGGCAGTTGCGTGCGGCCCTTCACGCCACCGAACGCGGTGCCTTTCCAGGAGCGGCCAGTGACGAGCTGGAACGGCCGGGTGGAAATCTCCTGTCCAGCGCCAGCCACGCCGATGATGACCGACTGACCCCAGCCACGATGCGCGGACTCGAGTGCCGCGCGCATGACCCTCGTATTTCCAATGCACTCGAAGGAATGATCGACACCCCAACCGGTCATTTCCACGATGACCTGCTGAATGGGCTTCTCGTGGTCATTCGGGTTGACGAAATCAGTCGAGCCGAAGACTTTGGCGAGTTCGAATTTCGCGGGGTTAGTGTCGACTGCGATGATCCGACCAGCTTTGGCCTGACGCGCCCCCTGAATCACGGCGAGGCCGATAGCGCCCAGACCGAATACGGCGACGCTGTCACCGGGCTGCACTTGTGCCGTGTTGCGCACCGCGCCGATGCCCGTGGTCACACCACAGCCGAGAAGGCAGACTTCCTGATGATTAGCCGCGGGTGTAGTGGTCTAATTTCCTCGGACAGGTCGATAGGAGGACAATCCCTGAATCGACGAGGAAAAAGAGCAAGATGACAACAAGAAGGCGCCGGCAATTTGACGCCAGCTTCAAGCTGGAAGTA
>NZ_JBFOAH010000068.1:0-8441 GCF_040812055.1 Paraburkholderia suaedae | reverse complement strand
CCAACCGGTAGGCTGATGCCGAATTCAAGTAGGAACCCGTGCATCTGGTTGGTCGTCTTCGTGCGGTCGCGGATCAGTGATTCGCGCACCCGATGTAATGCCGCTAGCGTTTGCTGTGATTCGATCTTTGGGGTAACGAACCGCATGGACGGGCGCGATGCCGCCTCGCAGATCGCCTCGGCGTCCACGAAGTCGTTCTTGTTGCTCTTGACGAACGGCCGCACGAATTGCGGAGAGACGAGTTTGACCTGGTGCCCGAAACTGGTCAGTTTGCGCGCAAGGTAATGCGCACCAGCACAGGCTTCCATGACGACGGTGCACGCATGAAAGGTGGCAAAAAACTCGACGAGCTGCTTGCGGCTTACCTTCTTGCGAAACACCGCTCGACCGAACTGATCCTGACCGTGGAGGTGAAACGAGTGTTTGCCCAGATCGATTCCAACCAACGTCACACTCTGCATGATGGGTCTCCAGAAACAAAGCACCCTACAGCGTAACTCGCATGTAGGGTGGGAGTGACCATCTCATTAATTCTGACAGGCTCGCCGTTTGTAAACATCATCAAAGCTCAATTCGTAGTCGTCTTTCATGCGCAGTCGGAATCAGTGCCGCATGATCGCGGCTTTCTTGTTAACGGCAAGCAACTCAATTAAATCCAGATCAGTGCATACCTGAGATGACGCTGCCGGGTTCATCATGCCCCCACAACCCAGCATGTAAGCTGACCAGAACCATGACCCGCAGCAGTATCTACTTCGGCAGCGCTTGCACCAACTGCGGCAGCAGTACCCGCAGTTGCAGCAGTAGCGGCCCCACCTTCAGCAGCAGCGCGCCTCGACGCGTAATGCGAAAGCCAACGATCTGCTTGATGAGGCCTCGCGAGTAACGAAAATGCCTTCGTCTATGGTATTTTTTGTTACTCGTCGCAGCCCTCAACGCATTGTCGCACCACCGGAAAACGACCAAGGGCAAGCACGGAAACCAACAACCCTCCCTGCGACCGGAACAGATCGACGCAATGCGTCCCACGGACTGGCGCACCGTCAACGTCAGTCTTTTCTTGATGATCCAGCAACCCCTCGCTACCCTCCTTGTACCCCGGTATCACATGATGCTGCTCCGATACGAAGTCTTGTAGCTTGGATCATATGTTCGCGATTACACGCTTTCACAATTTCATGTCCCTATATCAAGGCCGGTACGCAACTGCCCTCGCGAAAACGCTTAATACATCGGTGTTCGCAGCGAAGGCGCTCGACATCGGGCTGTCAACCGGAGAAGTCTCGCTCGACAAACTGCATCTGCTGCTCGGTTGCAGTCGCGGCCAGGCAATCGGCGCAGCGTTCGACTTGCAGGAACACGGCCTTGCCGAGGATATTGAATCGACGAAAAGGCACAACGGCGAGTACTTTCTCGTTCCCATCGACAAGCGATGCGAAGCAGCCCGCCTGTATCGCGCGAAGCTGGAACAACTCAGCCGAGACCTGGGTTTGTACGATGTCTTGGAACGAACGCTGCCATCATTGCAGGCGATTTTCATGGAAGCGCTGTCTGCAATGGAAGCCAGGCAGATCAAGCGTTGAAGTACGCCGTCCGCTTTGGCGTGCAATGGGCTCCGCGCGACTCGACCGCTACGGAAGTTGTCTGCGACCAGAATTCTCGCTACGACGCAGGCGCGCCAGTGCTCAGAGGAATGTAACCGATTCCGAGACGCTCCGCTTTTTGTCGATGGAGTTTGACGTAGCACGCGCCGCGTTTGCACCGACGGCCGCGCGGCCAAGCGGCCCAGAAAAAAACTTACCCGGCCCCCTAAAGTTTGCCCTGACGTGACCGCTAACCTATCTGTAGGCGTCAGCTCGCGCAGCAGCACTCGCAAACCCGCAGCCTTATCGTTATAATTTTTATAACAATGAACCTGAGAGAACTGCAACAACAGAAACGCACCTTCACGGTCGATGGACTATTCGAAGACTTTCGACCGGTCGGTTGCGTTTCCCCCTCGTGGCTGGCGTGCTATCCGACGTTCCAAGACGGGCTGCAAGGCGGGGAGACCAACTTTCGAGCGCTGCCTCATTGTGCGAAGCTTTCGGTACTGAAGCGCATAGCCACTGGAGCGGGCTCACCAACCGATACAGCGGCTATTCTTAACGAGGTTCGTGTCGCTTACGTCGAACTCGCTACGACTCGTGTGGTGGAGGCAATAGAAGGCTACCTGTCAGCCGGCACAAACAGCGAAAACTTAGAGGACGTTAATTCGGCAGTACTTGAAGTTCTCGCCGCGCAATTTCCGCCAATGTGCGTCCCCTTGGTCGCACGGCAACCTTGCTTGCTTAGCCCTGGCAAAGGCATCTTCCTTGAAGGCTGGATGCGCTTCTTCGCGTTTTGGTCACGCAACGACAAGACGATACCGCTGCTCGCAGTCGATTGGCCCACTTTGTATGAACGCCTATCCAAGTGACGGGCCGGGTTTCCTCACGCCCATAACGTTATGTTTTTTAAAGCAATGTAGCACCGATCTCGACGCAAGCTCGAGACTGACCAGCAACAAGAGAACGACGAACAATGAATTCAACAAGCAAACGCCTCCTTCAGGCAGCAACCTATGCATCCGTAGTAATGGCACTTGCTGCTTGTGGAGGAGGAGGTGGTGGTGGCAGTTCAACCCCTGCGCCCACGGTCACAATGTCGTTCAATCAACCCAAGATCACCGTTGGTAAAAGCTCGACGCTCACGTGGTCCTCTACGAACGCAACGTCTTGCACGGCATCTGGTGCATGGTCAGGCGCACAGGCCACATCGGGTTCTGCAGTCGAAACACCGACTTTTGGCGGCGCCGAAACATTCACGCTGACTTGCTCGGGCTCCGGTGGACAAACTTCCCTGTCCGCGACGCTGGCCGTCCCAATTCCGGCTCAAGCTTCTTCGTATCTGAACAAGATCGCCGCCGCCAGCGCAATTGGCCCGCAACCTCTTCCCGCCGAAGTCGCCGCAGGTAACGCCGTTGCGTTCGGCGATTTCTTCCAGGACGGCACCTATTCGATGGTCACCCATACGTGCGGCGACACGAATTGCGGCGCGAATGGCAGCAACGGAACGATCCACTTCTATAAGATGATCAACGGGCGGTGGGTCGATCATACATCCGACATCCTTTCGAACAACGTCGGTTGTCTTCACCCGCGAAAGGCGATCGTCGCGGACTTCAACGGCAGCGGGAAGCCCGGCGTGTTCTTCGCCTGTCACGGCTACGATGCACCTCCATACCCAGGCGAGCAACCGGTCCTTTTGCTGCCGCAAGGGAATGGCCAGTACATGAACACAAAGCTTCCGTTCACCGGGTACTTCCATGGCGCGTCGGCTGCCGACTTTAACGGAAATGGCCTCGCAGACATAGTCGTTACTGACACGAGCGAAAACAAGAATCCGTACTTTCTCGTGAACGATGGTGACGGCACGTTTCACCAAGATTTCACACGCATTCCGACACTCAAAACGTATGCCCCTAACACAGGCGCATTGAATACTAGCTGCGGCTCTGCTTGCTTTGGCGAAATCTACACAGCCGAGCTGATCGACTTCAATAATACGGGAAAGCTCGACCTGTTCCTTGGTGGGAATACGCCCAATGCAACTATGAATGGTAATTGGGTTCCTACAATTTTGAAGAATAACGGCGATAACACGTACAATCAGTCGAATGAAACCCTGTTGCCCTACGACCCCGCCAACCAGACGACGTCTCTCGATATTCTCAGCGTTGACGGTACGATTTATCTCAACAGTGTTTTCGACGTCAACACTGCGGCCGTATATGGTCACAGCGAAATTCAAAAAATCGTTGGCTCAAATTCATCGCCGATCTGGGTTGGAAACTCGAACCTTTCAAACAGCCAGACGTGGAACAACTGGATCATCCCATATCAGGGCAAGATCGACAGCCTGGATTCGGACTACGATATTTCCGTCGCTGAATAAGTAGTTTTATGCACTGAATGAAGAGTGATTTGCGCAGTCACTCTTCGCTTGATTTCCCCGCTAAGCTCAATTTTATGGCGACCATATGATGAAACGCTTCGTTATCCCGTTCCTGCTCGTTGCTTCGCTCTCTTATGGAACAATTTACGATGCATTAGCTCAAGGCACACCGCACGGCAACGCCTTTCAATGCGTGACCGAGATGTTCAATGCTGATCGACATCCGGACTCGCCCCGCCTCAAGCAGCTCTGGTACCTCGCATTCGCGCCCGCCGTTCCGTGGATGAAAATTTCGCTCGTGCAAAATGCCGCACCTGACGAGAAGGCTGAGCGCTACATCATCGAGAGAACTGCCAACGGCGTCATCCATGCGGAGAACGCTAACGGCCTAATAGCAACATTCGACACAAGGTCCGGTGCACTTGCGTTGAGCAACGGCGGTCGGGTTTCCATTAGAGGCAGTTGCGGCCTGCTTCAATAAGCCTTCCATTCAAAGCAAGTAAGAAAAACGCAAAACGAATAAAAATTATATTCTCTGGAAGAGATGTTTATCTAACCGGCGGCGACCTAGAAGATTGCACCGTAATCAATAGTATTAGATGACCAGGACAATTACCATGAAGAAAGTATTTTTGGCACTCGCCTTCGCAATGCCTCTGGCAGCGTACGCGCAAGTAACACCTTATGCTGTCGAGGGCGACTTTACAGGGAGAGGCGATGGTGGCGACATGTCTTTGCGGACCATCACCGCTGATAGTGACAAAGGACTCGTCGTCGCTCATGCAGAAGTAGGCGCACAAGGTTGCGCAGGCGATTTCGTGGGCATTGGACAGTTGAAAGGCAACAGCCTGCGACTCAGTCCATTTGTGAAGGACTCCGACACTGCTTCCTGCGTTGTCACAGTGAGTTTTGACAAAACAGGAAAGAAGGCAAAAGTTTCAGAAGACGGCTGCATGTCTTTCCACGGTGCAGCTTGCGACTTCGACGGTCAGGTAACCAAGAAGCGCTGATCGCACACCAGAAAATGCTGGCCTTGATTCTTAGTCGCTACGGTCAAGGCCAGCGTTCGCCCCCCTTGTGCGCGTCAGACCGCCTCTTCTGAACATGTAAGCGATGAAACGCCCTACCAATACCTATCTCCGATTTCTGGAGTTGAGCGAAGCATCGCTCGGATTGCCCGCGCTTGACCCACTCGAAACGCGCATACTGGAATTCGTCGCACGTGCTAGCCTCGTCGAAGAGAGACTATCAGTTCGTGACTTGATATCGCAATCCGAGTTTGGTTCACCAGCTACCGTTCATGCCCGTATATCTTCTATGCGGAAAAAGGGATTCCTTATGCTCAGCGTGACGGAGGACGCACGCCGCAAACAGATCGAGCTTACGCCAGCTGCGCTGCACCACTTCGACAAGCTTGGCGAGGCTTTCGCCAGAGCTATAAGGGAGCCCGACCATTGCTCAACTGCCGGCTTAACTGACAATTCATAGGGCTGCCGCAAGTCCGATTATCGGACTCGGCGCGGTCGACGGCCTTCCACGAGCACTTAGCCACCAGCACAGACCGCCAAAAATTTTCTGTCGCTGGCACTAAAGTAGAGCAGCGGTTAGCCGATAACACCCAATAGGGGCCGCTCGTCCATATTGATATGTTTTTTATATCGATATGCAACGTTAGGACTGCCCCCAAACATATCGAACAAGGTGAGAACACTATGAACGCAACTTTGAAGTCGTCCACTTTTGCGCTTGCATGCGCTGCGACATTTGCACTGCTCGCCGGTTGCCAAGCGACTGGAGAACAATATTCCGCGAGCACCTATACGACAGCGCAATTGAACTCCCGTCAAGAGGTCAAGACGGTCGAGATCATCGCGATTCTGCCTGCGAAGGTTCAGGTCGATAACGCGCAAGGCAAGCAGGCAGCGCAAATCGTCGGCGGTCTGCTGGGTGCCATTGCCGGTGGTGCCGCAGCCACCGCCGCCACCCATGGCGGCCATGCAGTCAAGCAGCAAAACGCGGTACTCGGTGTGGCCGGAGGCGCGGCAGCGGGCGCCGCCGCAGGCTCCCTTGTTTCGGACAAGATTCTCGTGGATGGAGTGCAGCTGACATATAAGGATGCGGGAAAGGTCTTCAGCTCGACGCAGGTCGGAAAAGCCTGCGAATTCACGCAGGGCATTGCCGAAGTGGTCTCCACTGGCCCCAACGAAACGCGCGTCCAGCCTAACGCGGCATGCCCAACCACGACGGCGGCGAAATGAGAGGAATGACGGCATTGACGGTTCTCGCGGGAAGCGTCGCCTTCGCGCATGTATTGCCCGCTCGGTCTCAAACGACCTTGGCCTCGCAGCTAGGCGCCGTGAACGCGGCGGTCAGCGAACAGAATGCCCGCGAGGCCGCGCAGCAAGCTGCCGCACAAGCAGAACTGCAACGCGAGCAAGAGGTGCAAGCGCGCGAGCGTGACCGCGAGGAGCGTGCGGCAGCAGCCGAACAGCGCCGCCGTGACGCAATCGCGGCAGCCGACCATGCAGCTGCGCAGGCGCGTCTGAATGCAGCCGCAGCCGCACGAGCCGCACGCCAGTCGAAAGGCGATGCGTACGCGGACCAGATGCGCGACATGGAATTGCAGCAGCGCAGGCTCCAGGTGCAAGCCCAGCAAGCGCGCGTGAACCGCGAGAACGATGTCATCAACGCCGAATTGGCGCGCGACAAGGCGCAGACGGACGTGATCCAGTCGAAGGCCGATTCCAACCGCAACGTTTCGGAGGGTGTCAAGTCCCTGATGCAAGACACTGGGACGGCGAAAGTGAAAGAGGCGTCTCGCTGGTTCAAATAGGATCAACTTGATATGCCTTTAAAAAAATGACCTGTCTTACCTGAATCAATCAATGAAAATTTTCTTTGCTTCGATAGCGTTACTAGTCGTCGCGACCGCAGCGTCTGCGACAGTACCCGTGATTCCCCGCCAGTTTCAGGGGACATGGGGCAGCGTAGCCGACTGCAAAACAGTCTCCGCGGGTGGTGAATCGGACGGTATCACGGAGATTAACTCTGCCGCACTCAATCAAATTGAGAGCGGATGTGACCTCGTTTCCGGGAGATCACTGGGATCTTCCGAATACACGGGGACGTTCAGGTGCAACGTAGAAGGCAACGTGTCGGTTTCTCGCATCCAACTCAGACTTGTAAACAACAAGCTGCGCGTCGACAGTTCCGCACCGCTATCGCGCTGCAAGTGACAGTTGAAACGAGACTATCCACAGCCGAGAAGCTGACCTGAAAACAATACTTCGGGGGACCGCGAACTGATGTCATCGCAGTGGGATTGCACTTCGCGGTTCTAAATTTCCACAATGTCGATTCACGAGAAAATCGTATGAAGCGCATCTTTAGCCCCAGTCTGCCCGGTGCCTTTAGCAGCCCTCGCGCACAGGTTGTCTTGGCGAGTTGTAGGCATCGATCAGTCGACAGGCGACGTTTTGCGGCTTGTCCCCTTTGAAAGAAGCAGTACCGCTTTCAGTGGTCGCGGTGAGCTTTGAAAAAAACAAAAAAAAGACGGCAAAGGTTTGCAAAGCGACTGCATGTCTTTCCACGGTGCACGGCTTGTGACTTCAACGGTGAGGTAGCTGAAAGCACTGTTCGCACACACGGAAGTAATGGTTTTGGTCCTGTCGCGTTATTCAAAGTCGTGTTGGACCTTCGAGAAATAAGCGATCACTAACGAGAAGAGACGTGGCGGAGCTGATCAAGGTGCCTTAAATCACCAACTGCGGGAGATGTCGTCGCCTTAACCAGCTCCCAAAAAAGTCTGCAAAAATTTCGCTAGGTTTTCAGTAACCGACAAGTCAACGGTGTCTGCCAACGCACATCGTGACGCATCCTGTCAAAAAACCGTATTCAAAACCAAAGCCCCAGGCATTTGAGGGAAACATGTCGTCATTTCCGGCAAAAGACGCTAACTTAAGGCTACCAGGACTCGATGGCCTTCGTGCCATTGCGCTGATTGCAGTCGTCATATTTCATGCCGACGTTACGTGGGCGCAAGGTGGATACCTTGGGGTCGATCTTTTCTTTGTGATTTCCGGATTCATCATCACAAGCCTGTTAATCAAGGAAAACCAGGCCGGAATTCACAGCGCGTTATTTCAGTTTTACTGGCGTCGAGCAAAGCGGCTGCTTCCGGCGTCGTACCTCATGGTTGCAGCAGTTGTGCTTGTAGCGGCGCTCGGTGCCGCTGATGCGCTTCCTCAACTGCGTGGCGATGCCACAGCTTCCCTCTTTTATGCGACGAACTGGGAGCTGGTTTGGCACAAGACCTCCTATTTTGAGGCGATGGGGCGTCCACCGTAAGCGCGCGATTTCGCACACCTAGCGTCCATTATTGAGAAGGCTCACGATTGCGTCCGCAACCCAACTTTGCGGACGCAATCCATGACAGAAGATGACCTGAGTTTTTTGCCTTTGCGCGT
>NZ_JBFOAH010000067.1:0-9147 GCF_040812055.1 Paraburkholderia suaedae | reverse complement strand
TGGCGCGCTCGCCTGCGGCGCAATCGGAACGATCAAGCTGCAACTCTGGGACGAATTGCATACGAAATCCCTTTAAACAGCGCCCCGGTTGTCACAACGAGGCGATTTTCAACAGCCTGCTAAGTCAAGGGTTACTTCAATGAAGCGCTAAAGGCAGATGGCGCAAAGGCAGGATGAACCGGTGCTGCCTGCTGCAACAGCGTGTCGTAACGCGCCACGTCCTGATAGAGCCGTTGCGCCAGCACCAGCAGCGGCATCGGCTCGGACGTGATAACCCTCTGCATCGTGGCAAGCGTCGCGCCGCGCGTCGTCAAATCCTGCACCACCGCGACCTCAAGTGCGCGCAGCGCGGTAAAGGTTGCATCATCACCGGCATCGCCCGCTACGTTATTTTGACATCATGGCCGATGACGAGTTCGTCCCGCTATAGGCTAGACTGTGCCGAAAGATGGAAGGCGCAGTCGAGCGCATTACGGTCGGTCGCATTGCCTTCGAGGCAAATTTCAGCGCGCTGCGGGACAACCACCATTGTTCCGAGCGGGGACTCCCGGCATGAGGCCGGGGTTCGGAACGGTCGTCAGCCATTGAATGCTGGCTGATAACGCTCACGCAGCGAATCGCGTTTCAACGCCCGTATCAGCTATTTCGATCACCCCAACAGACTCCCCCACCAGATTCGTCCAATGGCTGTCGATTCCGATCAGCCGCGACGTCTTCAGCGCAAGCTGCGTACCCAGCGATCCAATCCTGTCGGCAGCGGCCTTTCTCGCGCCGTAATGACTGATCCGGTCCGTGAACGCACTTCGTGCCCGGCCCGAGCGATAGAACAAGCTCGCGCGTCGGCGGCGGCCGTCTGCGCCGTTCTTTCTTATCCGGGCTCGTCCGCGGAAAACCGCGCGCGCAGCGCGGCGCGCGAAGAACCATCATAATTGCGGTCATCCAAAGCCCTGAAATCGCGCCACCATGACCGACACCCACGCCCAGACCCGTCAATCGCCCCGACTCACCAGCCTGTCGCACGGCGGCGGCTGCGGCTGCAAGATCGCCCCCGGCCTGCTCGCCGAGCTGCTCAAGCGCAGCGCGCCGCTGCCGTTCTTTCCCGACCTCTTGGTCGGCAACGACACCGCCGACGACGCCGCCGTCTACAAGCTCAACGACGAGCAGGCAATCGTCGCCACCACCGACTTCTTCATGCCGATCGTCGACGACCCGTTCGACTTCGGCAGAATCGCCGCGACCAACGCGCTGTCCGATGTCTACGCGATGGGCGGCAAGCCGATCATGGCGCTCGCTATCGTCGGCATGCCGATCAATGTGCTGCCGCACGACGTGATCGCGGCCGTGCTCAAGGGTGGCGAATCGGTGTGCGCCGAGGCCGGCATTCCGCTCGCCGGCGGCCATTCAATCGATTCTGTGGAGCCGATCTATGGTCTCGTCGCACTCGGGTTGGTCGATCCCCGGCGCGTCAAACGCAATGCGGGGGCCCAGGCCGGCGACATGCTGATTCTCGGCAAGCCGCTTGGCGTCGGCATTCTGTCGGCGGCGCTGAAGAAGGACCGGCTGGACGCCGCCGGCTACGCGGCGATGATCGGTGCGACGACCAAGCTCAATCGCCCCGGCGCGGAGTTGGCGAGGCTGGACCGGGTGCATGCGCTGACCGACATCACGGGCTTCGGGCTGCTCGGACATACGCTCGAATTGGCGCGCGGCTCCAATCTGACTGCCCGCGTGCGCTACGCCGACCTGCCCTGGCTGCCGAACGTGCTCGGCCTTGCGGAAGCGGGCGTCGTCACCGGCGCTTCGGGCCGCAACTGGGACGCCTACGGCAAAGATATTGCCCTTGCCGCAACGCTGCCGACCACGGCGCGCGCGCTTCTGACCGACCCGCAAACCTCCGGCGGCCTGCTGGTTTCGTGCGCGCCCGAAGCGGTCGACGAAGTGATCGCGCTGTTCCATGCCGACGGATTCGGCGACGCACGCGTGATCGGCGAAATGGTAAGCGGTGAAAGACGCGTGGAAGTCGTTTGACGCGTAAGCGGACGCCGCGCCGCAGCCCGCACCTGACTGTGCGTGGAAGCGCCATCGCGCGCGGCCCCGGCCGCACGCGTGGTGCCGCGCCCGCCGGCGGTCCACCCGCGCCGCGCGTGCGATAATTTCATTCTTCCGCCGACCCGTTGCGCGTTTATCCCTTGAAAAACTTTCTTGTCAGCCTCGAAAAAGCAGGTGATTTCGATGAAATCATCGATGTGCGCACGCCTCTCGAGTTTGCGGAAGACCACATTCCGGGCGCGATCAACGCTCCCGTACTCAGCAACGAAGAACGGGTGCTGGTCGGCACGACCTACAAGCAGGTGTCGTCGTTCGAAGGCACGCGCATCGGCGCGGCGCTGGTCGCGCGCAACATCGCGCATCATCTGGAAACGACCTTCGCCGACCGGCCGCGCAACTGGCGGCCGCTGATCTACTGCTGGCGCGGCGGCAAGCGCTCGGGGTCGGTCACCACGCTGTTCAACATGATCGGCTGGCAGGCGCGTCAACTGGACGGCGGCTACAAGACTTACCGGCGCGCCACGCTCGAAGCACTGGACACGCTGCCGAAGACCCTCAATTACATCGCCCTCGTCGGCCCGACGGGCAGCGGCAAAACGCGTCTGCTGTCAGCCTTGCACCAGGCGGGCGCGCAGACGCTCGACCTCGAAGCGCTGGCTGCGCATCGCGGCTCGCTGCTCGGCGCCTGGGCGGGCGTGCCGCAGCCCTCGCAAAAGCGTTTTGACACGCTGCTGGTCAGCGCGCTGCGCGAGTTCGATCCGGGCCGGCCGGTGTTCGTCGAAGCGGAGAGCCGGCGCATCGGTTCGGTGTCGTTGCCGCTCGCGCTGCTGGAAACGTTTCATCAGGGCGCCTGCGTGAAGGTGCTATCAAGCCGCGAAGATCGCGCAACCTACCTGCTGCACGACTACGCGCATCTGTTCGACGACCCAGAGACGCTGAAAGCGCAACTGGAACGGATGATCGGCTTGCATAGCCGCGAGCGAGTGACGGGCTGGCAGCGGCTAGTCGACGAGAACCGGCGCGCCGAACTGGCCCACGAGCTGATCGAGCGGCACTACGATCCGGCGTATGCGCGCAGCAGTCATCAGCACTTCGCGCAATTGCCGCACGCGCTGCAACTGACGTTCCGCCCCAACGACGCCGATCTGGTCGAACAGGCAAAAACACTGCTTGTGCGACTCGACAGCTGCGCGCCCGCTGTCATCTGATTAAAACCAACGCGTGAGTCTTTTATGCAATCAACTCTTCGACAACCTCGTGTCGCGCTCGGCTGGACGGTGTTCCTGCTGATCGCCGTCGTCGGCCTCTTCTATGTGAAGTGGTTTCCCTACTACAACCGCGCGTTCGTCGCCGCAAGCCAGCACTCCATCGGCAAGTCGATCCTGATGGGCACGTCGTCGAGTGCGCCGGACGCGTCCTGGCAAGCCGCGATCGATTACGCGCTCGCGTACGGCAAGGCGATCTGGCAGGCCATGGTGCTCGGCCTGCTGCTCGGCTCGGCGGTGCAGGCGCTGATTCCGCCGCAATGGGTCGCTCGGGCCCTCGGCCGCGCCGATTTCAGCAGCGTGGTGAAGGGCGGCTTGATGTCGTTGCCGGGCATGATGTGCACCTGCTGTGCGGCTCCGGTCGTCGCGGGTTTGCGCGCGCGCCAGGCGGCGCCGGGCGCGGCAATCGCGTTTTGGCTCGGCAACACCGCGCTCAATCCGGCCACGCTGATCTTCATGGGCTTCGTGCTCGGCTGGCAGTGGATGGGCTTGCGACTCGCGCTCGGCGTCCTGATGGTGTTCGGCCTCGGCTTTCTGGTGAACCGCATGGTCACGCCGAAAGAAGCGCAAGCGTCGCGCGAAGCCCTGGCGCAACTGGTGTCCGCCGACGACCCGGGCACCGCTTTCACGCGCTGGCTGAAGATTCTCGGCACAATGACGCTGCGCCTCGTGCCCGAATACATCGTGCTGGTGCTGGTGCTCGGCGCAGCGCGCGCGTGGCTGTTCCCGCATATCGGACCGAACGTCGACAACAGCCTGGTGTGGATCATCGCGCTGTCGGTCGCCGGCACGCTGTTCGTGATTCCGACCGCCGGCGAAGTGCCGATCATCCAGGCGATGCTGTCGTTCGGCATGGCAGCCGGTCCCGCCGGCGCATTGCTGATGACACTGCCGCTGATCAGCGTGCCGTCGATGGCCATGCTCGGCCGCTCCTTCCCCACGCGCGTGCTGATGTTCGTGGCGCTGGCAGTTGCGCTATGCGGCGTGGTCGGCGGCTTACTGGCCGTTGCATTGGGCTTCTGAGGCCGGGCTTCACCTGAGCTTATCAAGTATGAAACGTATTGCCGCATTCGCTGTGACGAGCTGGTCTGCTGCAGGCCTGCTCTATGTCGGACAGCACTCGGTGGCGCTGATCGTCGTCAGCGGCGTCGTGGTGCTGGCCGGTTTCGATCTGCTGCGCCCGTGACGACGGCGTGCGGGTCGCAGTTCAATTGCGATGCGGGCCGCCGCCGGGTGGCCTGCGTCTGTCCAGCAGAACCGTCCCGCGTCCGGAGCGAGCGCTCGTCCGGTCTGGGCAGCCAGCGCGTGGGGCTTTTGCACCGCTAACAGCGTTGCTGCTGTTAGCCGTTTGCTTTCTGGCGCAGGCGCGCACGTGCACACGCCCGCGCAACGCTGGTCAGTCCACCAGCGCCTCCCGAATCGCGGCACGCCACAACGCGACCGTACGCGCGCCGGGGTCTACATGACCAAGCGCCCGATCGCCGACATAACTCGAACGCCCTCGCCGCGGACGCATCGACGCTGCCGAGCCGTCCCTTCGATGGCCCCGTCGACGGCAGCCTGCAATGCGACACCGGTTGGCTCCGAGCGGGCAAGCATGGACTGCAGCGCGTCGGCGGCGGGACGCAGTGCATCGACCATCGTACGATCGCCCGGCTGCGCACCGCCCAACTCCATCAAGCCCTCGACGCCAGCCTCGAATGCCGCGGCCCACTGCCGCGCCGTCGAGCCGCCTGACTGTTCGAGCGCAACGGCGGCGCGCAGCAGCATCACCGCGTATAGCGGGCCGGAAGTGCCGCCCACCACGCGTCGCAGCGTCGCGGACATGCGGCGCAATATGGCGCCCGGCGTCGAAGGAAACGAGTCGAGTTCACCGAGCGCGGCACGCGCGCCGCGCGACAGGCTGATGCCGAGATCGCCATCGCCGACGCGTTGATCCAGTTCGGTCAAGAGCGGCTCCGCTGCCAGCAAACACGCGCAAACGGCGTCGATCGCGCGGCGCAGCGTCGTTTCCCGCCCGAGCGCCGCGCCGCTTGCGCGCGTCGGCGCGACCGGTGCGGGCCGCACCAAAGCCCGCGCGACGCGCCCGCTCGACCAAGGCCAGGCGCTGGTGTGCGCGACGGCGTCGAGCCAGACGAGCCGCTCATCGTGCACGCGCAACAGCGTCAGTGAGACACCGACCATTTCAAGTGCGCTCAGGAACGTGCCGGCCCACGCACGTTCGACTTTGATTCCGCGCTGCGCCAGATTGCGCAACGCGGAGCCGGCCACGATGCTCAATTCGCTCGTCGGCGTGCCACCGAGGTTGTTCACCAGCAGCGCCACCCGCTCGCCGGCTGGCAGCTCGAGGTCGCTGACGATCCTTGCCAGCAGCTTGCCGACGATCGCGTCGGCCGACTCCATGACGCGGCGCTCCACGCCGGGTTCGCCATGAATGCCGAGCCCCCACTCGATTTCGCCATCGGCCAGTTCGAACCCCGGCTTGCCCGCTGCGGGCACCGTGCACGGCGTCAGGGCGACGCCCATCGTGCCGAGCGAAGCCGCCACCTCGCGTGCGATCCGCGCGACCTCGGCCAAAGGACGGCCGGCGGCAGCGGCCGCACCGGCGATCTTGTGGACCAGCACGGTCCCGGCCAGCCCGCGACGGCCCGCATGCTCGCCCCTCGCGGTCAGCGCAACGTCGTCGGCGACGATCACCATCTCGGTGGGAATGCCCTCGGCGCGCGCGATTTCCGCGGCGAGGCCGAAGTTGAAGCGATCGCCCGTGTAATTCTGCACGATCAGCAATGCACCTGCCGCGCCGGCGACGGCGCGTATTGCGTCGAGGACCGCGTCGGCGCACGGGGACGTGAAGACCTCGCCCGCTACCGCCGCGCTCAGCATGCCGTGACCCACGTAGCCGCCATGCGCGGGCTCAGGGCCCGAGCCGCCGCCCGAGATCAGCACGACTTCGCCGCGTGCAGCAACGGCCTCGGCATCCGCCCGCACGACGATCATGCCGCCTTGCAACAGCGTGAGATTGGGATTGAGCGCCGCGAGTCCGTCCAGCATGTCGGGGACGACGGCGCGGACATCGTTGATGAGCTTCTTCATTGCGCCAGCTCCTTTTTGGCTGCCGACGCAGCGTCACAATCGCGCTCACAGCAGTCGATTCAGTTGCGAAACCGGGACGGAGGTTCAACTGTACCGCGCAATGACGAAAGACGACCTGAGCCGCGAAGCGCAAACGGGCAGGCGCACTCGCGAAGGAGTCCGAACAAGATGAATTGGAAGCAATGCGGAAACAAAAACTGGCAGGACAGTAGACGAAAGCGGAGCCGCTTTCGTCTACGTCACTGATGCGTTGGTAGGCTCGATTGGATTCGAACCAACGACCCCCACCATGTCAAGGTGGTGCTCTAACCAACTGAGCTACGAGCCTTTAGAGGCGCGAATTATAGAGACTCCGCGCGCACAGCACAAGACCTGATGCGCCCCGATGCTCGATTGACGCCGGCACCCATGCTCCGTTCAGTTCGACGACGGCCATTCGGTGCTGGGGTCCAGTGGATAAACCGGCCGCCTCAAGTGCTTGAACGCGAACAGCCCGTAGTCGGAACTGGTCACGCCACGGCTATCGCATTCCACCAACGCGGCAGCAATCGGCACGAAAACCGGCCGGCAATACATGCGCGATTTGAGCAGCAGAAAACGCGCGCGCCGCGGATCGATGCCAACACTCTCGAATACGCCGAGGTCCCATGGCTCGTGCGGGTGCTCGGTCATCACCAGCTTCACGGTGCCCGTATCGAGCACGGCGGCGCGTCCCATGAACGCACGCTGGCCGGTGTAGGTCGGGCCGCTGATCACGTATTCCCCGTCGGTCAGTGCGCGCACCACGCCGGTCACGGCGAGCGGCGGGCGCGGCGGGCGCACATCGCTCTCGACCTTGTTGCCGATCGTCACCGTCACGGTGCTGCCGACGCCCGCCGACATCAGCGCCGCCACCGCTTGCGGATCGCACAGCGGTCCGCTGACGATACCCTCAAGCTTCTGCTGCAGCGCTTCTTCCAGCAGGTCCATGGTGTCGCAGCTGCCGCCCGACATGCAATTGTCGCCATGATCGAGCAACAGCACCGGTTTGTCGGCGCTTTGCGCGAGCGACGCTGCTTGCGCAACCGACTCCGCGAGCGGCGCGCTGCGATACACGAAATCGTCGCGCTCTTCCCAGATCTGTCGGGCAATGCGCTCCGCGACCGCTTCGGCCTCGGCGAGATCACCGTTGCCGACCACGACGACGCTGACGCAAGGCACAGCGATATCGGCCAGCGAGAAGCCTGACAACACCGACACCGCCAGCATGCCGCCTGCTTCCGCCGCGCGGGCGGCGTCCACCGCGCGCTTCATCGCGCCTTCGGCGGTCGCGCTGCGTAGCGTGTGGGCGAGCAGCGGCGGCTGACGCCAGGCGATCACCGGCTTCGCGTTTCCATACACGAGGTCGAACATCAGACGCGCGGCGTGCGCGCCGGTCTCGTACATATCGACATGCGGATAGGTTTTGAAGCTGACGATCACATCGGCGTTGTCGATCATTTTCTGCGTGACGTTGCCGTGCAGATCGAGCGCAACCGCAATCGGCGCATCCGGCAGCAAGGCACGCACGCGTTCGAGCAGATCGCCTTCACCGTCGTTCGAATTCTCGGCCACCATCGCGCCGTGCAGATCGAGCATCACCGCGTCGCAGCCGCTCGCCGCGGCCAGGATAGCGGCGCAGATCGCATCGTAAGCGGCGGCGTCGACCGGTCCGCTTGGGTTGGCCGACGCCGACACCGGCGTCACGATCTCGGCGTGCTCGCGCTCGGCGGCGTCGATGAACGCGGCCATCGCCGTTTGCATCCCTTTGTTCTGCCTGAACGCGTCTTCGCCATAGCTTGGTCCGTTGCGGCCGAATGCAGCGAGCGGCGTCGCCACCGGTGAGAACGTGTTCGTCTCATGGTTGATTCGTGCGATGAGGATTTTCATGCGCTGGCGCTCCGTATCTGCTGCGCCGCATCCAGCATCGCCTGCAACAGTACGATGCAGCCGGCTTCCAGATGATCGGCGCGCGTCCTCGAATTTGTTGTGGCTGATGCCGTCCTTGCATGGTACCAAGATCATTGCGGCGGGCGCGACCCGTGTCCGAACTGCCGGTGATCACAGGCGGCTGGTCGTCGCGCAAGCCGGCGCGGCACACCGCACGCTGCAGCCTTCCTCTTTCACCCGCGCGATGAAAAGCTCGCGCACCTGACGGTCCAGCTCAGTCAACGCGAGCCGGCGTACGCCGCCTGCGTCGGTAGCGCCGATCCCCGCGAGCTGCATGGGACGGCTGCAAAACCGCATGCAACCGGCTATCTCGACGAGCAGCAGCTTGCCAGATGGCTGCCGGAATCGCGCGATGTCGACGTCGATTTCCTCGGTCCGGTTGCGTTCATGAGGGCCGTGAAGAAACATCTCAGGACGATTGGCGTGCCGGAGTCGCAAAGCCGCTATGAGTTCTTTGGGCCGGCTTGCGCACTGGAACAAAGCTGCGCAGGAGGCGCCCGCCTGCGTGCATGAGAGCGGGCGCTGCGTGCGCGACTGGCCAGATGCAATGCACTCAGGCTCGCGCGATGCGATGTACTCGGGCTCGCGCGAGCTTCGCGCTGATTAGCCCTTTGCGTCGAATGCGCGTTTTACCGGGTGATCCATTACGGGACCGCTTCGCCAGACGGGGTCCCAAACGCAGAAACCCCACCTTTTGGGGGTGGGGTTTCTGTTCACTGCTGGGGAGCCTGACGATTACCTACTTTCACACGGGCAATCCGCACTATCATCG
>NZ_JBFOAH010000066.1:0-9284 GCF_040812055.1 Paraburkholderia suaedae | reverse complement strand
GTCGCGGGCAAGGCGCGTATTGTCGTGCACGAGCTTCACGCTTCACCGGCCGGCATGCCGGGTTGAGATCGACGCCCGTGTCATGCCGGCTGAACCGGACCGGCCAGCTTTGCGCCGCAACGCGATTCATCAGCGCACAGGGCGCCTAGCATCGCGACCGCTTTATCGAGCTGCGCCGACCACGGGTGTCCATAGTTCAGACGCATACGGTGTCGAAATGCACCGTCGGCCGAGAAGATTGGTCCGGGCGCGATGCTGATCCCACTGTTGAGGGCAGCCTGGAAGAGCTGTATCGAGTCTACGTGATCCGGTAGCGCCACCCATGTGAAATAACCGCCGTGAGACCTCGTCGCCATCGTATTGGCCGGGAAGTACCGGCTGATCGCGTCGAGCATCTGCGACTGCTGAAGGGCCAACTCGCGACGTAGTTTGTGCAGGAAACGTTCATATCCGCCATGCTCCAGATAGTCGGCAATTGCGCGCTGCGCGGGCATGCTGGCCGATAACGTGGTCATCCATTTCGCGTGTTCCAGCCTGCCCGCGAACCTTCCGGCTGCCGCCCAGCCGATACGATATCCGGGCGCGAGGCACTTCGCGAACGATCCACAATGGATGACAAGACCTTTCCGGTCGAAGAATTTGGCCGGACGCACCGGGTCCGGGCCAAAATGAAGCTCGTTGTAGACGTCATCCTCGATGAGCGGCACGTCGTGCCGGGCGAGCAGATCAACCAGCGCCTGCTTCCTGGAATCGGCCAGCGTCACCCCGGTCGGATTGTGAAACGAGGTCATGAACCAGCAGGCGCGAACCGGATGTTGCTGCAGCGCCCGCGCGAGCGCATCCAGATCATGACCCTCCACCGGGTCCACAGGAATCTCCACTACGTTCAGCCGCAGACGCTCGATAGCCTGCAGCGCTGCATAGAACGTCGGCTTTTCGATCACGATCACATCGCCGGGAGCGGCGAGCAACTGCGCGCTTAGCGTCAGGGCTTCAAGTGCGCCGCTCGTAATGATTATCTCGTCGACGGGCACCGTCATTCCCGCCATCAGGTAACGCAACGAAATCTGCTGGCGCAGTCCCTCGTGCCCCGGTGGCAGTCCGTCAACCATGCCGGCCAGGTGCGTTGAACGATTGACCGTCGCGCACGACTTTCCGACGCGCGCCATCGGAAACAGCGCAGGACTCAGGAACGCTGACCCAAGTGGGACGATCTCAGCCTGCCTGATCGTCTTGAGGACTTCAAAGACAAGGTCGCTGATATTGACGGTCTTCGAGTCTGCGCCCGGCGAGGTCCCGGGCCTTTGCCGCGCTAATTCCATGGCAGTCGGCGACACGAAATAGCCTGAACGCGGGCGCGCTTTGATCATGCCCCGATTTTCGAGCAGGTAGTAGGCACGAAATACCGTCGCGGGGCTCACGCCCCAGGCCTTGCACGCCGCGCGAACCGAAGGGATACGCGCGCCGGGTGGCAGATCACCGCGCTTGATCAGTTCACTGAGTTGGTCGGCTAACCGCTCGTACCGTTTCAACTTTTACTCCTCGCAGAAAAAACCCTTGCGGGTGTCGGAACCGACCCGGTAGCACACACTTAACGTTAGAAAAGAGCCGCTGATAAAGCTGATACGGCCTTTCTTTTGCATTCTGCTTCTATTGCGAACGCACACACGCTGGCAAAGTGCGGCGCAGACCGGTTCCACTTCTTTCGATGTTTCGCCTCCGCGTAGCGGTCCTACCGATAACGATTTGCAAGCCGAATTCTTTTAGCGATAAATCAATGGCATTTGGGTTCCCGATATCAACCATCAGACGCAGCGCCTTCATCGCGCTCCGTCGTGTCTCGAGTCGAGGGTTCGCAGTCGTCCTGGTCAGCTGCGCAGGCACCTCGCTCGCTCTTGCAGGTCCACCCGAAACTGGTTCGAGCCGCAGTCTTTCGTTTGAACGCAACGTCTGGCAGCAATTGACAGATTGGCTTGCTGGTCCACCGGCGCCACGGATTCGCTTTGGCTCAGCCTGCGTGTCCACTGCGCAGTTGCCCGTCATTCCCGCCGCCCTTGCCGGGCCGGTCGCCGGTCCGACGCCCCTACTGACTAATGCTTGCGATTCGCTGAACGACACGCGTGCCGATGTCACCGGCACCGCTGCTGCGAGGGCCAGCTCGGGGCCGAACGTCATGACGCTGCTTACGGAACTGCGGTGGCAAATCAGCGACCAACCGGCGGCAGAACGAGGCGGCCTTCTGGCCTCTGACGCAATGGCCGGTACCGCGTCGCGGGTCGACCGCGCGGAGCAGTCGCCGGAACCACCTGCGATATCGCCCCCGGATTGCTCATCCGGTCGAGGTTGTGAAACGCGAGCGGTCTCGCCTTCCATCGGCGCCGCCACGCTCGCCTGGGCGCAGTCTCCGGCGAGCACTGCCGCGCAGCGTACTTCAGTATGGACCATATTGGGATTTATATTGTGGCCGATGTTGGGGGTGGTCCTGGTTATTGTTGTCGGTTGGGCTCTCAAAAGGTGGTTTAGCTACGACAGGTCCCTGCTGCGTGCAGCGCGGGCAGGGCTGCGTCGTGGCCGGTTCCATGTTGAGTATCAACCTGTCGTTGGCGTGCGGCGGGCCAGGTGTGTCGGCGTCGAAGCATTACTGCGATGGGACGACGAGAAATATGGCGCGCTGGGGCCGGCCCACTACATGGAGTTCATTGAGAGCAGTAGCCTGATTGGGCCAATGACGCGGTTCGTCCTGTCGCGTGCCGCTCAGGATCTGCGGGAAATCGGCGCTCCGAAATCGCTCTACCTGGGCGTTACAGCTCCCGCTTCTTACCTGGTAAGTTCCGCGTTCATCGCGGACCTGGGTGACGTTGACTCCCTCGGTCTTCCACCGCTAATACTGAAGATCGGGGCAAGCAGCGCGAGCAAGTTCAGAAAACGTCTCATTCCGATGATGGCGCAGGCGCGTGACAAAGGACTGCGTTTTGCGCTGTCGGGCGTGCGTCCCACTGACATCGGCCTTGAACTGCCGGCAGACATGACCTTTGAGATGGTGAAAATTGACAGGGAAGTGCTGGGAATGGATCCCGGTGAGCGCTCAAGACAGATCAATGCGTTGACGAGCATGGGCCATGACATGGGCGCCGTGGTCGTGGTCGAAGGCATTGAGAACGCGGCACATCACAACATCGCGCGGGCAAGCCGGGCCGAATTTGGTCAAGGTTTCTTCTACAGCCGTGCACTTGGCGCCAGCCAGCTGAAGGCATTTCTCCAGACCGCTAACACCTCGTCCTCAAAGCTGACGGGAGCTGCAACCGTGCTCGGCTGGCGGGTCCGTAATTTATGAATAAGGTATTCCGCCCGCAACCGGGGAAACGCGGGACAACTCACATTAATTAGCATCACATAATAATGAAGCGCTATCAGCAGCTGGCGGCACGGTTCGAAAACCTGATCGCGAACGGTACGCTTGAGCCCGGTGTGCGGCTCCCGTCGGTGCGCCAAGCGGGCAGTTCGCACCGCGTGAGCTTCTCAACGTCGTCCCGGCTTTCATGGCGCGCACCGGTGCGCTCGCGTCCATCTTCCACCGACCTTCGGTCGACTTTTACGCCGATTCGCTCAATGCGGGTTCATTGACGATCTGCTTGATGACCGCCTCCATCAAGCCCGGAAAGCGGGCATCCAACTCAGCGCGCCGCAATGAATTTTGATGCACGGTGCCAGCAACGCGCGTGCGCACCAAGCCCGCTTCGCGCAGGATCCGGAAGTGATGAGAGACGCTCGACTTGGGGCGGCCACCGTCGAGGTCGCCGCAGGTGGCCTCGTCGACCGTTGAAAGTTGACGGACGATCTCAAGGCGCATAGGGTCGCTAAGAGCATGGAAGAGCCGCCCGAGCGTGAAGTCCTCGGCGGCAGGATGGGTATAGGTGCGCATTGTGCAAATGATAAAGGTTTCTGCCATACTCCATAGTTCGATGTTTGTCGAACTAACGTACAAGCCTTATTCACAGGAGTTTAGCCTGATGTCCGCATTGTTTCAGCCCTACAAGCTCAAGGACGTTTCCCTACGCAACCGCATCGCAATTCCGCCGATGTGCCAGTACACCGCCGAAGACGGTCTGATCAACGACTGGCACCGCGTGCACCTGGCCGGTCTGGCACGTGGGGGCGCGGGGCTGGTGATCGTCGAAGCAACGGCTGTGTCGCCCGAGGGCCGGATTACACCGGGCTGCGCGGGCATCTGGACCGACGAGCAGGCGCAGGCTTTCGCGCCCGTGGTCGCATCGATCAAGGCAGCGGGCGCCGTGCCGGGCATTCAGATCGGTCACGCAGGCCGCAAAGCCAGCGCGAACCGACCGTGGGAAGGTGACGACCACATCGCCGACAGCGATCCCCGGGGCTGGGCGACCCTCGCCCCGTCGGCGATCGCTTTCGGCGGTGGCCTGCCGAAAGTACCTGAAGCGATGACGCTCGACGACATCGCACGCGTTCGCGAAGACTTCGTCGCCGCTGCCAAGCGCGCGCTCGACGCCGGCTTCGAATGGCTCGAGTTGCACTTCGCGCACGGCTACCTCGGCCAGAGCTTCTTTTCCACGCACTCCAATCAACGCGACGACGCGTACGGCGGCAGCCTCGAGAACCGCAGCCGCTTCCTGCTGGAAACGCTGGCCGCCGTACGCAAGGTATGGCCTGAGCATTTGCCGTTGACGGCGCGATTCGGCGTGATCGAGTACGACGGACGTGACGAGGAAACCCTGGCTGAGTCGATTCAACTCGCGAAGAACTTCAAGCACGAAGGGTTGGATATGCTCAGTGTCAGCGTGGGCTTTTCCACGCCCCAGGCGGCCATCCCGTGGGCGCCGGCGTTTCTTGCGCCGATCGCGGAGCGTGTGCGCCGCGAGGCTGGTATTGCCGTGTCATCGGCGTGGGGCATCGATACGCCGGAACTGGCCGACCGCTCCGTCAAGAACGGGCAGCTGGACCTGGTGATGATCGGGCGCGCGCATTTGGCCGATCCGCATTGGCCGTACCACGCGGCGCGCAAGCTGGGTATCGAACGACCGTCGTGGACCCTGCCGGCACCATACGCGCATTGGCTCGAACGTTACGCGGTTGCTTGAGCGCAGGTCGACGCCGATCACGGCGGTTTCTGCTGACCCGACCGGCGGCGCCACGCATCCAGCCCGGCTTTTCGCGCGTAATCGTGAGATGAGTCGCCCTGTGGGCACATGCCTGCAGCGCCTCTCGATCGATTGCGGATACCGTGGATAAACCAAACTGGACGGATCGAATGCACTACATGAAACAGTCCCCGGTCGGGCGCTTAATGCCGCGAAATGAACCCTGAACCAATACGCTTGCCGGTTGACGACGTCCTCGGGCCGGGCTTTTCGAGCAGGAACAGTATTTCGGCGGCGGACCCACCGTCCAGCGGATCGAAATGACCGTTACACTTCATCAAGAGACGTCCGGCCCACCGAGTGTCGAACGACCGAGGCGGGTCGAGGGCGGAAATCCTGCTATCGATATCGTCTTCAGCGAGGTGGTGATGCCGCGCGGAATAAACGGCATCGAACTAGCCCATCTCGCTCATGAGCAGTATCCGCACGTTAAGGTTGTACTTGCATCCGCCTTTCCAATGACCGCGCTGCGGCGCCAGCACGGTGACATAAGCGAATCCACATTCGTTGCTAAACCCTACCGGCTGGCCGATGTCGCGGAGGCTCTACGCTCCCCATGAGCCGCCGATTTCCAACGCTTCTGGCGAAAAGGTCTTGGTGGAAGGAGCAAGAGCCGGGCGCCAGTTATTCGATGCCCCGTCTTCCAAGCATAAAATGTGCTTACGAAACGCCCGTAGCCTCCCCCTTTTCTAAGACTCGCAATGCAGAACGCTTTTACCCGAAATGAGGTCGATCTGGGAGACACACAGACGATTCTTGATAGCATCACGGACGCCTTCTTCACTCTCAATGCAAACTGGGAATTTTGCTATGTGAACCGTCAGACGGAAGCGACCTTGGGACGCCAAGCCAGCGAGCTACTGGGCAAAAGCATATGGGACGTGTATCCCGGCACCGTAGGCAGCGAGTTCGAGAGGGTCTACCGGAAAGTGGCACAGGAGCGGACCACCGCTGGGTTCAGTTCTTACTATCCGGATCATGACCGTTGGTATGACGTGAATGTTTATTCGGCCAAGGGCGGATTGGCGATCTACTTCCGCGATGTCACGACGCGTATGCGGGACGAGAGCCGCCGGAGCGCGCTGTTTAAGTTAGCCGATCTGATTCGTGGCGCAAAGACATCGGAAGAGATCATGTACGGGGCCTCGCAGGTCCTGGGCGAAACACTTATTGCAAGCAGAGTTGGCTACGGAACCATTGATCCCGTCGCCGAAACACTGCATGTCATCCGAGACTGGAACGCCCCGGGCGTAGAGAGGCTGGCGGGCACGCTGCATCTGCGCGATTATGGTTCTTTCATTGACGACTTAAAGGCAGGCAGATTCATCGCCATTAATGATGTCGACCACGACTATCGTACGGCGGAAGCATCAGCGGCGTTGAAGCGGCGCAATGCAGGATCTTTCGTCAATTTTCCGGTTATCGAGCAAAATGAGTTGGTAGCAGTGGTGTTCGTCAATCATGAGAAGGCGCGGAATTGGACGACTGAGGAACTGGCGTTTATCAAGGAAGTGGCAGAAAGAATTCGGGCTGCGAGCGAAAGGTTACATAACCAGGAAGAACTGGAAAAAGTCGTCGCTGAGTCTGAGCGACGCCGCCGACTTTATGAAACTTTCCTGGAAAACTCTCCCGACTTGGCCTATGTATTCGACTTGGATCATCGGTTCATTTACGCCAATAAAGTATTGCTGAATATGTGGAATCGAACTTGGGACGAGGCGATCGGAAAAAATTGCCTGGAACTGGGTTACGAGCCTTGGCATGCTGAGATGCATGACCGCGAGATCGAGCAGGTTACCGCTACGAAACAGTCAGTTCGTGGAGAGGTCCCATTCGAGGGCGCATATGGCCGACGCATTTACGACTATATTTTTGTCCCTGTAATGGGCCCTCACGGTGAAGTGGAAGCCATCGCCGGTACTACCCGCGATGTGACAGAACGCAAGCAGGCAGAGCAAGCTTTGCGCGACGCAAACCGCCGGAAGGACGAATTTCTGGCAATGCTTTCTCACGAGTTGCGAAACCCGCTCGCTCCGATCCGGAACTCTCTCTACATTCTTGACCGGGCCGACCCTTCCGGGCAACAAGCACGAAATGCGATAGAGGTAATAAGCCGACAGGTCACGCATCTGACCAATCTCGTGGACGATCTCCTTGACGTTACGCGGATTGCGACGGGCAAGATCGAACTGCAGCGCGCGGAGGTGGACTTAACTGCATTGGTCCGGCGCACCGTGGAAGACTATCGCGCTTTGACTCAAGCACGCGGCCTCGAACTTTTTGTCGTCGTGGATGGCGAGGCGCTTGTCGTGGAAGGTGATGAGACAAGACTCTCGCAGGTGCTCGGGAACCTGCTCGGCAATGCGGCGAAGTTCACGCCAGCGGGTGGTCGAATAACGGTGACGGCCCAAAAGCGCGCCGGAAACGCAGTTATTCACGTTACCGATAATGGATTTGGCATCGCGCCGGACTTGCTGCCGATTATCTTCGACCCATTCACGCAGGCGAGCCAAGGTCTGGCGCGAACGGAAGGCGGACTCGGCCTCGGGCTCGCGCTCGTTAAGGGAGTAATCGACCTTCACGGCGGGAGCGTCGCGGCGATGAACATCCCTGGTGCCGGGGCGCAGTTCACGATGGAGCTGCCGCTTGCACAGATTAAAGCATCGACAGCGCCCGATTTCTCGGCATCAAAAAACGACGGCAATCCCCGCTCACGTCGGATACTGATTGTTGACGACAACGCCGACTCTGCCGATTCGCTTGCGGCGATTGCCGACATGTTGGGACATGCGGTCGAGGTGCGTTACGACGGACGCAGCGCGGTCGCGCTAGCAGAGGATAAGCAGCATGAAGTGGTGCTGTGTGATATCGGGCTTCCCGATATAACCGGATATGAGGTCGCACAGACACTCCGGCGAAAGCTTCCGGCGAAGACAAGATTGGTTGCGATAAGCGGCTACGCTCAGCCCGAAGACGTGCAGAAGGCGCTCGATGCGGGCTTTGACGCGCATTTCGCGAAGCCGCTCAATATGCTTCGCATCGAGCAGCTTCTTAGAGACGATAATTCTTTCGATGATCGAAAGTAGTGCACTGTGCTAACGCCTTTGCAGAGGCGCATTGCTTCAAAGTTGCCCTCACCGTTTGTACAAGCGACTTGGATGGTTAGGCACGGGCTTCATAAAACACCATCAATAACTGACCGTCGGCTTTCAATCCAATCGACCGTCGCTTGAAAATCATCTAGCGGGCCTCCCACCGCCGCCCCACGGGGCGGCGGGGTAAAGTGAATCCGCACCGGAATCGCTTTAACCAGAAGGAGGCTGAAGTGAAATATCGTGGAATTGACCTGCATTCGAACAACAGCGTGATGAGCGTGATCGACGACACGGACCGGGTGGTCCAGGCGGCTCTGTAGCAAATAGGGTCGGCAGATCGATTAGAGTTGTCGGAGCAAAACGAACTGATGACCCGCGATGAGCAAGCTGAAGAGTTTGAGAGGAGTTGTTCGGGGAACGCCATTTTGATCGGGCGATCATCATTCTGTGCGTTCGCTGGTATCTGCGCTACAAGTTCAGCCTGTGCGATCTGGTGGAGATGATGGCCGAACGGGGATTATCGTTGGCTCACACGAGCCTGCGCTGGGTGAGACGAAAAGAGACAAGCCTGCCTCCGCGAGTTGCCGCGCCGATTTACCCCGCGTATGACGCTGAATCTGATGCGCATGTTTTGACACGTAAACCCAGCCACGCTCGATGCAACGGCGACAGTCACCACCGCGTCAAGATGCTCGTCGAATACAGGTCGCAGCCGGCATATTCGTGCTGTGTAGCGTTGGAAAAACAGTGTAATTACTCTACTCGTTTTCGGAACGCAGTCAGGTATAGTACGCAACCCAGATAACAGGCCGAAAGGTTTGCTCGCGGCCAGCCTGATCTCATCTCGCGACGCCGTCGCGCTGGTTATCGCGCTATCGGCTTGCGGCGCGGTTGTGTGCGTTGGTTATCGGGTCCGCCCAAAAGTTAAATTGCGGCGCGCGGCGCGCATCGGTCTTCGCCGCGGGGAGTTCCATGTCGTCTATCAGCCCATTGTGGACACGCGCACGCGATACTGCGTGGG
>NZ_JBFOAH010000065.1:0-9811 GCF_040812055.1 Paraburkholderia suaedae | reverse complement strand
TAAAAGAACGCCTCGGAACATGGCATGATTGGACTGTCTCTGCCGCAATCGAGACAGTTATCTGATAAGGATAACTACGCGTGTGCCGAATAGTTGACTTCCAGCCGCCAACTTGACAACGCCCTACTGACCTCGCTGCTCAACGGAAAGGAGGTGGATCTGTTCCGATCGACCCCGTCACCGCGCGCAAAGCAATCGAATTCAAGCTCTGCTAACGTTTGATTTGATGCGCGTGTGAATCCGCACCAGCATGGACACTATTGTGTCACCTCCACGCAGCCAACCGCGCGGGACATATGGCATGCGCCAATTTTCCTGTGTCTTCATTCTGGCCGTCGCAGCGTATCTTTGCGCGATGGTCGCGCTGTTTCTCATGCAGGATCGCATCCTGCTGCCGTCTACGCCTGATGCGACCGATCTGCGGACGGTCATGCACGCTGGCGACGACATTGCCGTCTTGAGGACGCACGGCGACTACGCGGGTTATGTCGTGACGCCGGCCGGAAAGCGGGCGCGCGGCACGTTTATCGTCTATCACGGTAACGGTGAGTCGGCACAGACGAAGCTGCCACTCGCTGATGTCTTGGTGCGCAATGGATATCGCGTGGTCATCGTCGAGTATCCGGGACACGGCAACCGTTTGGGCGCACGCACGATGAAGGCGGCGGTGGCGGCCTCGCGCGGGGCCCTGACGGGAACGCTCGCTCAATGGGGCGGGCCCGTCTTTCTGGTCGGGGAATCACTGGGCGCCGGCATGGCGTCGCAAGTGACGAAAGGCAACGAGGCGGCGGTGGCAGGCGTCGTGCTTATCACGCCGTGGGATTCGCTCGCCGATGTCGCCGCGGAGAAATACCCGCTTTTCCCGATGCGCTGGCTGCTGCATGATCCCTTCGATTCCATCGCGGCGGTGTCGCGCTACGACGGGCCGGTCGTCATCGTCGGTGCGCAGCAGGACACGTTGATTCCCGTCGCGCATGCACGCCGGTTCGCGAGCGAACACGATCACGCGCGGTTTCTATTATTACCGACAGCCGATCATGACGACTGGTTCGGGGCCATGAGTCAGGCCGACTGGAAGCAGATCCTTGCGTGGCTTCGCGCCGGGTGAAGCGCCGCCGGCATGACCTTGGGGCAGCGAGGGACCACTAGAGTTTTGCCGACTGCCTCGTTCACTTGGCATAACAGAACGTGTCCCTTTTTTATCCTGATCAGGAGGCGACCTACGCGTGCAGCGACGAGAGGACAGGAGTATGATGTAGCACAGTTGTGACACATTAGGAGGTCGCCATGTCCACCACCACGTTGCGCCTGCCGCCGGACCTACGCGACCGGGTGGCGAAACTTGCGGAGGAATCGGGAACAACCGCACACAGCTTCATGCTTGAGGCGATTGCCGAAAGAGTTACCAGCGAAGAGTTGCGGCATGAGTTTCTCAACCAAGGGAATGATCGGCTCGCCAACATGCTGACGAACGGGCTCGGAATCGACTGGGCCGACATGCGTGACTATCTGGGCAAACGCGCCGCGGGCCACGTTCAGGCTGCCCCCAAGGTCAAGACATGGCGCGGATAATCCTCGCGCCTGAAATTCGCGAGGATTTTGACCGTATCTTCGAGTTCCTGTTCGAGCATGTCCCGGAGACCGCGGCGACCCGCATTGACGACATTGTTCGCGCGCTGGACATCCTTCAGTCGAGTCCGCAAATCGGACGACCCGTCGGCGCGACGAGCCCGCTGCGGGAGTTGGTGATTTCCAATGGAATTCACGGCTACCTTGCGCTTTACCGATTGGTCGCGGAGCTGGATGTTGTGCTCGTGGTCGCCATTCGCAGCCAGCGGGAGTTGCGATACCGGCGCTTCCGTAGCTAACGAAGCTCCGCACGGGCGGCGCACGTCGGTACGCGTGCCTGAAAGTTTGCAGACACGCGCTGGTATCGGTCTCGTCACTTGACATAATTGTTTTGATCGACGTTTAATTCGAAATCCTATGTCTTCTAGGTCGACGAGGCTTCAATTTGTGCAGGAGGCTGCTGCACAAATTCTGGATTCGCCCATGCCTTCAGGTTGCGGTGACAATTTACGCAGGGCGGGGAGGGCTGGCTTGCGCTGGATCAGTGTGGCGACACGCTCTTCAAGTTTCTGATAATCGAAACGTCGAAGGGGAAAGATTGCCTGTCTCACGAGGCCACGATGAAGCGTCTCGAATTGACGATTGGTGACCTGCCAAGGTGTTGGATGCCGTGAACATGGAGGCTGACTGGTCGGTGGAGGAGCCTGAGCAGGCGTCAACTCCGTTGCCATCGCAGGTATGTGAATCCGAAATCAGTAGCTCAAACCCGCCAGTTCTCTTCGGAGCCTGGCGGGTTTTTCTTTGCCTGCGGGGCGCGAGCGATATACGGCGGTGGAGTCGCTCAACCGTTCAGTTGCGATTCGACGTTCAGGACGATCCGTGCGACCGGGTTGTTGTCTGCGGATTGCGGCGCGAACTTGATCTGGGCGAAGGTTACGATACCGAGAGCGACAACCAGGAGTGCTCCAGACGCGGCAATGCGGGTAAGGTATTTCACAGGGACCTCATTTTGATGATGTAGACAGAAACTGGACGTAGCTGACAGGCGTGTCGACTCAACTTCAGCGGCATCTCGGTCCGCAACCCGACAACGCCGGACGCGGTCGTCGGATCGCGCTTGCCCACCGGACGAATTTTGTGCAGTGCACTATAACACAGCCATCAGATCGCATCTACCGATCACATGGGCTTGTGCAGGCACTATATATGGTTTAAGCCGTCTAGGCGCTTTCCCCGCTGGAGCCTGCTAGAAGATGGGTTTGCGGACAGTATCAATTGCGCTATGATCGGGTATCAACTGATACTTTATTCGGGAGTCGCATGTCACTGATTACCCCTGAGGCAGTGGCCGCAGTCATGGAACTGCGGCAGGTCCCACACACGCTCGCGGAACTCGAAGCACTTGTCCGCGACGGACTGCCCAAGTCCGCGCTGCGCGCGGGCGTCGAACATGCGACTCAGGGCGCTGACGCCCGGCGTGCGCTACTTGCCCGCATCATCCCCGAAGCGACTTATAAGCGGCGTCGCGATCGGCTGACGCCAGACGAATCGGAAAAGACTGAGCGGCTGGCCAGGATCGTCGCGACGACGGCCTACGTCTGGAACGACGAAGAGGACGCGCGGGAATTCCTGTCGACGCCGCACCCGGAGCTCGAAGGGCGGGCGCCACTCGATGTTGCGCTGACCGAGCTCGGCGCGCGCCGGGTCGAAGAGCTGCTCTGGAAACTGTTTTATGGGTTGCCGGCGTGAAGTTGTTTCGAATCGCCGATACTCGACATACGGTCTGGAGCGGCACCGGCGCGATGCTGGTGGGCGGCCGCTTCAATAGCCCGGGGCGACCGGTCATCTACGCCGCGTCGACCTTCGCCGGTGCGATGCTCGAGGTTCTTGTTCATGCGCGCATCGGCAAGGTGCCGAAGACACACGGATGGGTTGAAGCAGCGGTTCCTGACGATATTCGCGTCGAACTCCATTCGGCCGAATCGTTGCCAAGGGGATGGGATGCGCCAGCACTGCAGGCGGCAAGGGAGTTCGGCGACGCCTGGCTGACCGAGTCGCGTACCGCGCTCCTGATGGTACCTTCCGTCGTCGTGCGTGCAGAGTTCAACGTGCTTGTCAATCCCGCACACCCCGACGCGACGCGGATTGTTGTGACCGAGCCGCAACCCGTGGTGTGGGATGAACGCCTCTTTGTAATGCCGACGGTCGGACACTCCTAGATTACGATGGTGGTCGGCCAGCCTCGCCTCGACGCTTTGCTCCTCAACGGAAATGACTGGGACGTTGCTTCGAGTTTAGTTCGCAATCGCCACTCGCAATGGCCAGTGCAGCGTCTTCTTGTATTCTCCATGTCTGCTTGCCAAAGCCGACACCGCTGTCAGTTTCTTTCAATTGCCCGGATAATTTGACATAACCTTAATTATCAACAATTGGACTTGTAATAGCTTTATAGAAATGTCGTGTTCTGGTCTCGGTATGCTTGCCGGTTCCCTGCGGGATTACGGAGCCGGCCATGCATCCAGCGACACTGGTGACACTGAACATGCGCGAACTCGACCGACTGAAGGTGATCCAGGCTGTTGTGGATAGGGTTCTGAAACCTGGACGTGCTGCCGAACGACTGAGGTGTGGGAGTACTCGGACGGGCGTATCGAGCTCCGTGCAGATGGCAAGGCGATTGCGTGCCACTCATATGACCGGCTGGCAGAAGTCGATCAGGGGGCCATCGTCGAGCACAAGCGTCTGGGTCACGTGCTCCAGGTCTCGCAGGCGATTCAGGCGCAACGCGATAACAGTCGGATAGGCAAGGCGCCGTCAAGAACGCATCTGGGCGCGCCGACCAGATCTCAAAGCCGCTCGCCGGACAAGAAGAAGCAGCGCGAATTCACCCAGACTGACATCGAGCATGTCATCGTGGATCTTGCCCAGCAAAGACAGATAAAACCGCAACCCGTAAACCTGGCCGGTGGTCTGCAAGGTCAGTCGAAACAGACGTAAGCGCCCTGCCCATTCACAACGGATCCTTCGACACTGCGTGATCAGTAACCCATGAAAGACAGACCTTTTAACCCTAAAAAACCCGACATTTGTATTTAGCTGCCGCTACGACATCTTGAAATGGCCTCGACAGGACTGTCAGGGCTTTTTAGAAATGTCCGGTTCTGGCTCATTAGAAATGTCTGGTTTCCTGCTCCGGGCTGGCTGCTGTGGCGCAGGCTGCGGCATCACGGACAGCCCGGAGCCAGACCATGAACGGACGTGGATTCATCACGATCAGCATGCACGAGCTCGAGCGCGTGAAGATCATCGAGGCGGTCGTCCAGCGTCGCCTGACGATCGTACTGGCGGCGGAACGGCTGCAGCTGGGCGAACGTCAGGTCAGCCGGCTGGTGCGGCGCTATGAGGCCGCTGGACCGGCCGGGCTCATCTCGGCGCGGCGTGGCCAGCCCAGCAATCGCGAACTGCCGGTGGACCTGCGGGCGCGGGCGATGGCGCTGGTGCGCGAACGCTATGCCGATTTTGGGCCGACGCTGGCGTGCGAGAAGCTGGCCGAATGTCATGGCGTGGTGCTGGCGAAGGAAACCGTGCGGCGCTGGATGCGCGATGCGGGGCTGTGGATTCCGCGCAAACAGCGGCCGCCCAAGCTTCACCAGCCGAGAAACCGGCGTGCGTGTCTGGGCGAGCTGGTGCAGATCGACGGCAGTGATCACCGGTGGTTCGAGGAACGCGCGCCAGCGTGCACGCTGCTGGTGTTCATCGACGATGCGACGGGCCGGCTGATGGCGCTGCACTTCACGGCGACCGAGTCGACCTTCAGATACTTCGAGGCGATGCGCGCGTACCTTGAACAGCATGGCAAGCCGGTCGCGCTGTACAGCGACAAGGCCAGCGTCTTTCACTGCAACAGCCATTCGGTGACGCCAGGCAAGGGTGTCACGCAGTTTGGCCGCGCGCTGTACGAGCTCAATGTGGATACGTTTTGCGCCAACAGCAGTCAGGCGAAGGGGCGCGTCGAGCGCGCGAATCTGACGTTGCAGGATCGTCTCGTGAAGGAGCTGCGGCTACGCGAAATCAGCACGAAGGAGGCCGCCAATGCTTACGCGCACCACTTCATCGCTGACTTTAATGGCCGGTTTGGCAAGATGCCGCGGAGCACATTCGATGCACACCGCCCGCTGCGCGCCGACGACGATCTTGAACTGATCCTGACGGTTCGTGTGCCGCGGCGCGTGTCGAAGGTGCTGGGTGTTGTCAGTGTTCACGGACCAGAACCGAAAGTATTTTGAGCACAATCGTTGCTGTGTCGTCATCCGGCAAGTAGCGCACGGACACCGCATTGACCACAGGACCGTCTTCGCAAGTAACGCTTGCGCCAGAGAGCCCATTTCGAGCAGTCCCGTCCAGTCGTGCCAACGGCTCGATTTTGGCGCCTGCGCGAGCACGACAACCAATGAACACCGTCATGCGATCGCTCGGACGTGGCGTGCTCCACTTCTCGACACATATCTCAAGGAGCGTCAGCGCTTCTTCGAACGCGCTGACGGGCGGCGTGTCGTCCGGCAGCGCACTGCCTTCGACGACGCACATTTGCGTAAGGGCCGCCAGACCGCCTTCGTATACGCCGCTGTACATCGTCGCTATTGTCAGCAGCCTCTGTTCGTCACTCGTCATCGCAGTCAGAAAATCGAAATTCGTTGAAAAGGGTACCGGCGAATCTCAGAACGGCTTGCTAGCGCCCCGGATAGCATTTACGGGACGCAGGATGTGTTTGCGCAGCAGTCTTTTCGGGTACGCAGTCCACGCTGGCTAGCTCAAATACCATGTGATAACCAGATCCTGGCGGCCCGCGCCGATGTCAATCTAGACGTTGCCCGACAGCGCAGTATGGTTCGCACACGACATCGGCATCGATGGCCAGGTACCTCGCGGCTTGTACCAAAACTGTCGTCTGGCCCGGCTGATGCGGTTCAAGGATTTGAGTGTCCACGGCCCAGAACCTCTAGGATTTTGAACACAATCGCTGCTTTGTCGTCATCCGGCGAGTAGCGAACCGGCCCCATGTTGACCGCAGGACCGTCTCCGCGCATAACGCTTACGCAGGCGAGCCCGTTGCCGGCGGTGACATCCAGGCGCGCCAACAGATCGACTTCGGCGCCCGCGCAAGCACTACGGCCAATGAAAACCGTCATGCAGTCGCTCGGGCATCGTGTGCTCCACTTCTCTATACACATCTCCAGGACCTTCAGCGGCTCCTCTAGCGTGCTGAAGAGCGGCCTGTCGTACGGCAGGGCACTGTTCTCGACGTGACGAAAATGAGTAACGGTCGTCAGATCCCCGTCGTATTCGACGTCGTACATCGCTATTGTGGGATCGGGAACCCCATCGTAATCAAGAAAGAGCAAGACCACGCTAGTGTGGGTTGGTGTAGCTCCGGTATCGGCAATCATGAGTAAAATCCCCCCTTCGGCTGCACGCGGGCCAACTCGGGCAGCGCCCCGCGCGCAATCCTTCGGTGTTTGCGGTAGTAGTCCTCGGCTTTCATATATATGACGAACTTGCGGCAGTCGGCGCGTTACGTGCAACGACGATTTCACGTTCGTGCTCATGCTCAATGCCGGTGACGAGACGGGGTAACCAGACTCTGGCGTGCGACATATTCACAACGCGCGTGACGTCCTCCACCGAGCAGAGCCACGCGGGTCTGGGAATGTGTATGACATAAATCACGGTCGCCGCCTCCGAAGATAGTAGAAGGCTTTCCTGGCGACATCGACCACGCTTCTATGCTTGCCGATAGCGACGGCGTGCGATTCCCGCGACAGTCCCTCGTTATAAACGACGCATATCCGGATGACGTCACCATCAACAACTATCCGCATGCAGGCATCCTGTCGTGGCTCAGCGTCACCTACATTTTGATGTTTAACGAAGGCTGTGAAGATCCGGGCTTCCGGATACGGCTCGTGGGGGAACTCGTATTCATACGCCGCGAGCGTAGTCGACGCACGATCCAGAATTGACCTCCTCGGATTAATCTCTGCGGCAGCGGTATAAAGCGGCGTAACATTTTGGGGCTCGACGTCGTGCTCACCATCGTAGAGTTTGACCGTTGTTTGCGACCACTGCGCCACCCAGGCCGCCGCGTTTGCACGAAGCCGGGTGTAATCGCAATCGTCATCAAGAAGCTCCAGCGGCCGACGGTCGCCCAGGCTCCCGTGTCTGGATGCAAGGAAATCAAAGCGCGCGTCTGAAGGCGCAGGGAAAAGCATCCGACAGATCCTCTGCAGCCGCCGTTGATTCAAGTGTGGGTCGACAAAGAAAGCAGGATAATAGGCGCTGCCGTCCACTATCAGAGAGCACACGCTGCCTTCCCTGACGAGCTTTTCGAGACGCCTCTCGTTGATTCGCAGACGGGCACACAACTCGCGCGCCGAAATCAGTATTCCATTTAACACAAAGGTGCGTCGGGCCTGCGTAGCTTGGTGACGCAGCATGTTCCGGAGAGGCATGGACTTTCTCATGACCGCAGTCCCCCGTATCCGGACATGGATTTTGTATTTCACGGCTGCAACCGGGATGCTGTCGCGTTCGCTGCAAGCCACTCACGAAGCGCGTGGCGAACACCGGGCGTACCCAGTGCTGTATCCGAGGACACACGCAGAAAATGGTCCTCCTTCCCGCCGGGCACGCCATACAGGACATCACCGACAGCAAGCCAGGTTTCGATTCCGCAGGCTGCCACGTGCCTCAGAATGGACATGGTTCTCCCCGTGCCGGAACGGACCTCGCCCATGCGTGGTGGATGATGCAACGTCGTCCCGACCACCCGGGCACTGAGTTCGACGGGCAGCAACTCGGCGGTTCGTGCCTCCCTATTGTCGCAACCCACGCGGTAGTCAGTATCAGTTGCACACCAGGGTGCGGCGCAAGCAGGTCGGAGATCATTTGGATTCGTCAATTTATCTCTCGGGCGGGTCCGCAATGGAAAGCGGGCCTGGATAGTTGAGTTTTTCACGCAACCTGGCCCCACAAGGGCTCAACGGTCGACTCTTCCGCTTGTCGGTCCGGTGTATCAGCCGGATAGCTGCGACATAAGGCTACCAACCCAAAACGGTTTTCAAGCGACGCATCATCCACGTCAACTCGGCCGAAGTTACCCAATCCTTGCGTGCTACCGCGACTTGCACACGCTCTAACGTTGCAGCGTGGGACTGTGCGGGGCGTGCGCCAGCTTCCTTCCTTGCAACAGGAACGAGTTGGTGAACCAGGTCTTCGCAGACGTTCCATCGTTCGTACCGCTCGTCGCTTGTTTGGCCGGCGATATACATTTCGCCAGATAACCTGACGCAAACCTTCGGCTGCGCGCCAGCCACTACACCGGGCATTGCATCCCGGGGAAAATCGTCGGGTACGTCCTCAAGACTCATCTTGCTTCTATTTCCTGATACATGGCTTGGGAACGGCTTGCTGTTTATCCAAAACGCCGATGCGCCATCGAAAAGCAAAGACCTTCCGGGTAAATCGTCACCTTGCTCAACATCTGATTCCTCGTCATTAATTTAGTTATCCACAAAGATAAAATCCGGTTTACCCTGCTCCGCGGCTTTGAGATCCTTCGTCTGGGTCGCTTGACCTAGATGATCGGCTCCATGAAGTCCAGCCATCGGACATTACCTACTGCCTCCTTGGCAAGGATTGCCCTGAGCAGGTCCGCAATGCGATTGTCGATTTCCTCGAGAGCTGCCACCTCTTTTTTTGAGTCAGCGCCCTCCTTCACCGCAAACAGATACAAGGTCGCGTTTTCGTCCAACATCCAGCCAAGCTTCGGTCCGGTCGAGTCTGATCTGCTGTCGCATGCGGCTCGCACGATCAGCTCACCTCTGACTGTCAAAACTACCTCATCTGCGCCGTCCTTCGCATACCATCCGGTAAGTGTTCGGTCGACACCCGTCTCGGCTCGATACAACGCTGCCGGATCCACTTTCAGGCGAAGACCGGTGCTGCGCACCTTTGCAAACCCGAGGTAGCCGCACGGGAGTTCCGCCGCAACCATCGCTTCAACCTGACGCTCCACGTTCCACAAAAGGTCCGAAAGAGCACCATCCGGCCAGACGTCGCCACGGCACTGTCAGGTTGCTGGAGATGGGGCGGTAGAATGAAGCGATGAAGAAGACCAAATCGCTTTATCACGGCCACCGTTTCCCTGCTATCGTCATCAGCTGCGCCGTTCGCTGGTACTTCC
>NZ_JBFOAH010000064.1:0-9949 GCF_040812055.1 Paraburkholderia suaedae | reverse complement strand
GGGGCAAATGCAGACCGACGGTTTGAATCAGACATCTGCCGACCAATTTTACTTGCTTGCCAAATAAGGATTCCTATTTGCTAAGGATGGCTTCTCCGCGCCACGCCTTATCGCGACAAAACCGGGGAAGCTATATCCCGTTTCCACCAGGCCGATCACGCCGTCTTCGGTTTGCATGGTCAGCAGCGAATAGTCTTCAACGGCTCCTCGATGCGTTCTTGAGTTCATCGTGGCGGAGACCCGGGCGATCTCCTTGCCAGTGAGCAATCTAAACAGGTCGATGAAGTGAGTCGCCACGTTGATTGTCGATCCGCCTCCGGAATAAACCGGATCGAGCGCCCAGCCGGCACCGGCCGCTTCGTATCGACTGGGCGGTCCCACAATGAAACGGAACGACATGTAATTGAAGTCCGACGGTATGCGCCCCTCGGCATCTTCGAGCGATCTGAGCAGCTCGCTCATTCGGAAGATCAATGGCACTGCGCAATAAAGGTTGGCTTCCTCGGTCAGTTTGCGAAGTCGGGTAACCTGCGCCATGTTGACGCCGCACGGTTTCTCCAGCGCGAAGGGTATGTGTTGTGCGATCACGGCCTCGGCGAGCGCCGGCATTTCGGAATGCCGCCCGAACACGAATGCAAAATCGACTTCTTCACCCTCTAGCAATTCATAGGCCGACGAGTACAGCTTGCTTCCGAATCGTGCGGCGATTGCCTCACCCTTGACCTTCTCCGCATCCGACACGGCGACCACTTCAATCCCGGGCGCTTCCAGCGCATCCAGATAGAGCGGGACATGCCAATGGCTGACCTCCAGCAAAGCAACTCTCATGCGTATTCTCCTTTGGAAATTCCCGACTCATCGCGGGCCGTGATCGGGTGCTGATCGTCCATCGGGGAGGTAATCGAATCCCAGAAACTTAAGTGCATAGACAGCCTGCCCTTGATGCATCGGTCCCCCGTCCTGGGTACGGCACCCGCGCGCATGCGCGGCGCGTCGAAGCGGCGTCGGCTCAGGCGCATTGATGATGTCGACGACGATGGCGCCGGGCGCGAGCCGCTCCGGATCGACCGGCATGGCATCGTTCACTTTCATGCCAAGCGGTGTGGCATTGATGACGACGTCGAAGCCTTGCGGGTCAGGCGGCCCCGAACGTACGTCGCAGCCGGTTTCTGCAGCAACGGATGCCGCAAGGTCGCCAGCCCGATGTGCGTCGACATCGGATATGGTCAGCTTGCTGGCGCCTGCGGACGCGACCGCAAATGCGATGGCGCTCCCTGCGCCTCCGGCACCGACGAGAAGCACGGACTTATTCGCCGGGTGGTTGCCTTCCCATTGCATCCCAAGGACGCAACCAACGCCATCAAATATCGCGCCGACCCAACGTCCATCCGCCTCACAACGGATGACGTTGAGCGCGCCGACCTGACGGGCCGTTGGATCTAGTTCATCGACGTATTCCAGCATCCGTTGCTTATGAGGCATGGTGACGAGCATGCCGGAGAGATTGCGCATCGCTCGTGCCCCGCTGACGAACTCGGACAGGCTTTCCGCCTTGACCCAGAACGGGACGCATGCCGCGTCCACGCGCTGTTCAGCAAAAAGCTGGTTCAACAATTGTGGCGACTTGGCGGCCGTCAGCGGATCGCCCACTAAACCATAGAGTCGCGTTTTACCTGTGATATGTGGATCCATTGCTGCGTGGTGTTCCATGTTGGTTGAAGACGCAGTCTTACCTGACTGCTCCGGGATTTGGCGTACCAGGCGCGTGTCGGACACTTACATTCTCCGAGCGAACCACTTTGATGACGAACGCCGCAGCTCCTTGACGCAACGCGTTCATTGCGTTTTAAGCTGTCTGCGACTGTCGTATGCGCCGAGAACAAGCGATGTCATGACGCTCGGAACGCCAAGGCGTAGACGATTACTTCCAAGGCGCCGGCGGTACGTCCAGATCCCAGGTCCCGTACACAGCGGGCTCGTTAATCTCGATGACCTCGAGATCGTCGGAGCGCCACATCACGTTGTGCGGCACGCCGGCCGGCTGTGACAATCCGTCACCCGCGTTAAGCGTCACGTCGCCCTCGACACCGGCGAAACGGAACGTCACGGATCCGCGCAGCACATACAGGTAGTGCCCGGTCATGTCGTGCCAATGCCAGCCAGTAGGCTCGGTGAACGGCTTCAGCGCACGAATGTGCTTTGCCCCGATGCGCCCGTTGGTCACCGCGGCGAGTCCGAGGTCGCGGTACTCGGAATCGGCGCGCAAGCCTTCCTGGTTCCAGGGCGCGTCGGCCGCGCTGATGCGCGCAAATGCGCTTAGGGATTGCGCGAGCTCACGTGGGCCGTCGTAGCGGGGTGTGTCTTCGTTGTGCATGTGCATTTCCTTTGTGCGGCGTCAAGATATTCGCTAGTGCCGCGGTTACATGATTCCTGTTCGGCTCAAGCCGGGTGGCACCGACGCACTACTAGCGAGCAGTGGGACCGGCCAAAGCAGTTACGAGTGAGCCTGATTTGCAACGTTTTGCGCATCGGCTGTTCCGATTCGTCCGGCCAAAGCCTCGGCGCGCACCCAGTCGTAGTCGGCTTTGGATACGGGTACCGCACCGCGGTCGCCAAGGTCGTCAAGGCGGATCCGATACGTCTCCCGCGTGCTGAAAGCGGCGAACGCGGCGACCAGACAGATGCCGAACGTCAGGAAGCCGATCTTCAGCGGAATGTTAGTGGTGCCGGGGGGCGCGACGGCGACAAAGAGTGATGGCGTCATTGCAGCAAGCGTCGTCCCAACATTTTGTCCGATCGCCATTCCCGTTACCCGCACCCGCGTGCGGAAGAGTTCTGGGAAAAGGCTCGGGAACACACCGTTGAAGCCTTGGTACGCGATGCCCCACATGAGCACTGAAAGAATTATCGTGAGCCAGAGATTATGGATGCTGATGGCGTACAGGTAACCGAAAGAGAGCAGCCCGGCGCTGAGTACGCCGGCAAGAACTGGCGGCCTGCGGCCGATTTTGTCAGAGAGATTGCCGACGAAGGGAATCAGTACGACCGAGAAGATGTTTCCAAGAACCGGAATCCAAAGAAAAATTCCAATTGGAAAGCCGATACCGTACGCCGGCTGCACTGCATACGCGGCGCCGAACACCGTAGCAAGAAGCGCGATTACCGCAATGAGCGCCATGCAGACTACACGCAAAACATCGTCCCAACTCTGTCGGAGGACCTCGACAACCGGTGAGGAAGGCATCTCGCCGTGAGCCTGCTCCTCGCGAAAAAAGCTGGAGTTTCGTCAACCTGGCGACGAATGATGTACCCCATGATGAGAACGACAAAGCTGAGGAGGAACGGAATGCGCCATCCCCACGAAGCAAATTGATCTTTCGGTATGAAATGCGCCAGGGGCAAGAAGACCGCTGCCGCCAGGAGTTGCCCAGCTTGCACCCCTTGAAGGGTGAAGCTCGCAAAATAGCCACGTCTACCGAACGGTGCATGCTCAAGGATCATGGAACTGGCGCCGGAAACCTCTCCCGCGACGGCAAACCCTTGAATGAGTCGGAGAATGACGAGCATCGCAGGGGCCCAGATGCCGACCTGGTGATACGTGGGCAAGAGTCCCACGCCCATCGTTGAAATACCCATTAAGAACATGCAGAAGATCAGCACCGTCTTTCGACCGTGTCGGTCGCCGACATGGCCGAGCACCATCGCGCCTATGGGTCGGGCGACGTAGCCGACCCCGAAGGTCGCCAGTGATGCGATGATTGCAACGGTCGGGTTGTCCGAGGGGAAGAAGAGCTGCGGGAAAAGCAACGACGCTGCGGTCGCATAGATGAAGAAGTCGTAGTACTCAAGGGCTGAGCCAATCCAGCCGCTGGCCGCGGCTATCTTTGACTGGCGCTGACGATGGGTCTCAACCTGGGTGCTTCCACTCATGACTTGTCTCCGTCTTAGATTGACTTTTCGGCGCTCATTCTTTATTGTTGTAACACCGTTCCAGTAAGAATCATGTTACCGACATTATGAGAGTTGTCAAGGGAGCAGTTGACCGTTCGCTTCAGGCGATTGAGTTGCTCGCGCGCCAGGCGCGCTGGATGCGTATGTCCGATATCGCCAATGAACTCGAGCTGGAGAAAGGACCCGCCCATCGAGTGCTTGCACAGTTGTGCGAGCAGGGCTGGGCCGAACAAGATGAACAGACGTCCCAGTACCGCTTGACCTTGAAGCTTTCTTTGCTCGGTCAGCGGTATCTGCACGGGCTTGGGTTGCCGGGCCTGGTGCAGCCGATCCTCGATGAAGTCGCAGCGCAGTGCCATGAGCTCGTGCGGCTGACAGTCGTGAATGAAGGGACACTTTCGTGGTTCGCTGCGTCACAAGGCGCGGCGCCCGGTCTGATGTATTCGCCGTCCATGCACAGTCCCATCGCCTTGCATGCCACATCGGTCGGAAAGGTGTGGTTGGCGGCAATGTCAAACGACGAAGCAATCGGGCTCGCACTGCGTGGCGGCCTCGGCCAGCCCAACGGCGCAGGGACATCGAAGGCGATTAACAGCGTGGACCAATTGATACCGGAGCTCGAACTGACGAGGCAACGTGGCTATGGTCTGGTTGTTGAGGAAGCCGAGCCCGGGGTGGTCGCGTTGGCCGTGACCGTGTGTTCGCTGGTTGACGGAGCGGTAGTGGGGACAATGAGTATCGCCGGGCCGGTCTTGCGCATACCGCCGGAGCGTTACGACTCCTTTCATGCGTTACTGCGCGAAGCCTCCGCGAAACTGGGGGCCGTCTGGCCGCGACAGAGCGTCGATAGAGACGTCAACGAGGCGGCCTGAGATACCGAATTCATCGCATGAGTCTCAGCGAGTGGCGTTTTGGCATGAAGAGGCAGCAAACCTCGTCGTGGCAGCGGGCCGTCATCCTTCCTGCCCAATTCACCATCAATCTGACTGCCGCGGGCGAAACCCCGATTAGTCTTGAGGGCCGGCACCCTGATGGCAATGTCCACTCGCCGATTGTGTGGCTAGCCAATTTTCTCCGCGAATGCGGTCTTGGGCTGCAAGCAGGACAAGCAGTGATAACCGGCTCCTGCGCGGGCGTGCTCCAGTTGCCGCTTGATCATCAGTTGCGCATTGGATTTGGTGCTCTTGGCATCTTGCCAATTCGTTTTCTCTTTCTACATAGGAGTAGTCAATGCGTCTTGTCCGTTTTGGCAATCCTGGCCATGAGCGCCCCGGCGTGCTTGACTCGAGCGGAGCAATCCGTGACCTGAGCGGCATCGTCGATGACATCGATGGAACAACTGTTTCGCCAGCCGCCTTTGCAAAGCTGGGCCGACTCGACTTCAACAGCCTTCCTGTCGTGGAGGCGGGCACGCGACTTGGCGCTTGTGTTGGCAGCGTCCGCAACCTTGTCTGCATTGGTCTGAATTACTCAGATCATGCCGCCGAAACAAATACGCCGATTCCGCGGGAACCTGTCGTGTTCAACAAACACACGGGCTCGATCAGCGGACCGACCGATCCAGTCGTCTTGCCGACAGACGCGCAAAAGCTGGACTGGGAGGTGGAATTAGGCGTTGTGATCGGCACGCCCGCTTGGCAGATCGACGAAGCAACCGCGCTGGATCATGTGGCGGGTTACTGCCTTGCCAATGACGTTTCTGAGCGCGCATATCAGCTCGAGCGTGAAGGCCAGTGGACCAAGGGCAAAAGCAGCTTCTCTTTTGCACCGCTCGGCCCTTGGCTCGTGACGCGTGATGAAATCCCCGACCCGCAGGTACTCGACCTGTGGCTCGACGTCAATGGCACACGTCGTCAGACTGGCAACACACGCACGATGATCTTCAACGTCGCCCATATTGTGGCGTATCTCAGCCGCTTCATGCCACTCATGGCGGGCGACGTCATTATCACCGGAACTCCGCCCGGGGTGGGCCTTGGTCAAAAGCCGCCTGTCTTTCTGAAAGCGGGCGATACGATGACCCTCGGTGGTAGCGGACTCGGGGAGCAAACGCAGAAGATTGTGCGGTATTCGGAATTGCTTGGCACGGCGTGGAGCCGTGGCGGGTATCCGTCGGCACGGTAAGATAACTTCACCTGCAGAAAGGACAAGATATGAGCCTTGCTGGAACAGGCGTCGTCGCGATTTGGCATGATCTGCTGCCGGAAGCGAAGGATGAATTCTACGAGTGGCACAACCGTGAGCACATGCCGGAACGCGCGGGAATTCCTGGGTTCAGGCGCGGGCGGCGCTACATTGCGCTGGATGCGGGTCCCGAGTACTTCAATCTCTATGAAGCCGACACGGTAGAGGTGCTCGGTGCGCAAGACTATCTCCTCCGGCTGAATTCGCCGACGCCGTGGACGAAGAAGGTTGTCCCGTCGTTTCGGAGCGTAGCCCGCTCGATCTGCCACGTAGCTTATTCGGACGGTGTCGGACAGGGTGCCTATCTTGTGACGGTACGTTTCGACGTGCCATCGACGGCGCGCACAGAAGTCGTGAAAGGTCTGCGTCAGCACGTCCTGCCACTGCTTGTCGAGATGGCCGGCATCACGGGGGTCCATCTTTGCCTGGCCGACGAGGCAGTCAGCAAGGTAGAGACAGCGGAGAAGCGGGCACGTCCTGAAGGCACCCAAGTGCCGACATGGATCGTTTTGATCGAAGGATGCCGCGCTGATCGCGTGCGTTCAGCGGCGGACGCTTTCAATGCCGGACTCGTGGCTTTGCCCGGTGTCGGGCCAGCTATGCCTATTTCCACGCTTTACCAACTTGAGTACACGCGCTGCAAGACGGCGTGGAGCGCCGGGTGACGCGTCGTTTTTACGTTTCGAAGCGAGAGGCAGGGGCACTACGAGATTACCCCGGTCTCTGTGCCGCAAAGAACCGCTGCTGTCGCCCGTCGGTGCGACGGGCGGCTTACCCTCCAATGGCCGACCTTGAGATGACGACGGTGCGAGCGTGCTTATGGGTCGGAGTGTGAGTTCGCTGATCGAGGAAGCGGTCGTTCGGCTGGTCGGGGCCGCGACCGTCAGCAATCCGCCATATCCGTGACGTAGAACCCAGTCCGCCCCAATGTCCGCGATGGCCGAGTCGAACGCATAGGCTGTCCGGCAACTTCCTGCACCGAAGCGGTCTTGAGGATGCTTGTCCTGCAGCAGGGACGCCGGCGCAGGTCCGGCGGGTTTGTCCCAGAAGAACCGCGCTGGAGCTCGCGTGAACAATCGTGCCGAGAATAGCCATCAACCTACGCGCGAACGTGAGAGACGCATGCGCGGCTTCCGCGAGCCGAAACGGACTCAAGCCTTTACCCCCGAAATAGGTGAAGTGATCGAGCAGGACGGCAGCCGCCGGCTGATCAGGCTTGTCGAAGTTCTGAAGCCACGCGCGCGGACGAACAGCTGGCTCCCGGCGCCATAGCTCGGAATCCATCAATGCGGTGCACTTGGCTAGCACTGTCTCTATATAAAGATCTGATCGCAACTTGAAGGTTTGTTCGGATAGTGAACCGGACTGGTTCCCTGCGTGCGTAGTTTAGCGTTGGCGTTCGCTGAAAGCGAACGGCTCACAGGTGTTTCCGTCGTGAGAGCGATTATCCGTTGACTTATCAACAATGTCCGCAAACGAAGGGTACACCAGTCGGAACTATCGACCCCTTCATTTGGGTCGACTTTCTGCCTGAACTGGCAGATGTGAAAACGCGTCACCCTTTCCACTGGACGATGCCATATCGGGTCGCGGCCTCGTCTTCAGATGACCGGGATTAGTCGGGCATCGGGACCCAACCTTACGAAGCCGCGGTACGCCGCTCCAGTTCCGCTGCCGTGCGCTCCAGCTCCTGCACGATCATTGCCTCGTCGGGCAACACCGTCTGGTATTCCGCCGCAAGAATCTTGTTCGACAGGTTGTCCAGCGCGTAGTGTGCTTCGGCCGCCCCTTTTTCGGCGCAAAGGATCAGACCGACAGGTGGATTCTCCCCAGACTTCATCCAGTGCTCGCGCGCGTAGTTCAGATAGAGATGCATCTGCCCGGCGTCCGCATAGCTGAAGCGGCCGACCTTGAGATCGATGATGACCAGGCATTTCAGACGTCGATGGAAAAACACCAGATCGACCCTGAACCACGTGTCGTCGATTCTCAGGCGGCGCTGCCGGCCGACGAAAGCAAAGTCGTCGCCGAGCTCCAGCAGGAAATCCGCCAGATGCTGGATCAGCGCCTCCTCTAGATCCGACTCCGAGTACTCGTCCTTGATGTCGAGAAACTCGAGGACGAACGGGTCGCGAATCGCCTCCTCTGGCGTGAGAAGATCACCTGGCTGGACATCGGCGGCTTTCCTGAGCAGGGCCGCCTTGTTGCGCGACAGCGCCAGCCGCTCGTAAAGCTGGCTACCGATCTGGCGGTCAAGCTGGCGCACCGACCAGCCTTCGCGCAACGCCTCTGTTTCATAGAAAGCGCGGGCGGCCGCCGTCTTCACTGAAAGCAAACGCACATAGGCGGACCACGGCAGCGTGAAACGGGTGGCGAGCGCCATATAATCGGGCGCCGTTGCCGTCGCGTCGACAACGTCTTTCGCCGGCAGCGATTTTCCAGACGGCGTCTGGACATTTCCGGGGGCTGCCGATTTTCCAGACACTGTCTGGAAAATCTCCGCCGCCGGCCAGGCGACGTAGAAGGCGCGCATGCTGGCAAGATTCGCCTTGCCGAATCCGCGCCCGAAACGGCGCGTCAGGTCCTCCGCGAGCCGGGCGATCAGCGCCTGTCCATACCCGGCGCGCGCCTGCCCGCCCTGCTCGCTGGCGACGATCCGCCGCCCGATCTCCCAGTAGGCGGCGGTCATTACGGCATTGACGTTGCGTGCCGCCGTGCGTCGCGCCGATTCGACGACACTGACCACTTCCTTGTGCAGCCCGGCGTAGTCACCGGGCGCTATCGCCACCTTCGTCATGACGCGTTTACGGCATCCTTGAACGCCTTGCCCGCCGTGAACTTGACGGTCTTCGCCGCGGGGATCTGGATTTCGGCGCCCGTCGCTGGATTGCGGCCGACCCGTGCGGCGCGCGCACCCGTGGAAAACGAGCCGAAGCCGATCAGCTGGACGGTATCCCCCTTCATCACCGCGCCGGTGATCGCAGCGATCACTGCGTCGATCATCTCGCCGGTCGCGGCCTTGCTTTCACCGGTTGCCGCCGCGACCGCATCCACCAGTTCCTGCTTGTTCATGGTTGATTTCTCGTTGTGGTTGGGATTGTCGCCACCCTACCCGATCGGCCTGCCTTCACGCAATCACGACCAGCGGCCGGTCCGGTCCGGCAGTAACCGGATTAATGTCGGGAAATGGAATTCGTTGGACTATCGCGCAGTTAGCTAGACTCGAAAGTACGGAATTGACTGGACTTCCCGGAAAGCATGCTTTGTTCTATGGAACGCCGTCCCCCCGGTCGGCCGCCCGTCGTCATATGCGGGGGCTCGGCGGTGCCCAGCACGCGCACGGATGAGCCATCGGGATGAGATGGCGGCCGTCGCTTGTCGACCCGTTGCTGCCGTTCAAGCAGACAGAGTTCCAATGGCAGATATCAGAGCGCAGCGGCCGCTTCCCCTCAAGATTGCTCAGTAGAGCGTTCCATGTATGTGGCTGGTCACGGCGAGTTCAAAAAAGACCATGGCCGTAGTTGGGCCGACAAGCCCGTTGCGACCGCCGTATAACGAGGAGCGCTACAGTTTCACCGCGTACGTCGCCAAAAAAGTTGGGAGGAAGTTGTCAATTACAAACCGTGGCTTCGGTTGTTCATCCTCGTAGAACCCCTTAAGCAGAAATCCTGCTTCCAACTGACCTCCGATTGGCACTGTCAGGTTGCTGGAGATGGGGCGGTAGAATGAAGCGATGAAGAAGACCAAATCGCTTTATCACGGCCACCGTTTCCCTGCTATCGTCATCAGCTGCGCCGTTCGCTGGTACTTCCGG
>NZ_JBFOAH010000063.1:0-11990 GCF_040812055.1 Paraburkholderia suaedae | reverse complement strand
GGGGCAGATGCACGATAATGGCTTCACCAAAACCGCAGCGGAGCAATTCTATTCGCTGGTTATATAAGCATTCCTAATCACATTGGAATTTGCTCGTCCCGCCCGCCTTATCGCGACACAACCACCCGACGCAGGACGAGGCCATCGAAGCATCGCTCGACGCGGTCGAAACTTCCGGACACCCCGGTTTTCCGCACGAGGTCGTCACGCACATGATGGACGCTCGCTGGCGAGAAACTGAGGCTCGCTACCCACACAAGGGTGTGTTGCGCTTTGACCGACGTCGCACGGACGGCGAAATTCTCCACCCGTACGCAGGCCGGAAAGACGGCGAGGATTGGATCGTTGAATTGTACCTGCCGTTCCTGCGTGTCTACGAAGCAATGCCCGAGCGAGCCTTCATCGCGCTCCCGATTGCAACGGCAGCCGATATCCGCGCTCGAGCCGATCATCGGTAGCAGGCCTGCACTTCGTTGTCTTCGCCATGCTCATGCTTGTACATGTTGCACCGACTGTCCAAGTTCCTAACACCCTCTAGATTGGATGTCGGCGGGCTTTTTCATTTGCAGGGCTTCGCACGGCACGGGCGCACTGCCCGCGGCGCTACACCCGGAACATCGACACTTCATCCACCAGACGGCGCGCCTGATCGTGCATGCTGTCGGCGGCCGCCACTGCCTGCTCGACGAGCGCCGCGTTCTGCTGCGTCACCTGATCCATCTGGGCGATCGCCTGGTTGACCTGCTCGATGCCGCGGCTCTGTTCGCTCGACGCAGCCGAAATCTCGCCCATGATGTCGGTCACCCGCTGAATTGCCCGGCCGATCTCGGTCATGTTCGATCCTGCGCGCGTAACGAGATCGCTGCCCGCGCGCACGCGCTCGGCCGACGTACCGATGAGGTCCTTGATTTCCTTCGCGGCCCCCGATGAGCGTTGTGCGAGCGTACGAACTTCTCCCGCGACCACGGCAAAGCCCCGGCCTTGTTCGCCAGCCCGCGCCGCCTCAACGGCCGCGTTAGGGTCGTATTCGTACCATACGGTACGGTATTGATATGAAATTGCGGACCGTTTGACATCGAGGGAGCACGCACCTGAATACGCGTCTCGCGAGGACCTGGTCCCAATACCTCTGAGGCGTTCGGAGCTTTCCCGCGCATATGACGCAGTGTCGTCATGCCGGCCTTCGCACCTGTCTCTCAGTCGACTGGCGGTGGCGCTCCATTGACGAGATCAACTCCAGTCTGTCGCTCCGCTATCCGGATCGGCCAGCGTGAGTCCCGACGACGGCAGTGGCAGCGCCGTCTTATAGCGCACCTGTTTGAGCGCGAAGCTCGAACGGATGTTCGAGATCCCGGGAATCTTGGTCAGATGATCGACAATAAAGCGCTCCAGCGTCTGCATATCCGGCATCACTACGCGCAGCAGATAATCGGCGTCGCCCGTCATCAGATAGCACTCCATTACCTCGGGGCGCTCCGAAATCGCCTGCTCGAAACGCTGCAGCGCGTCTTCCACCTGCTTTTCAAGGCTCACCTGAATGAACACGTTGATGCGCAGCCCGAGCGGCTCCGGGTTCAGCAACGTGACCTGCTGCTTGAACAGGCCGAGCTTTTCAAGCGCGCGTACGCGGTTGAAGCAGGGCGTCGGCGACAGGTTCACCGCGCGGGCGAGATCCGCATTGGTGATGCGCGCGTTCTGCTGCAACTGGCTCAGGATGCCAATGTCGATGCGGTCGAGCCGGCGAGGAGGCGTGGTCATAGATGAATTATTCCGTGGTGGTGGCGAAATCCAGAATAAATAGCCTATCCTGAAGCGCGATTGCAGGCAAATCAGATGCTCATTTTGTGGGCGCAGGCTTACCATTGATTCACTCGATCTTGAACCGAACACGTCGATGTGGGAGTGGTGCCATGACGGATTTGTCCAGCGGTAGTGAGCAGTTGCAGTCCTTGAATGTCCAACGTGCGGAGCGGGAAGATACCGACCCGCAGGAAACCGACGAATGGCTGGAAGCGCTCGACGCGGTGGTCGCGCATGTCGGGCGCGATCGCGCGCAGTTCCTGTTCGACAAGCTCGCGGGGCATGCGCTGTCGCTGGGTGTCGAGTCCGCGCGGACCAACGTCACGCCGTACCAGAACACGATCCCGCTCGAGCAGCAGCCGCGCTATCCGGGCAATCTCGACCTCGAAGAACGGCTCGCGGGTGCGCTGCGCTGGAATGCGCTCGCGATGGTGGTGCGCGCGAACCAGGCGTATGGCGAACTCGGCGGCCATATCGCGAGCTATGCGTCGGCGGCGGATCTGTTCGAGGTCGGCTTCAACCATTTCTTTCGGGCTGCGGCGCCCGGTGACGTGGAGGGCACGGGCGATCTCGTGTACTTCCAGCCGCATTCGTCGCCCGGTGTGTACGCGCGGGCTTACCTCGAAGGCTTTCTCTCCGAGGAAAATCTGCAGCACTATCGTCGCGAGATTGGCGGGCCCGGGCTGTGCTCGTATCCGCACCCTTGGCTGATGCCGGACTTCTGGCAGTTCCCGACCGGCTCGATGGGCATCGGCCCGATCAACGCGATTTATCAAGCGCGCTTCATGCGCTACCTCGCCAACCGCGGCCTCGCGCAGACCGATGGCCGCAAGGTGTGGGGCTTTTTCGGCGATGGCGAGATGGACGAGCCGGAATCAACCGGCGCGCTTTCGCTCGCTGCGCGCGAGGGGCTCGATAACCTCGTGTTCGTCATCAACTGCAATCTGCAGCGCCTGGATGGTCCGGTGCGCAGCAACGGCCGGATCATCGACGAACTCGAAGCGCATTTCATTGGCGCCGGCTGGAACGTGATCAAGGTGGTGTGGGGCTCGGACTGGGACGCGCTGTTCTCGCGCGACCGCACCGGCGCGTTGTTGCGCGCGTTCGCGCATACCGTCGACGGCCAGTTCCAGACCTTCTCGGCCAACGACGGCGCGTACAACCGCGAGCGTTTCTTCGGCCAGAACCCGGAGCTTGCCGCACTCGCGGCGCAATTGAGCGACGACGACATCGACCGCCTGCGCCGCGGCGGCCATGACGTGCGCAAGCTGCACGCGGCGTATGCGAAAGCGCTCGCGCATCGCGGCCAGCCGACGGTGATCCTCGCGAAGACGATGAAAGGCTTCGGCATGGGCACCTCGGGCCAAGGCCGCATGAACACGCATCAGCAGAAGAAACTCGGCTTCGACGACCTGAAGGCGTTTCGCGACCGATTCCGTTTGCCGCTGACGGATGAGGACGTCGAACAGGTGAAGTTTTACAAACCCGCGGATGATAGTCCGGAGATGCAATACTTGCATGCGCGCCGGGCTACCTTGGGAGGCTATCTGCCCAGAAGGCGGAGAGTTGCATCGAAGGGGCTGATCGTCCCGCCGATGTCTTCCTGGGGGCAATTTGCGCTGGATTCGAATGGCCGCGAGATGTCCACGACGATGGCGTTGGTCCGCATGCTGACCGCGCTGCTCAAGGACCGCGAAGTCGGCCCGCGCGTGGTGCCGATCGTCGCCGATGAAGCACGCACCTTTGGCATGGCGAACATGTTCCGCCAGGTCGGGATTTATTCGCCGCTTGGGCAATTGTACGAGCCGGAAGATCTGGGCTCGATGCTGTACTACCGCGAGGACACCAAAGGGCAGATTCTCGAAGAAGGTATTTCGGAGGCGGGCGCCGTGTCGTCGTGGATTGCGGCGGCGACTTCGTACAGCGTGCATAACCTGCCGATGCTGCCGTTCTACATCTACTACTCGATGTTCGGCTTTCAGCGCATCGGCGATTTGATCTGGGCGGCAGCGGATCAGCGCGCACGCGGCTTCCTGATCGGCGCGACGTCGGGCAAGACGACGCTTGGCGGCGAAGGGTTGCAGCATCAGGACGGCACTAGCCATCTGGCGGCATCGACGATTCCGAACTGCCGTGCCTACGATCCGGCGTTCGCTTATGAGGTTGCCGCGATCGTCGATGAGGGCATGCGCGAGATGGTCGAACAGCAGCGCGACGTGTTCTATTACGTGACGGTGATGAACGAGAACTATGCGCAGCCTTCGGTGCCGGGGGGTGATTTGCAGACGCTGCGCGAAGGGATTCTTAAGGGCATCTATCCGCTGGCTGCGCAAACGCAAGCGCAGGAAGCGACTTCAATGAAGCAAGCGCAAGTGCAGTTGCTCGGGGCAGGCGCGATCCTCGGCGAAGTCATCGCGGCGCAGCAGATGCTGAAAGATGAATGGCAGATCGACGCCGCCGTATGGAGCGTCACGAGCTTCACTGAGTTGCAGCGTGAGGGCATGGCAGCGGAACGGCTCGACCGCCATGGCGAGTCAACAGAAGCGCCGTACGTGACGCAGGCGCTCGAAGCATCGCACGGCCCGATCATCGCCGCGACCGACTATGTTCGCGCAGTGCCGGAACTGATCCGCGCCTACGTGCCGCGCCGCTACGTGACGCTCGGCACCGATGGCTTCGGCCGCAGCGACACACGCCAGGCGTTGCGCGAGTTCTTCGAAGTGGATCGCAAGGCGATTGTGATGGCTGCTTTGAAGGCGTTAGCGGACGAGGGCACGATTGAGCAGAGCGTGGTGATCGCCGCCCGCGACCAGTACCGCGGCGATCGGCCCGCGGGCGTGGCCTCATGGCAGTGTTGATGGCACTCGCGAAGGACGGCGAGCTCGGCCGCGCTGCGAGGGCCGCAATTTACGCGCGGCTTCATCGAAAGCAAGACGGCATCGGTCTATGTCGACGGCCGGTGCAATCGAACAGGCTGCATCGGATGCGAAAGGGGTGCAACCCCTCTCGCGTGGTCCACTCGCTTGCGATGGCACGCGCCAAGCGATGTCCCTCCGGGGCGGGCTTTGTCGCGGTAAGGATCGAGGGGCGAGTGAGATCGATATGCGAACTACCGCTTATATTGCGAGGCGTAGAATTGATCAGCGGCGGACGGTTGGGTTCCGCGAGCCCACTTCATCTGTCCTTATTCGCGATCATGTGCATAACCTCAATGCCGGCCAGAAGGATCCGGGCACAGCGAAAAGTCTTGAACCCTAGCATCGGGCGCGTGCGTCGCTTGATTGCCCGACGGTCCTGCTCGACCAGGTTATTGAGATATTTGGACTGGCGGATCTTGATGGCGCGTAACGATCGGCATTGATTGCTTCGAGCGCGGCGAGATTGGCGGCGCTTTTGTCGATGGTTACCGTCTCGGGTACACCGTTCTGGGCGATTGATTTCTCAAAGTAACGCCGGGCCGCAGTCTTGTCCCGATGGGCGCGTAGCAGAAAGTCAATGGCGTTGCTGTCCCTGTCGACGGCCCGGTAGAGATACCGCCATTCCCCCTTGACGCGAATGTACGTCTCGTCCATCCGCCAGCTCTTGCCAACCGGCCGCTTGCGGTGGCGAAACGCTTTCTCTAGCACCGGCGACAGCTTGATGGCCCAGCGGTGCACAGTCGAATGATCGACCGAAACGCCGCGCTCAGTCATCATGTCTTCGAGGTGCGGCAGGCTCAGAGGATAGGCCACGTACACAGCGCACGCAAGTCAGGATCACGTCGAGCGGATAATGCAGGCGTTTGAGCACTCGGGCCACCGCCGGATTCAACGTCTTCATCGAGCTTTCAGTCGTTCGTGTCGTTCCGCACATCATAGCGGACCGCCTTACTGCAACAGAACGCTATCAGCGCCAGGGGCTCAGCCGGATGCAGTTCCTGCGCGAACACAGCCCGTCGGGCGTGCTTGCCGACGACATGGGACTTGGCAAAACGGTTCAAACCCTCGCTCATATCCTGACCGAAAAGGAAGCCGGCCGGCTCGACCGGCCCGCGCTGATCGTTGTGCCGACAACACTGATGCACAACTGGCGTGAGGAAGCGCAACGCTTCACACCGGAGGCTGCGCGTGCTCGATCTGCAAGGCCCGCAGCGCCACGAGCGCTTTGACCATTTCCGCAAACACGACCTGATTCTCACGACCTACCCGCTGCTGTGGCGCGACCAGTCAGCTCTCGCCGAACACGAGTACCACCTGCTGATCCTCGACGAAGCCCAGTACGTCAAGAATGCCGCCACCAAGGCCGCCACCACGATCCGCGAACTACGTGCCCGGCACCGCCTGTGCCTGAGTGGCACACCGCTCGAGAACAATCTCGGCGAACTGTGGGCCCAGTTTGACTTCCTGTTGCCCGGTTTCCTCGGCGCCCACAAGGATTTCACGCAGCGCTGGCGCACGCCCATTGAAAAAGGCGGCGACACCGTGCGTCGCGATCTGCTCGCGCGGCGCATTCGCCCCTTCATGCTGCGACGGCGCAAGGACGAGGTCGCCACCGAACTGGCGCCGAAATCGATTATCGTGCGCACCGTCGAACTCGAAGGCGCGCAGCGCGACCTGTATGAGACCGTACGCTCCGCGATGCAGGAAAAGGTTCGTGCCGCTGTCACCGCAAAGGGACTCGCGCGCAGTCACATCGTTGTACTCGAGGCGCTGCTCAAGCTGCGCCAGGTCTGCTGTGACCCCCGGACTCGTCAAGATCAGCCAGGCCGGCCGCATCAAGGAGTCGGGCAAACTGGCACTGCTGCTCGACATGTTGCCAGAACTGATCGAGGAAGGCCGCCGCATCCTGCTGTTCTCACAGTTCACCGGCATGCTCGAGCCGCTGATTGCCGCCGCACTCAACGAAGCCGGAATTCCCCACGTCGTATTGACCGGCGATACAACCGATCGCCGCACACCGATCAGGCGCTTCCAGCAAGGCGCGGTGCCATCTTCCTGATCAGCCTGAAGGCCGGCGACGTCGGCCTGAATCCTGCCGGCGGCCGACACCGTGATTCACTACGATCCATGGCGGAACCCTGCCGTCGAAAATCAGGCCACCGATCGCGCGCATCGTCTCGGGCAGGACAAGCCCGTGTTCGTCTACAAGCTGATTGCGGCCGGCAGTGTCGAGGAGAAGATCGTCGCGATGGAGGAGCAAAAAGCAGCGCATGCCGACGCCATCCTGTCCGAAGATGCCGCTGGCGCCGTCAAGTTCTCGGCCGATGATCTCGAGGCGCTGTTCGAACCCATTCCGCTCAAGACGTCCATCTCACCGGCAGCGAAGTCGCGGCCGCGCACCAGGACCGGAACGTAGGATGGGACATTTGAGAGAGTCTCCGGAGGAACAAGTCGCCACAATCAACCATCTTCCGCTGTCAGCTGCCGCTGCAGGCCAAGCCTGGCAAGGGTTTAGTGAAGATTTTCAGTTTTCGGGGGATGGGCAAAAATAGCCAGGATGGAGCGACGCAATATTCCATTCGCAGGCCCACAGGAGATATTGTCGATCGGATCCGAATAGGTCAACCAGAACTCACTTACAGTTTCTACTGGCGAACCCAAATTGATTTATGTAATAACGCCGTGTATGGTGGCAATCGATGCTGATTTTCGGATCTCGCAGCACGGGCGTGCAACCTGAAAGTCGAAAAAAAGGAGGAGACAGAGCGTGGATCTGCGACAAATTCGATCATTTATTACTCTTGCGGAGGAGCTACATTTCGGGCGGGCAGCATCCCGGTTGCACATCGCGCAACCGGCTCTAACCCAACAGTTGAAATCTCTTGAGCAAGACCTTCAGGTCCAGTTGCTGTTTCGCAGCAAGCGCGAAGTCCGTCTTACCCCAGCTGGGCAAAATTTCCTTCGCAATGCCAGGTTACTGGTCGAGCAGGCCCAACTGACCGTGTCTCAGGCGCAGCAGGTGCATCGGGGAGAGCACGGCAGCGTTTCCATTGGATATACACCGTTGGCGCTGTTCTGCGTGCTTCCCGAACTGTTGAACGGACTGCGTAGCATCGTACCTAACGTACATCCAAATCTCATACAGATGACGGCGTCTGAGCAGGAGGAGGCGCTTCGTATCGGCCGCATCAATGCGGGGCTGCTGCAAACTCCGCTGGAAGATCCGACGATTGTTGTTGAACATATCCTGACCTTGGAATATATAGCGGTCGTTCCGGCGCATCACCCGCTAGCAAGTCAGCCTTTTCTGCGCCCATCTGATTTCAGGAACCAGCCCCTGGTGATTCCCTCCCGCCCGGTGGCACCGCGAATTCATGAAGAGCTGACTGCAATGTGCACCGAGGCGGGATTCGAACCGCGCTTCGTAGCAGAATCCAGCCCGGCTCAATCGCTCATCGGCTTGGTAGCCGCGGGTATGGGGATCGGTTTTATAGCAGCTCCCTTCAAGCGGTTCGCACGCAATGGCGTGGTCTTCAAGACCATAGAGGGATCTTTGCCATCCATAAGCATCGCCATTGCTGTTCGAGCCGACGACCAATCCGAGATCACCGCTACTTTGCTTGCAGTCGCCCGGCAGCACGACGGATTTTTAGACCTTTGATCGCATCGCTGCCAAAATTATATTTACAGGCAGCACCTTCAACGCTGATCTTCGCGTCGTCGGTCGGCGCTCGCGATACGGTCGTACGCGGTTTTGTCGCAGCAAGGCTCGCGGAGAATCGGTGATCGATATGAAATATGCTTGTATTGCGAGTTCGTAGAATTGATCAAAGGCGGGCCATGTACGGGAGAGTAGACCCAGGGAGTTTCACCCGGAGTCTCTCGCAGAACCGTTCGTAAACCTCTCGATTTACACAGCTCCCGTTATCCAACCTGTACTCCCTGATACTGCCAGTGCGCGAACTCTCGCGGGTACGCCTTCTTCATCTTGTGCAACCACTCTTCACTGCGCCGCTTGTGCCGTCGCAGAGTTTTGTACTTGCGCTGAGCCCAGCGCACAAGCTTTCGGTCTAGATACCGACTGAGCCCGTGCATGGCTGTCCGATAGAGGGCCCCGTAGTAGTTCCACCAGCCACTTATCGTGGGTTACATTGCTCGGCTAGTTCGACCAGTGGTTTGGCCGTTTGGCGAGGCAGCCGCCACCCGCGCACCGTCTGTCTCATCCGTTTCAGGGCAACAGGACTGACGCCAGGCAGGAAGCTGCATCATCGTACGGTTTGCTTTCGCTCATCTTCTCAACACATACCTGCCATCCTTACGGATGACTTTTCCACGGTCGCTCACCACCACGCCTTTTGAACGCAGCAGCACCGGGCGGTTTGAAGCCTGCTCCTGCAAGTCGGCTTCGGGAGGCCTACTCCCATCTTCAGTACAGCACCACAAGCTTTCGCTTGTGTTCGTAACACACTCTCGTCGACCCGCCAGATCGTACCAACGGACCGCTTGCGTCGCCGCAACGTTTTCTCCATGAGACGCTTTCCTTTACATGTCGCCGACCAACGTGATCCGAGACGGCTCATACGGATTCTCGCGTCGGATGCAGTCTGCGATATCCACTTCAATCGCGTGCTTGAAATCCTTATCAACTAATAATAATAAACGATTGGACGATCATTACCTGAGAACGTCAAACTGAATTGATGTTCTCGCGTTAGTGTAGCGAAGGTGGGGCGAGGTACGGTTGCCACCAAGCCATCATGTGCATACGTGGGTTCTCTTGATCTTTAGGTAAATCCATGAATTACCAACGTATAGCCTGCATCTGGCAGGCGGCAACGATCGAGGGGCGCTTCCGGGCGCACTTGAGTCTGTTGCACCCGGTCGTTTGCACCTCGCTCAGGTCTTTGGAACAGTAGTTGGCCAGCGCATGCCATTTGAGTCAGGTGACGAGGAGCGGTTGCTACAAGCGAGCCTTGAGCATTTTGAGGAAATCGACGATCTCTTCCTTCTTGATGCTGCCCTGCTTTAACCGGAATAGTCAGTCGGTGCGCGTCAGGCCTGCGATAACCGACACGCGGGTCCAGTTGAATAAAACGGGATGATGGGCATATATCCATTGAGAACCCGGATGGCAAGCAAGGATTCAGCTTATTCTCAATTGGAGTAAATCTTGAAAATTACGCGTTTCAAGCTCGGCGACATCACTGCATATGGCGATCTGCGCGCCGATGGCACTATCGAACACCTTTCCGGCTCTCCGTTCGACGGCGAGGTCCACCTCACCGGCAGCTACGTGTCTGCCAGCGACGTGAGGTTACTTGCGCCAGTCGAGAATCCGCGAATTTTCGGCATCGGACTCAACTACGTTGCGCATATCAAGGAGACCGGCCGCGACGCCCCTACGCTGCCCATGATCTTCATCAAACCGGAGTCCGCGCTGGCTGGCCCCCACGACCCGATCGTGTATCCGAAGCAGGCCGAGGTGATCCATTACGAAGCAGAACTGGTGGTGGTGATCGGGCGTACCGCGAGGCGTGTGTCCGAAGAAGACGCGCTCGGCTATGTCCTCGGCTACACCTGTGGCAACGACGTCAGCAACCGCGTGATCCAGAAGGAGGAAATGCGCTTTGGCACTTTGTTCGCCGGCAAGTTATTCGATACTTTTGCTCCGCTTGGCCCGGTCATCAGCACCGGCCTGAACCCGGGAAATCTGCAGATCGTCGGTCGCCTGAACGGCGAAGTCAAACAGCACAGCAATACCTCGGATCTGCTGTTTTCGGTACCCCGGCTGATCGCCTACCTGAGCTCGTTCATGACACTCATGCCCGGCGACGTGATCATGACCGGCACGCCGTCGGGCATTGGATTGATCAAGCCTGGCGACGTATTCGAGGTGGAGATCGAAGGGATTGGGACGCTGTCGAATCCAGTCGTCGCTGAGCACTAGAGCCTACTACCGCATGAAAATCCTACGTCAAGACGGGATACTGGCTCAAGATGAGTTTCAAATTGAAGGAATTTTGGAGACAAACCCATGACCGTCAAGACGATGAGCGGCACCGCGGTGGGAGCGAAACAGCCGATGCGAGTGCACGTAATCGCGGCCTCCGTGATAGGCAACGCGCTGGAATGGTATGACTTTACAGTCTATGCATTTCTATCCACCATCATCGGCCACCACTTTTTTCCCAACTCAACAGAAAGCGCTGAACTGCTCGCCACTTTCGCGGTGTTCGGCGTAGGTTTTATCGGGCGACCGGTCGGAGGTTTGTTGATCGGAATATTCGGCGACGCCAAAGGCCGCAAACCGGCACTGTTGCTCACGATCTGCATGATGGCTTTGGGCACCGGCATGATCGGGCTCTTGCCGACCTATGCGGCGATCGGTATCTGGGCGCCCATTATGCTGGTGGTAGCGCGTTGCCTGCAGGGAGTTTCTGCCGGCGGAGAATGGGGCGGATCCGCCTCCTACCTGGTCGAATGGGCGCCGGCGAAACAGCGTGGCTTGTATGGAAGCTTTCACCCGAGCAGCGTTTTTCTGGGGCAGTTACTCGGTACGGCTGTGACCGCTTTGCTCACCGCAAACCTCGAACCTGATGCCATGATTAGCTGGGGCTGGCGTATCCCGTTCCTGCTTGGCGCGGTGGTGGGGCCGCTAGGCTTGTTCGTGCGCAACAAGGTGGGCGAGACGCCCGTGTTTGAAAAAGCGGCCGGCGGCACAGGAGCGTCGACTCCTTCGGCAAAAATGCCTTGGCCCACGATGCTCTTCGCGTTCGCATTCGTAGCCTTACAGTCGGTCGCACCTTATACGTTTATTACGTATTTCCCGACCTATTTGCAGCACTACGCCGGCTGGACCTCGACTCAGGCGCTCTGGTCAGGCGCGTTCTCGATGGTCGTGACCGGCATCGCGGTGATTTCCTCGGGAGCGATATCGGATCGTATCGGCCGCAAGCCGCTATTTCTGTTCAGTTGCCTGGTGTACCTGTTCCTCACCTATCCACTGGTGTGGCTGATCTTGCATGGCGCGCCGTTTGCGGTTTCGATTGCTATACAAGCTGTGCTAAGCGCGAATTGCGGGCTGTTTATCGGCAGCATGGTGGCGGCATTAGTGGAAATGTTTCCCACCAAGCGGCGGCTTACGGGACTTAGGGAAGGTCTGCAAAAGTCCTGGCGTCGACGTACGGGTGGACTATCCTGGGAGATAGGAAAGTTTAGGGGTATCTTCGATGACGCAACTTGGTCTTGGTCTGGATCTGTCAACGAAACGTA
>NZ_JBFOAH010000062.1:0-12728 GCF_040812055.1 Paraburkholderia suaedae | reverse complement strand
CGTGCGATGGGAATGGGCACGGTTCCCTGCGTTCGACATGGCTGACTGGCTCCGTCAATCTAAACGCGCCCATCATGCGTTGGAAAAATCAGCATCGGGAGACGGTCCGGCCGAGCCGCTTACGCCGCAGAACCGATTCGGCGGCCATTAACGATCAGTCCATGCGACATGGTATGGGTCGCAGTCAGATCGCCGCTCGCGTCACTGGCCAGTGCGCCGACTCTCGCGCCGCTTCCCGACTGGTAGAGGTCGGCCGCGCCTATTGGCCATCGTGTCAGACGTTCATCTGGCTTCGCCGCGGAAACGCGGCCAACACTTGCCGGATCGCCGTGTCGAAGGGCGTGCGGCGGCCGATCCCCATCACTTCCAGCCGGTTTGACGCCAGGTGGCAGTTGTGCGGACGAGGCGTCGCATCGCTTGGCGCTGACTGGGGCGTCAGATGCGGGTCGAGTCGCAAGGCTCGCGCAAGTCGCACGGCGATCTCGTATTTGGTCATCGGTTCGTCGCCGGACCACTGAGCGATACCGCAAATCGCCTTCCCTCGCGCATGCCGTTCAAGCATTTGCCGGATTACGAGCGCAACGTCGGGAGTGAAGGTAGGGTAGCGGATCGCCCATGCGTCCATCACGGCCCACTCGCCGTTCGATGCCGCCGACGCGGCGATCGCCGGTACCAGACTCGTCACCGCCGACTCCGCCCAGTCGACAATTGGCCCGTACAGCAGCGGCAATCGCAGCACGCATCCAAGGTCGGTCGCCTCTGTCAGCGCGCGTTCCCCTTCGAGCTTGCTACGTCCATACGCATTGAGCGGAGCCGGCGCGGAGTCGTGCCGGTAGGGCGGATGCGTGCCGTCGAATACGTAGTCGGTGGAAATCGACAGCGTCCAGGCGCCGCGTCGGGTGGCCGCCGCGGCCAGGGTGCTCACCGCGTCGACATTGAGCGCGTGGGCCAGCGCCGGATCGCGCTCGCACACGTCGGGCCGCCGCTCCGCCGCCGCAATCACCAGCGCATGCGGCGCCTCCCGTTCGACAAACCGCTCGACTGCGTGACCGTCGCGAACGTCCAGCATGACGGTGTTAGGACCTGGTCTGCTGAACGTCGTGGCGACGACTTGCCAGCCGGTCTGCTGCCTCAGTTCGTTGACGAGGGCGCGGCCGAGGAGGCCCGAGGCACCAATGACGGCAACTTTGAACATGATCTGAACTCGCTTAGCGGTCTGCGCCGCCGGCCGCCGTGCCGTGCGTGACGGCGGTGACGCTGTAACCGGCTTCGCGGATGGCGGTCTGCAGCAGTTCGACCGACTGTGCGGAGTCGACCGTCACGCGGCCGGAGGCGAGATCCACCCGGACCTGCGCGGCGTCATCGTGCTCACGAATGGCGCTTGTGACGGCCGTGACGCAATGTTGGCAGCTCATGCCTTCTACCTGAAATTCAACTGTCATAAGAACTCTCTCCAAAAGCAGATTGTGTTCGTTCAATTATGCCTGCCGAACCGCGTTTAGGTTTGTGTACCTTCCTATGATGGGAAGGTGTACGATCCATGGACATCTGTGAGGAAACGGTCATGAATATCGGCGAAGCGGCCCGCACGTCGGGGGTTACGGCGAAGATGATTCGCTATTACGAGAGCGTTGGCCTGGTCGCTGCGAAAGGACGTACCGGCGCCGGCTATCGCGTCTACGGCCGCGAAGAGGTCCATTCTCTGCGCTTTATCCGGCAAGCGCGCCGGCTTGGCTTCCTGGTCGAAGATATTCGCCGGCTGCTCGCGCTTTGGCACGATCGCTCCCGCGCCAGTGGCGACGTCAAGCGGATAGCGCTTGAACACGTCGCGGATCTCGACCGGCGTATTGCCGAACTCACCGACATGCGTGACACGCTGGCCCATTTGGCCGACCACTGCCATGGCGACGACCGTCCGGAGTGCCCCATCATCGAGCGGCTTGCCGATACGGATGTGGTTTCGGAGAAAGGTTGCCGCCCCCTCTGTTGAATCGTCTCAAACCGAGCCAGCTGCCCCCGGCGCGTGAGTGCCATTCCAAAAACGAATGCAGATCATGCAGGCATTTCATTACGGCGGTTGCACCTCAGCGCTATAATTCGGGTTAACCCTTCTACGGGAAATCCCTGATGTCCGATCCACCGGGGATTCAATCTGATCCTTGGAGAACATCGTGTTTGCATTCGTTATTGAAAAGCTGAGCATCTGGTTTGAAACCGCCGAACGTAACCGCCGCGAAGCCTACCTCGCCTCGTCTTCGGATGTCGTGCAGTTGGAACAACGTATCCGCTCGCTCGAAGTCGACGGCTACTCGCTGTAATTTTCAGCTGTTGGAGTTGGCCGAGCCGCGCCCCGCGGTCGCCCCAACTGCAGTAATGCCAAGCCCCGTCCAACCGGGGCTTTGTCACTTTTGGATCCCGGAGTTTTCCGGCGACGCAGGCCGCCGCCCAGGTCTGGCGAATATCGACTAGCTTGGCGGACAACGCCGCGGTAAGGTAAGACATTTCGCGTACCCCGCATCCTCAACCCCGAAAGGTCCCGCCATGCCATGCGTTCACCGGTCGCAAGCTTTCCTGGCAACAGCGATTGCGGTCGTACTGACGACGGTTTGTGCCGCGCCGAGCGTGTTCGCTACGGCGGACAGCGTCCGCAGACCGGTGATCATCGACTCCCAAGGCGGTATCAACAATGGCCAGAGCGGCTCAGTGGTCCAGACGGGTCCGCTGTCGTGGCAGCCGATTGTCGGTGCGCAGCCCATCGCAGAGCCGATCCAGCTGGCGCCAGAACCGTCGCCACCGGTCATGGTTGCCCCTTACATTCAACTGCCGGTAAGCGGCGGTTCGCCGGCCCGACCGCAGCCCCGCCCGGTGCCAGTTCCGCATTGAGCGCGGATGGCGCACCTGCTTGCCGCGTTTCTGCTCGATCCCGGTTAACGGTTCGGTCACCGTCAGTTGTTCTGGCTGGCGGCCCCGGCATTGCGTTCCCCCGATGCATGCGTCGCAAGTTTGGTAACGAGCGGCATTGGGGTTTGGGCGCATGGCGCGCGCCAAACCGTGCGACGACAATCGTTCCACGCCGTTTCTCTGGCGGCTGGGGCCTTGCCTGGCGCGCCGGGTCACCGCTTCGAACGATAACAGAACAAGGAGACATCAAATGCCCGCTCACTGGATGACGCGCGCGACCGGCGCCCTGCTGACGCTGCTCGCGCTCGCGGTACTGCCTCGTATTGCGCTTGCCAAAGAAGCGCCAGAAAAACCGGCGCTGACGATGGCCGTCGGCGGTCTGCCAGGGCTCTATTATTTGCCCGTGCTGACTGCGAAGCAGTTGGGCTACTTCAAGGACGAAGGACTGGACGTCACGCTGGAAGATTTCGCGGGCGGTTCGAAAGCGCTGGAAGCGGTGGTGGGCGGCAGTGCCGACGTGGGCGCGGGAGCGTTCGAGCACACGCTGTTCATGCAGGCCAAGGGACAACACTATCGGGCGTTCGTGCTGATGGGCCGTGCACCCCAGATCGTAGTCGCGGTGCTCGCGTCGAAGGCCGACCGGATCAAGACGCTGGCGGACTTCAAGGGCGCGAAGGTCGGGGTCAGCGCGCCGGGTTCGTCGACGGATCTGGTGCTTACTGTGGCGCTGCGCAAAGCCGGCGTGCAACGCAGCGATATTTCGGTGATCGGCGTCGGCAGCGGCGCGACGGTGCTGTCGGCGGTGAGCAGCGGTCAGATCGACGCGCTATCCAACGTTGACCCCATGATGACCAAGCTGACGCGCAGTGGCGCGATCAAGGTGCTGGTCGACACGCGCACGGTGAAGGGCACGCAGGAGGTGTTCGGCGGGACCATGCCCGCGGCGACAGCTTACGCGTCGGAGAGCTTCATACAGAAGTATCCGAAGACGACGCAGGCGCTCACCAATGCGATCGTGCGCGCCGATCACTGGCTGCAAACGGCGAGCGATGCGGATCTGCTCAAGATGGTGCCCCCGGCTTATCTGCTGAACGACTCGGCGCTCTATCTCGAAGCGTTTCACAATGTGCGTGATGCCTATTCGCCGGACGGTTTGATGCCGGAGGATGGCCCTGCGACTTCGTTGCGCGCGCTGGCGTCTTTCGACAACCGGCTAGACCCAAAAAAGGTCGACCTCAACGCCACCTTTACCAACGAGTTTGCCCGTAAGGCCGCTGCGCAGCTGAAATGAGGTCGACGCGCAGGCGGTAGCCTATGGTCCGATATCGTCGATGCTGGTAACGACAGCGCCAGTCCGAAGGTCCTCAAGGCCGGTACCGATGCGAATGGTCACGCCGGTGGAGGTTGTGTCTATCCGGCGCGCGTCAAGACTCTCGTGCACCAGATCGACGATACCAGGTTCACCCGGAAGGGTTACATGGGCGATATAGGAAATGACCTGAACAACGACGGCACGAAGACGTGCAGCTTCCCGACCCGGACGGCGAAGCTGGCAGGCTCGGATCCTGCCAGGGCGGTCGACGGTACCCAGTCTGTCCAGGCGGGTGCCACGTCCGGTGACGTCAAGGCCGATGCCTACGCGACCGGTCACAATCTGTTCGTGTACTTCCACTCGATCATCTACGATCTCGACTATTGCGACCAGCACGTCGTGAATCCGGAAGACAACCTGGAAGACGACCTGAAGTCGATCGACACCACCCCGAACTTCGGGTTCACCACGCCTAACCTGTGCGATGACGGCCACGACGGCGACCGTACGGGAGCGGCAGGCAAGGGCGGCAAGAGCAGCGCGCCTGGTGGCCTGACCTGGATCGATGCGTTCCTGAAAAATGGATTCCGATTATCCAGGCGTCGGCCGCGTCCAGGCAGGACGGTCTGATCATCATCAACTTCGACGAGTCCAATCCGGCCAGTGCGCCGATGACCACGACGTTCAACACCGACTACTCGCAGAGGATTCTGACGATCAACCTGGCGGGCGCTTCGTGCTGCACGCAGCAGACGGGCCCGAACGTCAAGCGCCTGGAAGATCAGATCATGTCAACTCTCCCGATCGCGTATGCGTCATCGGTGGGCATCGACACTGCGACCCTCGGCCCTAAGTCTCTTCCTGACGGCATGTGGCCGCGAGGAGGAGGCTGTCGGCGCTTCGACCAGGTACTGGACGGCAAGGCGAAGTTGACCACGCAGGAGGCCCGTGGCTTGCCCTTTTCAATGATCCCGATCGCGGCAACTGCGCATCGCGCGACCTCCTGGACAACGGCGCGGCTGGTGCGCACCCGGTGCTCACCGAGAATAGCCAGATCGCAACAGCGACCAGTTTCGAGGAAAAACCCCATGTTTCGAAAAAACATGGGGTTCGTCAACAGCCAGAATAATTAGGAATGGTTTAATCCCGTTTGAAAATTAAATGCAACATTGCATTTGCTCGTGCTCCAGATGCATTCTCAGCACGCATTCCTATGGAAGATCGATCGGTCGCAATTGATTCCATTCGTTAATCGGGCCCGGGTTTCCAGCGAGGGCACCGCCACCAAATGCAACGGCCATCTTGTTTACGGCGTTGATTGCGGTGTGAATAGCGCCCTCACACCAACCCGCAACCCATGATATATCATCGCCGGCAAGAACAAACCGATCCCCACCACGCCCCGAAGCATCAACTCCGTCCATGAATTGCGAAAACAATCGTTTCTGATAGCGATAATGCCCAGGAAGATTATTCTTGAAACCACCCAGGAAGAGGCGCTGCGCTTCCCAACTGATCGAAACATTTGCGTTCGTGAGCGCTGCTTCACCGCCGAAATCGACGTTGGGATAGATGGTTTCCAGTACCCGCTTGCATAGATTGCCACGCTCCTCCGTTTCTTCGATAATGTCTGCGCGCCCACCCAGAAATTTGAGTGAATCATCATTCCATGTATAACTTAGGAAAATGCCAGCGCCTCGATCCGCACCCCTACTTCCACTGTAATCCACCAGATAGGTTCCACGAGGCAACCGGTCAGAGAGGGTCACGCTCATTTTCTCTTTGCCCGTGCCAGCATCACGCTGCCTCCAGAATGCATTTTTCGTTGCCAGGAAAATTTTCGTGGACTGCATGTAATGCGTGTACATAATCGCTTCCCACGTCTGGGAATCGAAGAGTCCAGTCGTCCACTGGTACTCGATATTAGTGCTGGTACTGCGGAATTTATCGAGAATTCGAACGTGAGGGGTGTAAATAATTGCTGGAATATCAGGGATTATCTGTCTGCTTCCGTCGGTTGTGCGCGTTGTTATAGTGAACGCTCCATTCGGGTTTCGTTGAATGCTATTAAGCTCAAGTCCCAATGGACCGGGCAGGTTTCTTTCCGCCAGAGCGCGTCGTGTTAATGATTCTACAGTAGTACCTGGCGGCCAATATGCAATTGTATCGCCAAGTGATTCGGGTGGAGAACTCCAGAGACGCTTTGGCATCGCATCTACGCCGTCATACATGAGCCGCTGGTCAACGTCAAGCGACGTATACATTACGCGTAACACTTCGAGAAAGGAATTGGGATAATCCGTGTTCCACCCGCCGGTTCCAAATCCAACCTGCCCGAAGAGTTGAATATCGTCAAATCCCCAGCGAGCTTCATTCGACAACGCATTGTAAAAACTTAAGTTATCCCATCCGTACTGCGTCAGCATGGAATTCCATACCTGCTTTATATACCCCTGATCTATCTGACCTTCAAGGGTTGCATTTACGACCTTGTCGAAATACATTGGCGAACTGTTCAGGAACGCAAAAAATTTGTCTTCAATCCTGGTGAATTTTTCAGGAACTGGAAACCGGGAACTCTGGAACTCATAATAATCCTGCTGACCTCTAAAGTCGACAACCGTACTTACTGCAGCTGCCGTGCCCGGATTGGGGAATTCAGTTGAATTAGCCAGCATTCCGACTTTATCAAAATAGTGATACGATGCCTTGCCGGCAACCGGAAAACGCATTCCACCTAGTTCCGCAATCGTTTGCGATCCAGGACTACCACGGCGAAATGAAAAAAATCGCCCCCCAATGCGATCAGACGCCTCGATGACTACTGGATGAAATCCCATTCGCATAAGCTCGTAAGCGGCCACGAGTCCCGTCGCGCCTGCTCCAACGATCCAGATTTGTCGCCCAAAATTTGACGGATCGATCGTGGCAAGTGGCTGGCGATTTGCTTTTGCGGCAGAAAGAAATCTTCCATAATTAAACGGAAAGTCGGGAACCAGGGCAGTTGCATTGAGCCCGCGGATTCCAGGCGTGTTGCGATAGCGACTTGGCAAATCTGGCATTTCTGACTCCTTAGTGAAAATGGCTCTCCCGGAATTGACGCTCCGGTCAAGCACGTAAAAACCCTCCTGGAAGCCGCCACGGCATTGTCAGGTTGCTGCCGATAAGCCGGGCATGATGATTAATTTAGGTATCCTGATGATTCAGCGATGCTGACAGGACCGCAATCGCCCACTATTGCCATACAGCGAAGCGTTCCTTCAGAGCCGCCCGGTGACAGATAGCCTTCATGGCTGGCCCGCGAGCCGGCGGCTGCCGTGCCATCAGGGCACGGTCATTTTTTATTTAATCTAGTTGATACGAAAAGATAATTTGTCATATCTTGTCAATGCGAAAAGATTTATGCTTATTGCTTTATTTTCGCCTTGGGGAAACGCTGAGTTATCAGGCTCGGTGGTCATCGAAGCGAGAGCCGGGGACGTTGTAGAACGAAGTTCACGCAAAGAACCCACGGCGACGCAGCGGCAGATCGGTTTTGCGGAAGCGGATAGTGCGGGCAGGAGGCGGGTGACCAGGCGTCAACGCCTTCTCGCCGAGATGGGGGAGGTCATCCCCTGGTTGCAGCTGCGGTCGGTCACCGGCCCGTATGACAAGGCCGAGCGAAGGCCCACATCGGAGTCGATGCCGATCCGGGCCCGGCGCATAGCGTGCCGGGCACAGCGCAAGTCCTGCTTCACGGGCATGAAGAGGAAGCTTCGGGCTACGCGGGCTACCCCCGGCGAAGACAAACGCGACGGGATGAAGGGAAAGCCTGAAGGGAAAGCCGATGAAGTGGCACCCAGCGCGGCTTCGGTGATTGCGGTGGTCGCGCTATGCGCCGGCGGTGCCAATGAGGTGCGCATTCTTTAGGTCTTCCAGGAAGGCCTGAACGATAGGGCTGTGCCGGCTGCGTCGCTGGGTGACCATGTGGAAGGTCACGTCGTAGTGAAGCTTTTTGGCGTTCAAAGCCATCAGCAGGCCCTGCTGCACATAGGTTGCCGCAAAATGTTGAGGAAGATAGCCAAGGTGATAGCCGGAAAGAATCAACAGCAATACCGCTTCCATGTTGTCTGCCTGCGCACTGACCTGGTTCCGGCTGGTCGACATCTGCGCCTCTGGTAGCGGATAGGTGCGCCAGACCCATTCGTAATCCCGGACCTTCGTCGGCGGCAGTTCTCCTGCGCTCCCGAACAGCGGATGACCGCGTCCGCAATAAGCCACCTGGCGCTCGACGAACAACGGCGTGTATTCGAGTGTCGGCACCCGGTGCCAGAAATAGCCAACGGCGATCTGGATCTCGCCGCTCAGCAGATGTTCCTCCAGGTCTCCCGGCGATCTGACGGAAAGGGAGAAACGGACGGCTTCGTCGCGCTGCCTGAAGAGGGCGATAGCGTTGCTGATACGCGCGTTCTGGCTGATCGGCGTATGGCCAATCAACCCAATATTCAGGGTGCCGACGAGTGTCTTGTCCAGGTTCCGCGCCGTAAGGCTGAATTCATTGACACGCTTGAGTAATTTCTGGCTGAGCTCGTAGAACCGCTCCCCCTTCGTCGTTAGCTGAAAGCCGCTACGGCCTCGTTCGCACAAGCGATAGCCAAGGCGCGTCTCCAGCGCCGCGAGCTGCGTGCTAATCGTCGACTGGCCCACATTCAGCGTCGACTGGGCAAGCGTCACTCCTCCCGCATCGGCAACGGTCAGGAAAACCCTGATCAGCCTGAGATCCAGATCGGATAATGTTCCCTGCAAATCCTTTACCCCTATAGCGATATGGACGATACATCGACGGATGTTGATGTAAACGTGTCAATTTCGCAATTCATTTTTTCATTCTGGTCGACAACACTTAAATTCACGGGACCTCGCCGTATGAGGCCATATGAATGAAAGAGGAGTGAAATTATGTCCGAAGCTTATTTTCAGCCCCTCGGGGGAAATGATATGCCGCGTTTTGGCGGCATTGCGACGATGATGCGGTTGCCCCACGCGCCGACCGCAGAGGGGCTGGACGCCTGCTTCGTGGGCGTGCCGTTTGATCTCGGGACGTCCAATCGCACCGGCGCACGGTTTGGTCCTCGTCAGATCCGTACGGAGTCCGTCCTGCTTCGACCGTACAACATGGCGACGCGCGCAGCGCCGTTCGACTCGCTGCGTGTCGCCGATCTGGGCGACGTCGCCATCAATCCATACAACCTGCTCGATTCGATCCGACGCATCGAAGCTGCCTACGACGAGATCCTGCAGCACAGCACGAAACCCATCACGCTCGGCGGCGACCACACGATCGCGCTGCCCATCCTGCGCGCGATTCACCGCAAGTACGGCAAGGTTGGACTGATTCACGTCGACGCGCACGCGGACGTCAACGACACGATGATGGGCGAGAAGATCGCGCACGGTACGCCGTTTCGTCGCGCGGTCGAAGAGGGTTTGGTGGACTGCAAGCGCGTCGTGCAGATCGGTCTTCGCGGCACCGGCTATGCGGCCGAAGATTTCGACTGGTGTCGCGATCAGGGCTTCCAGGTCGTGCAGGCGGAGGCGTGCTGGAACCAGTCGCTCGAACCATTAATGGCGCGTGTGCGCGAGCAGATGGGCGACGGGCCGGTATACATCACGTTCGATATCGACGGCATCGACCCGGCATACGCGCCGGGCACGGGTACGCCCGAGATCGCCGGTTTGACCGTGCCGCAGGCGCTGGAAATCATTCGCGGCTCGCATGGGCTGAACATCGTCGGCTGCGATCTGGTTGAAGTGGCGCCGCCGTACGACCCGTTCGGGACCACCGCGCTGCTCGGCGCAAATCTCGCCTACGAACTGCTGTGCGTCTTGCCGGGCGTAAAGCGCCGCAGTTGAACCACTTGGTGGGTTGCCTGCTGACGGAGCGGTTCCAGTTCAACCCTGAAGGGAACGATGGCGAATGCCTACCGCCGTCGCAAGGACAAGCAGAACCGTGCACTGAACGTTAGCTGCCAGAACGCGGGCGACACAACAACCGGGCGGCGTATTTCACCGTGGATCGTATCAGCGGTCCATGAAGCACCAACAACTACGTGTTTGGAGACAGGTCCCCATGAATAATCCCGAAGCTATCGATCTTGATGGCGTCGACGCTGGCCTTGAAGTCGAGAGTCGTTCCATCGACTACATTCCGGAAAACGAGAGGCATGCCCTTCTTCGCAGCCAGGGGCCGTTCTGGTTCCTGGGCAACTTCCATTTTTTCACGATTTCCATTGGATTTGTCGGCCCTGGCATGGGTCTGTCAGCGGGCTGGACGACTCTGGCTGGCGCGCTTGGCATCATGTTCGGCACGATTTTCATGGCGTTTCACGGCTCGCAGGGGCCGGAAATGGGGTTGCCGCAGATGATTCAGTCGCGGGCCCAGTTTGGCTATCGCGGCGTTATCCTCGCGCTGATGGCCACGTTGTTCGTGTTTGTAGGCTTCAACATTGTTAACGTCTCGCTCATCATGGGCGGCCTCAGGAGCGTGTTCGGGCTCAACCCGGCGTGTGTCGGCGTCGCCGCGGTTCTGGTTGGCGCGCTGCTATCCATCTACGGCCACGACCTGCTGCACAAGGCGTTCAGATGGGCCCTGATTGCGACGTTGCCGCTCTACGCAATCGTGACGGCGGCGCTGATATTGGGTATCGGCAAAGGCACGGCCGCACCGATGCCAAACCTTGGGTTCAACTGGATCGCTTTTGTTACCCAGTTTGCGATCGCCGCCAGCTATAACATCTCGTATGCGCCGTACGTCTCTGATTACTCGCGCTACCTGCCGAAGAACACCAGCCGAAGGAAACTGATCGCAGCCGTTTTCCTTGGCGCATCTTTGTCGGGCGCGTGGATGATAGGCCTGGGTGCGTGGCTGGCGCAGGAACTGAAGGCGTCCGACGCACTGGCTGCGCTGAATCAGGTTGGTGCCGCCATGTTCCCCGGCTTTGGCAGCGCGCTGGTGATCATATCGGTCGCAGGCTTCCTTCCCATCATCGCACTGAACACGTATAGCGCTATGCTGACCGTTCTGACGGGTGTCGATTCAATCAGGAAAATTACCCCGACGCGCCGGGCACGCATCATCTCTATCGCGGCAATCAGTACCATTGTGCTGACCGCTACTTTGTCCATCAAAGGTGACGGTATCGCGCTTCTCGACACGTTCCTGGTCTTGCTGCTGTATTTCCTGGTACCTTGGACGGCAGTCAACCTCGTGGACTATTTCTTCGTTCGCAAGGGCCGTTACGCGATTCCTCACTTCTTTACGCCGCAAGGTATCTATGGCGCGTGGCAGATGCGAGGCATCGTTTCGTATCTGGTTGGCTTCGTGGCAATGGTCCCCTTCTTCAACATTGTTGATGTCTGGGATTCGCCGTCCCTAACGCCATCAATTGACGTGACGTTGAACGCGGGCCCATGGCGGCTCGCGTCGACCTGGCATACCCACCGTCCGGATCGACAGGGTCATCGCTATGTCTGCGATGGGTATGGTCGCGTGTCCGTGCCTCATGTTTGCCAACCATTACATATAGCGACTTGCATCTGAAACTGGCCGTACTGGCAATTGACGCCGTTCGTCGATGCTGTTCACCGGGTGATCGGCGATGCGCTCGATGACGTAATGCAGGTAGGCTTCGGGATCAACGCGGTTGATGCGGGCAGATCCGATCAGGCTGTACATCGCGGCTGCACGTTCTCCGCCTGAGTCCGCTCCTCGGCTCCTCGTGACCATTCGAATGCGGCGCGACTCACGCAGTGCTTACGCGCGACTGGCCTGAGTCGCACCCTCGTCGCACCTTGGCTCGACACGACCGAAGCGCGCCCGAATCTGCTGCCGGATTGCGCGTGGGTGGTCGTGCTCGAAGGTCCAATCGGCTTCGCTTGGTTCCTCGCAGGAATCAGGCCGGTCGCACAGCAGTCGCATCCGACCAAACGACGACTATGCCGCAACACGTGGCACTCGTGCCGTTACTGGAAGCGCCGCGTGAGGCAGCCAACCTGTCGTGATGATGCGCCGACACTGACGCGAGTGTTTAGCTGTGCGATTCACACACCTCAATTGAACTGTAAGCCCTCAGCACAGACAAAAAAGAAGCCCCTGATGTTTCAAGGGCTCCCTGACTGACCTCACCTTAACTCAGGTGCTGGCTCGGATCACGAACCCGCGCTACCGGTTATTTGTTGTACTGCCCGACGGGCCTGTCAGTAAGGCGAAATTACGCTTGTGAATTTGCGCTATCAACTCCTTGCGAATTGCCCGCGTCGTCCTGCTTTTCGCCTTCCAGCTTCTCAACCAGGGACTCTAGCGCACCGGCGCCCTCAAAGCCCGCCACAGCCGCGATGCCTTTCGTCAGCAGACCTGAACCGCTTGGGTTTCCTGGACACATTGCAATGTTAGTGTCAGGCCTTTCATGAGCCTTCGGCCGTAGGCCGAAGGCTGTGCTGCCGGGCAAACTCGCCCGGCGTCAAGTCGTTGAGCGCC
>NZ_JBFOAH010000061.1:0-16124 GCF_040812055.1 Paraburkholderia suaedae | reverse complement strand
GCGGTTCTTGCATCTCGTCCATTCCACGCATCGCACTCATCGCCCAAGGTCATGAACACAATATCCATAACGCTCGGGCCTCGAAGCCCGTTTACACCGTTCCCAATTTCAACAGCCTGCTAGAACCTGTGTTAGCGCACAGTGATTGTCTCTGCGGTGCATGGCTATGCGCCTGTATGCCGGGCACGTTGGAATGGTGCTTCATCACAAGCTCTGTCGTACTCTTGGCGAAAGCTTCAACCTGCCGCATACGGAAACGCACGCGATCATATTTGCCTTGCGCACTGGCATACAACAGCGCGTCGTCGCCTGAGGCCATGACACGAATCTGCCACGCGCAGGCCGCGAGAGCGCTGCGCATGGTGTCTTCGTTGCATGGACGAGGGCTCGGCGTTCCATTTGGCTTGCGCGAGACTGGCATGCAGGAATCTGACCTCGATAAAGCATGCGAAACAACCCTGTCGAATCCCTATTGGAAACCGCGACCTTTCAAATGTGAGCCGGTTGGGGCGCTACTTCAGAACGCCTGGAACGGAAACGCGCCCCACACCTGAGCGTCGAAAGTTCGGGCAGAAGGCCTGTTTGCTGCGTGATCGGCCGGGTGGGCGCCGGATGCCTTTCGCGCTCCAGCGGGCTGCACGCGCGGTCCGATATATTGCCCGCCAACATCGTCGTCACCGGCTTCTCGTAGGGTGCCCGGAGTGTACTAATACTGAAAATCGTGCTCGACGAGGCAGTCGCCACTTCGGGTCAATTAGCTTTTGTGCTGCATCGGCCCATTATCAAGCCACCCCACGGTTTCAACGTCGCACGCTTCGCGCAGCAGTTCCCGAAGCTCGACCGCTGGCGCGGGCTGCTGCGCTACATCTGCGCGCGCGTCACCGCATCTACGCCGCTGCCACGCCCACCGATCGCTGCGATCGCAAGTGGATCACTGCGGTCTTTAGGCTTAAGGGTCTCCTGAGGGCTGTTGACGCTCAAGCAGTTTGCTCCCTTCGACGCTAGACTGTAGTGAACAGTCAGGTGCTCGCCGAATGCGACGTTAGCTGGAAACCTTAGCGGGGATGCCGATGATTTCACACGTGCAATTGCTTGAGGCGATCTTGCGCATGGTCGCGGCAGTGCTGGTGGGGTGTATCGTCGGGCTCGATCGAAACCTGCATGGCAAGCCAACCGGCGTCAAGACGCTAGGCCTTGTTGCGCTCGGTTCCTGTCTCGTGACGATGGCCGGCATGTCCTTCGAACTGCACGGTTTCACCGACGGCAGTGACGCCGGCCGTGCGATTCAGGGCGTCATTACGGGCATCGGTTTTCTCGGCGCCGGGGTGATCTTGCAAAACCGCGCCACCGGCAGGATCAGCGGCTTGACGACGGCGGCTTCGATCTGGGTCACCGCCGCGCTCGGAATTGTGTGCGGCATCGGCGCCTGGCAGATTGCGGGTATTGCCACCGCCCTGCTCCTGCTGCTGCTCTCAGTGGGCGGCAGCATTGAACGTGCGTTGCACCGGCGCTGGTTAAGAAAGTCGCCTGAAGAGCAGGCGGCGGTCATGCGGCACGACGAATAGTCACGCGGCGGCACTAATCGGCGCAGTGCCCTGGGAATGAATTTGCCGCGCGTCAAATGCATCGATCGCGGACGACGCGAGACATATGTCAGTGATGTTCGCTGTAGTCGGACCTCGCCTTAGGTGTCGTGCGTACCTTTGCGTATTGAAACTCGGGCAGCGCCTTGATCGCATCTTTTGTCGCACCAGCAAGCACCAGTTTGCCGTTGACGAAATCGAGCTGCTCAATCGGAATGGCCACGTCGTGATGCGACACCCCCAGAAACTGGTTTGCGGCGACGATTGCAAACGATACCGACCGGTCCGGTGCCACGATAATGTCATGGATGACGCCGACACGCTCACCCTTCTCGTTGAAGACCGGCTTGTCCATGATCGACTTCCTCACGCTCCAGCCTGCTACGATCGCAGCCGACTCTTCCACACTGACACCAAGCGGCTGGGCACCGGCCACCTGGGCGTTCGCGGCTGGAGCGAGTGCGAGCGACGACGCGAGCAGCAATACAAGCAGATTCGTTTTCATGAGATTCCCTTCGTTCCGGTGGTGACGGTGCAACCCCAGGCCAGCAAAAAAAGGCAATGCCAGACCGTGCGCAGCGTAAGTTCATGTTAGAAGGTCTCACGGCAAGCCGCTATAAAAAAGCGGTGATGGATCGGGCTATTTTCGTACATGCGGATGCCATTCGGCACGCCTCGTGAACGAATGCAGAATTGTTAAACGCATGGCAGAAACGCGAAAGAAACGCAGCTGCGTGGAGCCTAGACTAAAGTTCATCGCATGATGGTAGAGCCTGGAGTTCCACATGGATGAACTGCTTGGACGCGCCTGGTGGATGCTCATTCTGCGTGGCACGGTAGCGCTACTGTTCGGCACTCTGGCGCTATTTTGGCCCGGCCTCACTCTACTACTGCTTATCACCCTCTTTAGCGCCTACGCAATCGCCGGCGGCATTGTCGCGATTGTCGGAGCCATCCGCTACCGCGCGACGCACGGCGGCTGGTGGGTGCCCTTGCTGCTCGGCATCTGCAGCATCGGCGCCGGTATGATCGCCGCATTAGTGCCGGGCATTACCACGCTCGTGCTGGTCGCCGTCATCGGCGCGAACGCGGTTATCACCGGCGTATTCGATCTGATCGCAGCAACGCGGCTGCACAGGCGCCTGCGCCATGCATGGATGCTGGTGCTGACCGGCGTGCTGTCCGTGCTGTTCGGCATTTTCGTGCTGCTCTTTCCGGGTGCCGGCGCACTAGCGCTCGTCTGGCTGATCGGCGTGTATGCGCTGTTCACGGGCTCGCTGCTGTTCGTACTCGGCATCACCGCGCGTGCCTGGCATCACGACGGCCTGACTGGCGAGCCGCACGCGCCATTACATCCGTAAACGCACCGCTCACGGGCACTCGTAGGTTACAAGATCAAAGCCACGGCCAGCCCCGCGCCGCTCGCATCCGGAGGTCGAATGGACCACCCGCCATCTCCAGTGGTCCAGCCTCAGGTCTGGCACTGGCGCACCTCACGTAAGGAGAATCACATGCTTTTGGATCTCGACAAATGGAATCCGTTCCGGTTTTTGCGCTCACACCCCGCGCAAAAAAACGCATCGGGCCAGACCGGTGCGCCGCGCATCAATCAGGAGAGCGCCCGGCAAAATGGGCAACAGACGGGCGGCACGCAAACGGGTAACGGGGCACCGATTGCAGCGGCTGCTGCGCCGGTACTCGCGCCTGCCAGCTGGCCGCTGCCCGATCCGATTCATCTGTTCGCCGAATTGATCCGCGATCCGTTCGGCGGGCGTGGACCGCTCGGGAGCTGGTTCGGCGACTTCAGCGCGAGCGAGTTCAACCGCGGATTGACGTCACCGACGAAGGCGACGCACTGCGTATTGTCGTTGAATTGCCGGGCATGACCCGCGACGACGTCGAACTCGAAGTGATTGAAGACATGCTGATCATCAGCGGCGACAAGCGTTTCGAATCGACCAGCGAAGAACAGGGATGCTATCGGGTCGAGCGGTCGTTTGGACACTTTCAGCGCGCGGTCCCGCTGCCCGCGGGCATCGATCTCGATCGGGCAGAGGCCAGATTTGAAAACGGCATGCTGACGCTGCGCGTCCCCAAAGCGGCCGGAGAACCGGCAGCCAGGCGGTGCATCGAGATCAAATAGCACCGTCCGTACTCCACGGTCAGGCCTATCGTGAAACAACTCCTCAGCTTCCGGAGTCTCGGTGATTCGGCCCACGCCAGCATCGAGCAACAGATCGGTGAACTGGCCGCGCACCATCCGAAGCGGCATCTGCACCGTCTTCGACGGAACTGGTCAGTTTGCGGGCGGGTGTGGAAAGGGACACTCTGTGTAGCGGCGACGCTTATCGCGTAAAGCTGCGACCGGTACTGTCCACTACCACGCGAACCGCCGGGGAAGAAGCCGAACACATAGCGGATTTCAGCGCCTTCGCGGGCATCCCGGCATATTCCATTGAAGGGGGGCGCTGCACCGCTACGCTGGCTGGGGTCCCAGACGAAGTCGGCGAGGCGAACAACAGATTTTCGGATTCTGGCAACCGAACGAAACGCTCAAGGTCGAAGACGTGCTACCTGGCAGTGGCGGAGAACCCGAAGAGGCAACGAGCGAGCATGAAGTCCGGTTTGCTCCCGAGCAAGCCGCTGGGCTAATTGCCCAACGCGTGGCGGCACGCGGTCTGCCAGTGCAAGTGGACGATGTGCCGCTGCTGGAAGTCGTGGTACGCCTCGACACGGACGAAGTCACCGTGCGGCGCGGGGTTGAGCATACCGATGCGTTCCTGCGCACGGTTAGAGGAACTGGGTGCTGCGGGAACAACGGATCGATCGACGTGCCGTCCACTGGATTGCCTCGTTTCGAGTGCAGCGCGAGCCCAGCGCGCAAACAAGGCGACACCGGAATAAGCAGCGGAACAGATATTTCCACCCACCCAATACCCGCCCGGGAAGCGATGCCCTCGTGGACGAAAAGGAGTTCATCATGGCCGAGTGCAGTGTTTGTGGAAAGCCCGCAACCTCGCAGATCACGTGTATTAGCCGAGACTCGACCTGACAGTTGGTCGGGCTGGTAAAGGACGATAGCCGATCAGTGTGGGATGAGCTTCTCCCTGGCAAGTTCGAGTGAATCGAGAAACGTGCGCATAGGCGTCTTGCCGTAACACCATCGCCCCTGATGTTCGCGCTCGTTGTTGTACTGGTCAAGCCACGCGCTTGATCGACGCGTGGCGGACGTCGCCTGCGGCGAATACGCCAGGCACACAGGTTTCCAGATGCAGCGGCGCGCGTTCGAGCGGCCATTTCAGATTCGCCCGATATTCCTGCAGGTCGGGACCGGTCACGAGATAGCCGCCTTCATCGCGGACAATGCCAACTTCGCGCGCCCATTCGGTCTGCGGTACGCCTGTGGAAAGCCCAGATAGTTATCGATTTTCGAACTGCTGCCTGCCTGGCCGTCCAGTGCCCACCGCTCCTCCATCGAAGAGCGGCGTCTTTCGCTAAACTGCCTTTTTTTGCTTTCGCTGATGGTTCCATCACATCCGGTCGTGCGACTCTTCCACCTTGTGATCGACAAAACGCCTACCCCACTCGATGCCGTCCCGCACCGCCTCCTCCTGCGTAAGCCATTCCGGCTGAACCGTATCCGGACGGAATTCAGCCACGGTGCTATCGGCAAGGCGCACACTCACTTTCGCCTGCCACGCGCCGTATGCGTTCTGCTCCGGCTGTACCGTGATCTCGTAGCCTCGATGTTCAAATACGTGCGTTTGCATGAGCCGCTCTGGTTTCGTATCTAGGCGTCAATCTGGAAGCACGAACTCGGTGCGCATGTCTTCGATCATCTTCTGGACATGATGTGCGCAATCTGCGCCGAGGTCATTGAGCGGCACTATGTTCCAGTTGCGGCCGGATGCGTCCGGCGGATGCCGCTCTGGCAGCGGTATGCGCACGCGCAAAGCTCCAGGCACGTCAGCGGCGATTTTCGCCATGCGGTTCTGCAGTTCGTCGCGAATCTGCTCAGCGGTTCGAACGGTCTTCGGCATCGGTCTGCTCGCTTCGGTCGCACGTCCGGATCGTGACTGAACGGCGCATACGTTCCTCTTGCGTGAGCATGCGCCAACGATGCTTTAAGTCTAGTCGCTAACCCGGGGATGTTCGGACAATCGGTCGCTTCGGCGAACTGCATCAAGGAGGGCGCGCCGCAAAGCCGCTCTTCGGAAAAATGCGCAAAAAGCCGGAAGATGCTGGTGTGCAAAGGCCCGATCCTCTCCAAGTCCGCCCGCATCGTATCTAAAGCGGGTGTCCGCAGCTGATGAGCTGCTGGTGAGCTGGCAAAACCGAAGATACTCGACCGGCTAGACCCAAGTGACGGGGCCAGGCTTGAACAAGCCGTACAGGCACAAGTCGTACAGGTGTTGGATCGGGGGCGCGGTGTCGAGGTCTTCACGCTCGACGTAATGTTCCGGTTGCGCAATCACCGAAGCAAGCCAGCGCGTCTACAGGTGGCCCGCGACGCAGACTGGTTGTTTGTTATTCAAGATACGCAAGCGGACCAACGGGAAAAAGCCGCGCGTGACGCGCGCGGGGCTGCATTAAACCGTGCGTCACGCGATGCCTCCCAAGACCTGCACAGATCGTATGAGCGGTTGACGACCGGTCGGCGCGTGCTGGGTGGGCGGTTAGTGTGCATGGACCCTCTGCTCAAGCCTGGTACCTCTTCGAGTACATGACAGGTACCCTGTATCAGAAGCGTGAAATCGTTCGATCTTTGTTATCAATAACTGAATACGTGCGTTCTGCTTTGGGCAATTATCCGCAAGATCCCGCGCAAATGCGAAGGGCCGTAGCATGTGCGTTACGCGACCATCGAATGAACTGCGGGAATGCGGTCGTTATTGACTGCCTCGCTTGTCTCCCTCATTTTCATCGTCATCATCGCGTCGGTAATCGTTGGCGCTATAACGACGACTGCGTTCCGCCGCCTTCGACACGTCTGTCGCCCTCAGCCGGCATCGCGCCGATCTGGCGCGGCTGCTCCAGTGCGCGGTGGGCGAACGGTTTCCGTCATCGCGACGGGTGGCAAAACGGGATGCAGCCGCTAAAAACAAAAGCCACGGGGCGAGCCCCGTGGCAATTCACTAGGGGCGAAACCTGGCCCGCCTGGACGATCTTCCAGCGCGCTATTCGACGTTCCAGTAGAACGCCGCCTGCGTGCTGCTTTTGCTGGCAATGCTGACGGTCTTCGTCTGATCGCGGTCCTTGTAGGTCGCGTGCACCGTATAGCGGCCGGGACGCAGCTTGACCAGCATGAACGGGCCGAGCGAATCGGCTTGCAGCACCTCGTTGTTATGTGCGTCGACGATCCGGACGTGGACATCAGCGAGAAAGTCCGATCCCGGTCCGATAAACTGCATCGCCAGCGGCCAGTGGCTTCGCGCGCGCTTCAGCGCCGTCGATTCGTCCTGGCCGACGCCGCCCGACACGTAGGACACGTCGCCCTGTTGCTGGATCTGCGGCAAGCCTCCGCCGTTTGCGTTGCCGGCACTGCTGTCGGTGACGGTGCCGCCGACCGCTCCAGTGGCTTGCGCCGCAAACGCGTTGCCGGCAGGGCTGAACGCGAACGCAGCCGCGAGGGCCGCGGCGACAGCCATATGCTTGTTGTTTTGTGCTTTCATATCATCCCTCCTTACATCTGAACATCTGGATTGCGCTAAAAATTGCTGGTGCGCGCCCGCCCTCGTTGAACGACGAGACTGCGCTCTCCTGTTACGAACCGGCTATTAACTCCGAGCCGCCACACCGATGCAGTGTGCCTCCCCCGGGTTCGCCGGAGGCGGCGAACCCGGGGAGGCGGTGGCGCGGGCACATAGCGACCGGTGACTGGGGCTGTCATGAGATGGCCGGAGAGCGGAACGCGATCGCCGGCCGCGTACATGCATTGCACGTATGCGGAGTCGTAGCGGCGCTGCACCTCATCCGCGGAAGTCCGCGCAGCGCCGGCGCCGAGTACGCTACCCGCAAGCAGGCCGGCACCAGCGCCCACGGCTGCGCCACGGCCGCCGTTGAACGCCGCGCCTGCAGCCGCGCCGAGTGCCGTACCTACCGCGGCGCTGCCTACCACGCTGGTGGTCGCGGCCTGGTTTGCGGAGACTCCGCCCACCTGCTCGGATGCAAATTGCCTGCACGAGCCGTCATCGGTGCGAAACTGATCAAAGGTCTTGCCGGTGCCCGGCAGTGCCATGACGCTGAAAGCCGTCGGCGCGATCGTGCAGGCGCTGACGCAGGTCAGCGAGGCGAGTAGAGCGAACGCAGAACGGTTCATTTCATATTTCCCCGGATCGTCAGTTGGATGATGCTGGCTGGGCTGGCACTTCACGCCACCCACCAGGGCATTCCTTCACATACGGGTAGAAAGCTTTCGACGCGTTGCAGTAGTACCAGGACCCGCCTGGTTGCGCCCGTCCGCCCGACGGCTGCCCTTGTTCGACGTAGTTGTCCGGGACGGCCGGCACGGCTACGACAGGCGGGTAGTAGTAGCGGTACGGAACGGGGGCCACCGGGTAGTAGTATGGGACTGGCCCGACGAAGACGCCGACGCGTGCGCCATGCGCTGCGCCGCTCGCGCAGCCAGCGGCAAGTGCTAACAGCATGACGAAAACATTCAACCGTTTCATAACGTTTTCCTAAACAAGTAGATAGAACACGTCTGAATCGTGAATCCACCCTAACTCGCCCTAACAAAAAGCAGTACTGAACGATAAACCAATCCTGTGCGCAACAGATTACCGTGGCATCACTGGATTTTCCCGGTTGTTACCTGGCGGGCTGCAGCGCTGTTCCGGCTCCATGCCGGGCGCGAAGCCGCCGCACCTGACGGACCGGGTGCTGGGCGGGAAGCACGGAGGCGTGCGTCGATCCGCCGCTGAAGAGGTCGCTCCCGCAGTAGAGATCACTCATGGTCGTATCCTCCTTTCATCCATCAAAGGTGGACGAACGGGCACACGCGCTCCAGTTCACCTGCTAGGCCTCTGGCAAACAAATCGAATGACGCAACGCGATAACGCGACTGCCTGAGCGAAACCCAGAGTAGGAACACCCGCACGAAATTTCAAGAGGTGCGCCGGATAGCCGCAGGAGGGCGACGGCTGTCGGGCCAGCCGCCGATCGCCGCCCTGTGCGACCTTGAAAAAACGATGGCTCGACGCGGTGATTTCTTAGCCGCCCATGACCGCCAAGGCCTCGTTTTGTGACAAGCTGTCCAGGGCGAAATTGCGAATTTCGCTTACTGAATCGGCGGCATCGACCCGAGTTTTTGCGCGAGCAGGCGTTCTTAGACGCCAAAATTCAGATTGACCCCGGCCTGCGCAACCGTGTTCACCGTCAGTTGCTCGGGCAGCAAGCCGAGCGGACAACGTGACCGCGCCGTCCTTGACCGCGACCCCGATATCGGACGGATCGATGTCCGGATCCCACTTCAGTTCGTACTCCACGTCTCGCTTGATGTCGGCGTCGGTACTCATCGCTGCGCTCGTCGGTTTGTTGATGGACTAATGCGCGCACGCGGGCTGCGCCACGCGAACATCCATCGTAAAGCGTGCCGACGTGCACGTCTTCCCTTTGCCTGCGCAGTTATTGCGCAATGCTGCTTTTAGTTCCGCCCTTCCTTGCGAATGAGCACGACGACTTCGGGAACGTGGAACGGCACTGTCAACGTAAGGAAATGGGCCTGAAGCCTAGCCCCCGATCACGGTAAATTTCCACGTTGGGCTGCGAGACTTTCCGACTTGTCCGGGCGCCTCGAACAAATTTACGCACAGGAAACGCTTTTTGCAGCGCGTCGAGAAGCTCGCTCTGTTGCTTTCCAGTACCGACGACGGCTGAGTCTACTTCTTCGCAGGTTGTTCCTCGGGCTCAGGGTGAACAGCAATCGGATCGCTCGCAGGAAAGGTCTCTTCGAGCGCTTCGTCGAGTTGTTCGTCCACGGTCATCGGCGCTTCCGGCTCCTCGACTTTCGACTTCCGGGGGGCGACGCGGCTTACCTTTGTCATGTTGCGCTCCATGAGGGAACCAGCGGAATTTCGCTATTGCAGCAGCGTTGTGTGCCTGCAATCACGGTTATTGGAGGCGGAGATCGCCACTTTCATCACGCAGAGCGAAAATCGTGGCATCGACGACATCCAAATCGACGTCACCGGTCCGCCGGGTGGCGCGAGAGATCGGCGCGTCCGTGAAGCAGGAGATGCCCGACCCCGGCACCGCGCCTAACAAGCCGCTCGCGAAGAGCGGTTTTGAGTTGTACAAGCCTGAAAGGCTCGCGTTTCTGACGTCGCACGATCTGGCATGCAGACTCTCCGGGTTTCTCGATTTGGCGGCGCTTTGTGTGCTCGCCTTGGAACCTGAACGCTAACGGCGGGCATTACCTAAAGGGAACATGTCGTTTGTTTCACACACATTCTGTACTTCCGGCGCGCTTCCGTGTTACAAGCGACCTGGATCTTAGTCGCAGCACAGACGGCTAGGTCGAGTGTCTTGCCTTCGGCGCAAAGCGATCTTATCTGTGGGCAGTTCACATAGACGAGCCCTGACAGGACGACCGCTGCGAGCGCCGCTATGGTGTTGCTTCCTGCTTTCATGCCGTCCTCCACCGGACGCGCCGTACGGGATTCGAGCCGGTGACCAACGGATTAGAAGTCCGTTGCTCTACCTTCGGAGCTCACGACCCGAAAAACACCTTGCCCGCCGCGTGTCCCACGTGCACATGTGTTCTCAACGACCTTGTTGCCCCAGGAAGCACATCCAGTGACGAAGCGTCCGCTACAGCACGGTCGGCCGACGCTCAGTTCGCGCAACTGCTGAATTTCGATTCTCCGGCCTTCAGATGCGGTCGTATCAGTCTTCGGAAGTTTAAGCGTGAGTACTCTCCAATGTCGAACTGCGCGTCGATTTGATCGACGTCCTCACCGTATGGTCTGCATAATTGTCGGGGTGCCGATCCGACCCAAATGCGAACTTCAACAGTATTCAAGATCACAACCCTGATGCAACGCAGGGGTGCTCATGCTGTCGTGCCGCTGCTGTTCAGGCTCTCTAGCGCCTTCTTCAGGCGTTCCTCCTGGTCGTTCGTCAGAGACGTCTTCAATAGCTTTCCGCCGAAAGGTTTCAGTTCCGGCAGGACCTTGTCGAAGTTCACGCGACGCACGAGGATGAAGAGCGCGGACGAACCCGGCTCAATGTTCTGGCCCGTCGAACGCATAAAATCGTCATCGATCCCATAGTCCGAGAGCGCGCCCGACAACGCGCCGGTGCCAGCACCGATGGCCACGCCCGTTGCCAGTCCGACGAGCGGATTGAGCAACATGAGCCCAACCAGCGCACCAAACAGACCACCCCAGGCCGCGCCGCTGAGCGCGCCGATCTTGACTAGATCGACGGCTTGCTTGAGGTGTACCGTGCCCTTCGCGCTACGGACCACGATGCAGGCATCCTCAAGGTCGATCAGGTGCTCCTTTTGCATCTGCTGGAGTTTGGTCAATACCTGGTCGGCCGTCTCTTCGCCTTTGAAGCTTACAACGACTAGATCGCTCATCGATTTGCTCCATTTCTCTGGGAAATAAAACGAGACCCTTCCGCGGCAAGACGGTTGAATCCATGCTCAGCTCACGGCGCAAGCCGGTCGACCGCGCCGCGAAGCAGCGGTGGTGCCAGCCAGCCTTGCATGTCCCGCCCGGCGCGTACCTTCGGACGTCGACGTGGCCATTGACCCGATGATGATGACATCAAGACTAGGCTCTTGCCGGTTGCACTTCTTCCTCATTGCTGCAAAGACGTGTCGGATCTCTGCGCTCCAGCGGCGCGGCTTTCAGATGTGAACGTACGGCAGCATTCCGCAAAAACTGCGCAGGCGAAGGGAAGAAAATCTGCCCCGCGCGCCCTACCGTGGACGGATGCGTGCGGTGCAGGGCGTAGCCCGCGCGCGTGTTGGTCCATTAACAAACCCACTAGGAGCAGCGATGAGAACGGACGAAGACATCAAACGGGATGTGGAGTACGAACTGAAGTGGGATCCGGACATCGATCCTTCAGATATCGGGGTTGCGGTCAAGGACGGCGCGGTCACATTGTCTGGTTTCGCACGCAGCTTCCGGCAAAGGCAAAAGGCCGAGGAGGATGCGACGCGTGTGCGCGGCGTGCGGGGGGTGGCAAACGATGTGGAGGTGCGGTTGCCGCTGATCAACAAGCGGCCCGATCCGGAGATCGTGCGCGAGATCATCGCCGAACTGAAGGCCGAGGTGCCTTATGCGGCGGACACCATCAAGCCGGTCGTCAGGGACGGACACGTGACGCTGAAGGGCGAAGTCGAATGGGACTACCAGCGCCGCCGCGCGGCCGACACGGCGCTGCGGGTGAGCGGCGTAACCGGCCTGACGAACGAGATCGAGATCAAGCCGAAGGTCAAGCCCGAGGACCTCAAGCGCAAGATCGAGGACGCGTTCAAGCGCAACGCGGAAGTCGACGCACAGCACATCACGGTCGAGGCCGAAGGCAACAAGGTCGTCCTGCGCGGCAAGGTCCGCTCATGGGCCGAGCGCGAGGAGGCCGAGCGGGTCGCATGGCTTGCCCCCGGCGTGATGCACGTCGAGAACCGGATCACCATCGATTACTGACGGGCTGCTGGAGACCGGGCGGCTCGCTTGCGTACCGACGTGGCCGAGGGGCGGGAAAGGACACAGCACCAAGACCAGAAACACCCCCATCGCTCTTGACAGCGGCCTATACTGGCAGAATGACTTGGGTTGATGACACCGCTCTTCGGCTCGTTGCAACATGAATTGAACGGACTCGCGAGGTTGTCATGAAAATCCTGGTGGTGCTGACCTCACACGACCAGCTCGGCGATACGGGCCGGAAAACCGGATTGTGGCTCGAGGAGTTTGCCGCGCCTTATTTCGTGTTCAAGGACGCAGGCGTCGAGATGACACTCGCTTCGCCAAAAGGCGGGCAGCCGCCCCTCGACCCCAGGAGCGACGATCCGGATTCGCAAACCGAAGCGACCCGGCGTTTCAGGAAGGATAACGAAGTGCAGGCGGCCCTGGCAAATACAGCGAAGCTCTCAACTGTCTCGGCCGCGGACTATGACGCCGTGTTCTATCCCGGCGGGCACGGACCGCTATGGGATCTCGCAGAAGATCCGCAGTCGATCGCATTGATCGAAACCATGTATGCGGAGGGAAAGCCGGTCGCCGCGGTTTGCCATGCTCCCGGTGTGCTGCGTCATGCAAAGGCGTCCGATGGCTCTCCGCTCGTGCGCGATAAACCCGTAACCGGCTTTGCCAATTCAGAAGAAGCGGCCGTCGGTCTTACGGAAGTGGTGCCTTTCCTCGTCGAGGACATGTTGAAGAAGAATGGAGGCAAGTATTCGAAGGGGCCGGATTGGCAATCATACGTGGTCGTCGCGGCAAACCTGATTACTGGCCAGAATCCCGCGTCGTCGGAAGCAGCAGCAAAAGCGCTGCTCTCGAGGCTGAGCATGGCCTGATACGACGCTTGAGTTGAAGGAGTAAGTCATGGCAAAGGCGACCGGGGCCAGCAGATCCGAAACCCGAAATCAATCCAGCGACGTGATACATGTGCCCGAGCCGAAGCTGCACCAGCGCGCACATGAGCTGCAGCCGTACGGTCATGTCGTAAGGCTGCCAATCGCGTTGTCCCAAACCGCGTGCGAAACGGGCATAGAGCTGTTGAATCAGATCCTGGCCGACACTATGACGCTGCGCGACATGTACAAGAAGCATCATTGGCAGGTCGTTGGGCCTACGTTCCAGTCGTTGCATCGACTGTATGACGCGCATTACGATAAGCAGGTCAAACTCGTCGACACGCTAGCAGAGCGGATTCAACTGCTCGGTGGGGTCAGCATCGCCATGGCTGCCGATGTGGCGGAAATGACGATGGTCCCGCGTCCGCCACGCGGACGCGAAGAGGTGCCGGTACAGCTTTCGCGTCTGTTGGAGGCGCATGAAATCGTCATTGTGGCCACTCGCAGTGCAGCCAGCAAGGCCAACGAGTTGGGCGACTTTGGCACCAATGACGTGCTGGTCAGCGACGTATTGCGAACTAACGAATTGCAGGTCTGGTTCCTCGCGGAGCACCTGATCGACGCGTCTCTGGTGGTGGCAGCATGACGTTGATACTGCGATATACGCGCTGGCGATCGGCAGAAAGCTTGCCGGACTGTTTGCGGCAACGGCCCAGTGAAACGCACGATGGGACGCAGTCATTTTTGAGCGCTCGCCGTAAGTACGGAGAGCGACATGAATGCCACGTTAACGGACGCAGGGTTCGGGCGCTATCAAGATGATCAACTGGTTGCGGGTTTCGATCAAAATCATGATGGCGCTTCTTACGGATTACGAAGGCTGTGCGGAATGGAGTGTTGCAAAGCGCGCGATTTTTGTCGAGGCCAAATTGAAATGTCGTAGCGCTGGCTAAACACAGATGTTGTAGTTTTGATGTCGGATTTGAGTCTGTCTTTAACGGTTTGAATCCACATAGTGTCGAAGGACCGCCTTGAACGGGCAGGGCGTATCAGTCCGTTCAGCGAGTGCGTGCAGACCGTTGGCCAGGTGTTGAAGGTGTCTTCGACTGCTGCGCGATCTGCACGATTGCCTGGTTCAGGTCGGCTCGGGTGAATGTGCGTTGCTTCTTCGTGCCGGGCGAAGGGTTTGGGTTTGCGTACCGCCGCACCACGATTCGTACGTAATGGCGAGCCCGAGATCCGGCGGTCAGCGGAAGAGCCCGATGCTGCGCACCAGGCGCGGGCGCCTGAGCCTGAATCATGGGCGCATCGTTCCCGGCACCTGGCTTGCGGCGCCGCCTAGCTCTTCGCCTGCGCGCCGAACCCACCGCGATCGTAAGCTTCGCAGTACGTGCGCCAGTCAGCCGTGACTTGGGCTTCGCATTGCACGGCGAGTTCGATCAATGGCATCTGCCAATGGTTGCTGCTTCCAAACTCGATGAGCTCGTCAGCGATCGCCGATCCTTGGCGACCGCCGGAGCGCAACTGCGCCCACGCGGCCAGTTCCGCCATGTTGTTGACGACCGTTTCGAGCCGGGGCAGCTTGCCGTTCCAGTTGCCCAACGCGACACGATCCTCCGAGGGCTGCAGGCCGCGCAACACATAGGATCGCTTGTTGAACTCCACAGCATGCAGAAAGGCTTGTGAAACCGCCTGAGCGCGCTGCTGGACCGCGACCACACGCGCTGACTCGGTATCCCAGCGTGGCTGCGGCGCCTTTACATGTGGGCTCACCGCCGAGGGCAACGCCTCTTTCAAGTCGAGCAGATAGTTGCCGTCGGGCGATCCCTTACCCTCGACCAGGATCACGTAACGATCGACACCGAGACTGCCGGTTCCGGCAGTTCGCCGAGCTACGTCGATCATTTTGTAGAAGTCCGGGTTGTCCTGGCGGGCGGCAAATTCGGCCATGAAGGCAGTCACGTCGACGCGCACTTTTTCGCCTACCGGCAGTGCCTTCTTTCCATCGAGCCGCAAGACGCGCTTCTTGCCCCTCAGTTCGGCGCGCCGATTCAAATGGTCGACTCGGGAACGGTTGTGCAAACCGTCGAACAACTCGCGAACCATGCCCTCCGCCGTTTCCTCTTCGATCCAGCGGGTTTTGCCGAAGCGCAGCGCCGCACTGTAAGCATCGACCGCCGTATGGCACAGAGCAAGCGCCTCTGCCCGGCTGAGGCGCAGATCCGCAGCCGCGACGAGCACACTTGTCAGCAAGCGGACGATTTCATACAGGCTCGGTGCAAGGCAGGCCTCGTCGAAGTCGTTGATGTCGAAATAGACAAGCCGGTTGTCGCCCTTGTAACTGCCGAAGTTCTCCAGATGCATGTCGCCGCAGACCCAAGTACGCGGCGACGCTTCGAGCACGCCGCCAGACGGCAAGCGCTTGTAGAAGATGTGACAGGTGCCGCGCAGAAAGATAAACGGCGACGTGCGCATGCGCTGATACTTCATGTTCAGGCGCTCGGCGTCCCGGCCGCTATTGAACTTCGCGATCTCGGCTGCGATATCGAGCATACGGCCTCCTCCTCTTGATTCGCTTCGCTTTCTTGCCCGGCGTGACGTTTGCGGCACACGCGAGCGCGCTCGCGATAATTCGAAGACCGGCAAGACCAAGTGCGCATTTTGTGTCATTCGACACGCGGCGCAAAAGCCACGGCCGCCTCGACACTGGCGGGCTTCACTGCCAAACTGAATTCGATCGCCGCCCCACTGCGCCAGAGCTGCACCTACGATCAGGGTAGGAAATGACCCGGCATCAGGAGCTTACCGCCGCCGCCGGCGTGTGCGTTTAGTTCTGCGATCCCCACAGTCCATGGCAACGCTGTACCTGCGAGAACACAAACGGGGGTTTTGTCGCGCTAAGGCGCTGGGTTAGAATTTGCACTCGATCACCAGTGACGAACAAGATGCCCAAGACGAAGGATCCGCCGCGCAAGACGCTGCCTGCTGGCATTGGCAAGGTGCTCAAG
>NZ_JBFOAH010000060.1:0-17532 GCF_040812055.1 Paraburkholderia suaedae | reverse complement strand
TCGCGAGACCCCGCCTCAAAGATACCGCTGCGCCCGCTGTCTGGATGGCCGTCCTGTCTGCCTGAGCAGGTATCCTTTGTATAACAAAATATCTTGTCCATATCGACTATTTGCACCAGAGCCCTCCTTTGCACCCGTTCCGGAAAATCTCCTTATAACAGTTTGCATGTTTGCATCCTCCTGTTTGATGGACCAGCGAGGAGCATGCCGCTTGGAGCGTGTGTCTTTCCGACAGCGTGTGGTGCGGGGAAGTAATTGAGAAGGCCTTGCTGAATACCGGGCCAGAACGTCGCGCTGTAAATCATGGTTATCCACACTTCGACCGCGAAGAGATTGTGAAGTGCGCAGCGTACCTTTTTGAGCTTCTGTAGCCGTAGCATTGGAGGTCTTCATAAAGGCACGATATGCGATGATGTTCGCGGCGCTCGACGTGGCCGCGTCGTGACACGCCGCGATCCGTGCTGCGCCACCCGACGCCGACCGGCGTTTGGCCCACTGCTCAGCTCTCCATATAGCGCTTATATAGGAAAACCGACTTCATGTCGCGGTCCCTGCTTAACGCACGAATCTAAATTGTCGTAACAGAAATGCAAGACGCGCCACACATCAAATGCCGGCTGCTGATTGTCGCGGCGTTCGCGTTGTCCGCGATCGTGTTCACCAACGGCTGTAAATCGACGGCGACGACGCCGGTGACCGCACCGAGGGAGATCGCCACTGACGACGCTGCACTCGCCGCCCGGGTGAAGCAGGCGCTCGTCGCGGATCCGGGACTGAGATCGTTGCCGATGAGCGTCGCGACGTATCGAGGCGTCGTGCAGTTGTCAGGATATGTGGATTCGGAGGCACAGATTCAGAAAGCGCTTGCCGTGACGCGCGGCGTGCCGGGGGTGCAATCCCTGAGCAACGAGCTGCAGCTTAGGCCGCAATGACGCGCGTTGGCCGGAAAACAGACGACGAATGACGACGGCAGGAGAGCGCGCCACAGCGGCGGGCTGCCTCAACATCAACAAGTTCCTGGCGCGAGTGCGCAATGCATGTGCCGCGCGATCGGCGGTTCTGGCAATGGAATAGTGCATCTGCGCTTTGAGGCCCATTTCCCTGCGCTCTGCCACGGTCACCGTTTCGGGACCGACGTGATCGGACCCCGTTGCAGCCGCTCGGACGAGATTTACCACCGTCCGCTCCGGGAGCGACATGAGACGACCGCAGATAACGCGTCGCTCTCCTTTATCTCGTCGGCCATCACGGACAGTGGCGGATCGCTGACGCGGTCCATCGACCATACCGCGACCCGGCGGCGTGACTCCGAAAACGTTGGGGGAGCACCCCAAACCGATGCAAACCCGTCCGTTGACTTGCAGCAGACACCTGGTCGACGACCCACAGAATTCGAATTCAGGAAAAACAGGGTCAGTCAGCCTTAGGCACGCCCGCTCGACGCGGCCGATGGAAAGTCTTCACGGCGCTCCGCCCATTTCAGAATCGCATCCAGTGCCGGGCACAGCGCCTGCCCCCAATCGGTCAGGCGGTAGTCCACCTTCGGCGGCACCTGGTGATACACCGTGCGCATCACAATGCCGTCCTCTTCGAGGCGGCGTAGCTGCTGGGCAAGCATCTTTTGCGTGATGCCGGGGATCAGCCTCTCGAGGTCCGAAAAGCGTCGCACCTGACCACCGAAAAGGTGAAACAGGATGACCAGCTTCCAACGTCCTTCCAGCAGCTTGAAGGCGGCTTCGACGTCAATCGCGGCGGTGGTGGGAGTGTAGGCTTTTCGGTTGGGCACGGCTTACTTACTTTTTAGTGCGTTCTTGCGATGTGGTAACTATAGCGCCATCATTGGGACATGCAAACGTGACGTTCAGGACAAGTCCGATGAACATGACCCTGCCGCCGCCAGTGGATGCCTATCTGAACGCGGAAACGACTAGCGACACCGCTCCTCTCCCGAACTGCTTCGCTGCCGATGCTGTTGTGCGCGATGAGGGTCGCACTATCGAGGGGCTCGAAGCCATCCAGGCCTGGAAGAAAGACACCAAAGCCAGGTACCAGTACGCCGTCGAGCCGCTGGACTTGTCCCAGGATGGCGCCGCCGTGACGATGCGCGCCAGGCTCACGGGCGCCTTTCCCGGCAGCCCGGTCGAGCTGACCTACACGTTTGTCCTGGCCGGCGGCAAGATCGTGTCTCTGGAGATTCACTGATGAGCGCGGCACTCGAACTTCAGGGCCTTCGTGCCCTCGTCACAGGCGGGACCAAAGGCGTCGGTAGAGCCGTAGTCGCGCACCTTTGCGAGGCGGGCGTAAATGTCCTCGGCTTCAGGGTGCTCGACGACGACGAATGGAACAAGGCACTGAGCCTGAACCTGTTCCCGGCAGTGCGCATCGATCGCGCGCTGTTGCCCTCGATGGTCGAGCAGCGCTCAGGCGTCATCATCCACGTCACGTCGATCCAGCGGCAGTTACCGTTGCCGGAGGCCACGATTGCTTATGCCGCCGCCAAGGCTGCCCTGTCGAACTACAGCAAAGCCTTGTCCAAGGAAGTCAGTCCGAAAGGCGTTCGGGTCGTGCGTGTCTCCCCCGGCTGGGTTGAGACGGATGCCGCCGCAGGTCTCGTTGCTGAGATCGCCCCTGCCCGCCAATGACCTCTGCTTTTCTGTAGCACGGCCACCCGTGGTGGGCCGGGCATTATTTGCCGGCGTCATCGCACCAGGACGTCAGGTCACACAGCAGGTCACCCTTCGTCCGCAATTCGCGATGCCCTGGATGGCGGACAGCAAGCTCGAAGCGTGATCAGCGACCGTCTCATGTCGAGCCGGGAGCGGACCCGCGAAAGCTTCCTCTGAATGGCTCAACCTTAACGGACAGTGTCCCCTTACTGTCCGGCCGATGGTGGCTTAAGCCTCCGTCTGTTCTGCCATCTCCAGCGCATCGTCGACCTCGATGCCGAGATATCGCACTGTACTTTCCAATTTCGTGTGGCCGAGTAGCAGCTGTACCGCTCGCAAGTTTTTCGTGCGGCGGTAAATTAGCGACGCTTTCGTTCGCCGCATGGTGTGCGTCCCGTATGCCGTATTGTCAAGCCCGATCGACCCTATCCAGCGATGCACCAGGCGGGCGTATTGATGCGTCGAAAGGTGCGGCGAACTGTGAATGCGACTCGGGAACAGAAAATCGGAAGGCGACAGTCTCGCTAACTTGATCCACGCTTCCGCGCTCTCTCTGGTTAACTCGGTGATTTCGAACTGAACCGGCCGTTGCGTCTCCTGCTGCATGACCGTTGCCCGTGAAGCAACGCGCTGACCAAGGCAGATATCACGCACTCGCAGTTTGGTCAGATCCCACGCTCTCAACTTGCTGTCGATGGCCAGATTGAACATCGCAAGATCGCGCGTTCTTGCCGCCAACTGCAGACGGATCCGGATCGCCCAGATCTCTTTCAGGATCAGCGGTGGCTTCTGCCCCGTCAACTTGCCTTTATTCCAGGGCACACGCGCCCCACTGAGAACGATAGTCGCGTCCATGACAATCTCCTTTCAAGTGAAGGGAGTGCCAGTCGGCGCCGATCACCGGGGACGATAACCGACCCCCTCCCGCCCCTCAGCGGAACGTCGCCAAAGTCCGCTCCGCCGTACCAATTCAAGTCACCACAATGGACGGTCGGTAAGAATTTCGACGGCACCGGCGCGTTCGGCCCCGAGCTGCTGACGCCCGACGAACTGCCGGCGGGCGCGCGCGGGCTGCGGCTGGAAACCTGCCTGAACGGCGTGGTCGTGCAGTCGGCGTCGACGGACGAAATGATCTTCGACGTCGAATCGTTGATTTCCACAATCAGCGAAGCGATCACGCTCGAAGCGGGCGACGTAATCGTGACGGGGACGCCGTCAGGTATCGGCTGGGCGCGCGAACCGAAACTGCTGATGAGGCCGGGCGACCTATGCGAAGTGGCGGTCGAAGGGTTCATGGCGCTGCGCAATCCGATCGCCGACGAAGCTACCTGAACTCGCCAACTGGGGGCCATAGAGGCCCGGGATGGTTCCTCGCGGACCATCTCCGTGGCAGACAACCATGTATAAGGATGGAGACATGCGCCAAGCAGCAGTGCATTCTATAGATCACTTCGCGCTGAACGTACCGTCGCTCGACGAAGCCCGGCAGTTCTTTACCGCGTTTGGCCTTGACGTGCGAGATGTCGGTCAAGGCAACGCGGCGGAAATCGAGCTGCGCGCGCTCGACGGACTTCGCTGGGGGCGGGTACTGCCCGCGGCGCGCAAATCGCTTGCTTACTTCGATTTCAGTTGCTTTGAAGGGGACCTCGAACCGATCGCCCGACAGGTGCGCGACGCGGGTGCCAAGACCGACATCGGCGTTGCCGCGATACTCGGCGAGCGCCACTTTGCCCGCGACGAACTGTGGTTCAACGATCCCGACGGTAACCTGATCCATGTCGGCGTGGGCCCCAAGACGACGCCGTCCAGCCGGACTCCGTTCGGGCGGCCCGAAGTGGCAGCCGACAGACGGGGATCGCAGCCGCGCTCCGAAGTGCGGGCGGTCCGACCGCGGCGCATGAGTCACGTTCTGCTGTTCACGCCCGACACGCTGCGCGCGGTCGATTTCTACGAGCGCGCGCTCGGGTTACGGCTGTCCGACCGCTCGGGTGAAATCATCGCGTTTATGCACGGCGTTCACGGCAGCGACCATCATCTCATCGCGTTTGCCGGGAGCAGCGCGAAGGGCTGGCATCACGTCGCCTGGGACGTGAGCGGCATCGACGAGGTCGGTGAAGGCATGGCACAAATGGCGGCGGCCGGGTACTCCAGGGGATGGGGTGTCGGCCGTCACGTGCTCGGTTCGAACTATTTCCATTACGTGATGGACCCGTGGGGCTCGTTCTCCGAATATTCGGCCGATATTGATTTCATGACTGCGGGCACGGTATGGACTGCCGGAGATTTCGCGCCCGAGAACTCGCTCTATCTGTGGGGGCCGGACGTGCCTGACTTTTTCGTGCGAAACACTGAGGTCTGAATGTCGCGTCAACCCGGCGGCGGCGATTCACGGATCCCGGCCGTCCGGGATATGGCAAGAACTTGAATCGATCTGACCCAATGCCCAGAAGGGTTTGATGTGACGACGGTTGGGACTGCGGATGACACCCCGGCCATTGATGAAAGCAGGTACCTTGTGTGCGGCGAGAGCCAGCGCACCGCGCACCTGAAGGTTGGTACATCCGGATAGGAGATAACCATGCAAGCAGATTCCGACGCTTCTGTACTGGCGCGTCGAAAGGAACGACTGAGGTCCAACAGGATTAGCGGTTGGCACCATCATGCCGTGCGCACTGAAGATATGACCGCCACCCGGGCTTTCTACGAGGGCGTTCTTCAATTGCCGCTCGTGGGGACGTGGACTGAGGCCTACGACGTCATCAAACAAACGCCGTCGAACTACGTTCATTGCTTCTTCGAAGTCGGAGACGGCAGCGCGCTCGGATTCTTTCAGTTTGAGGAAGGTATGCGGGACGAACCGATGCCGATGCCCCGAGATCCGTATGAGCATCACGTTTCGCTGGGAGTCGACTCAATGGAAACCGTCGATTACTTTCGCAAACGTATTGAAGAGGCTGGCCACCCGGTAGAGATCGTTGATCACGGCTACTGTTACCGTGCTACCCCCACGATCCCAATGGCATGGTGGTGGAAATTTCCACAATCGTTCCGAACGGCATCGAGATACTTGAACAGTCGGCGCTGACCGCGGAAGCCGACCTCGAGAACTGGCTCGCAGGGGTGCGCGAACCTAACAACCTGTGGCGCGGGAAGACAAAAATTTAGCGTGGCGTGGAAGCCTGGCTATGCTCGAATTGCCCTTCGACCCTTCGCAAAAGGGTACGACGACGTTCTGTCACAGCCCGGCTTGTTACGTACAGGTGATATCTGTGCGGGTACGTGCGCGCTCTCTGCCGACGAATGACCGCACGCGATAGCAACGCAGCACGTAGGACCTGATTTTCATGAGAAAGCTGACCTTAACATTCGACAATGGACCGACACCGGGAGTGACCGAAAAGGTGCTCGATATCCTGGCGAGACGGATGAAAGCAACTTTCATGGTAGTGGGCCAGAACCTTTTCGACCCATCCGGCGCTGCGCTTCTTCATGAAATCGATGCCGCCGGCCATTTGATCGGGAACCACTCACTGACCCATACGATCGCCTTTGGCGAGCGGACCGACAGGGAATATGTCGAGGACGAAATAGGCGGGACGCAGCGAATTCTTGGTGACTATGTGCATCCCGGCCGCTTTTCCCGCCCATTTGGAAACTGCGGCCTGCTAGGTCCGCACCTGTTGAGTGAAGCTGCTCTGTCATATCTGCTGCAGAATCATTACACGAGCGTGCTATGGAAAAGCGTACCGCATGATTGGGACGACCCGGCTGGCTGGGTCGAGCGCTGTCTGGCAGACGTTGACAAGCAGGACTGGACGGTGGCCGTGCTTCATGACATTCCTGACGCGTCGCTGGCGCGATTGCCCGAATTGCTAAGTAGACTTAGCGACGCGGGCGTTGAGCTTATGCAAGAGTTTCCCGAAGAAGTCATCCTGACTCGCGATGGCAAGCTTGTTTCTTTTTCGGATACCTACGTTGCGGAACGCAGTCTCGCCTAGTGCCAGATGAATTGCTAATCGGTCTCGGTCCGCCGCATCTTTTAATAACGGCTCCAGTCTCGCTTCGAAGCCATCAACGGTGGCCGTGAAACGCCCATCCGGAAATCCAGCGATGCTGGCCGCCGCTTGTCGCGGGGGATAGCGACTAAGTAGATTTCCTTGCACGTCGGGACACGCGGTAGTGGTGCAATCTCGGTAGGCGACCGAAAAATCGCCCATATTTCGGATACCTCAACGAGCTGAAATAACCGCCATCCAGATCGAGGGCAAAGTAGTGTCTTTGAGGTGTATGCTGGTGAGATCGAACTGGCCTTTGCGAATGCGATGCATCAGTTCGATGCCGGAGAGGATAACGGCGGCGCTGCCGAACCGCTTGAACCCGAGCATCACGTTCGCCCGCGCTTTGATGTCGCGGTGATCCTGCTCAATCAGGTTATTCAGGTACTTCGAGGATCGCAATTCCGTTCGCCTGGGTAGCGCCCCGTCGGCCTTCATCTCGCGGACCGCCCGATGAGATGCCGCGTAGCCGTCCAGCGTGATCGTCTCAGGAGCGCGTCCCTGAGTCCTGATTGCCTTCGCGAAGAACGCCTTTGCTGCCGCCACGTCGCGCCTGGCGCTGAGGCGAAAATCGATCGTCTTTCCCGCCCGGTCAACGGCGCGGTAGAGATAGGCCCATTTGCCGCGAATCTTCACGTAGGTCTCGTCGAGCCGCCTCGACTGACCGGCTGTCGTAGCCAACCGATTCCAGCGTTTGACGAACTCCGGCGTGTAGCGCTGCACCCAACGCAGGATCGTAGTGTGGGCGAGGGACAGGCCGCGCTCAGCCATCATCTCCACAAGATCACGCAGACTGAGCTTGTAGCGCAGATACCAACGCACGCAAAGGACGATGACTTCGCGGTCGAAATGACGCCCCGTTGAAGAACCATTCGAGATCTTTCAGCTTGGTCATCGGCTCGTGGTCGTCAAAAGTTCAAGAGTAACAGACCGACGCGCCGAAATTGCACCACAACCCCCGCGGAGCGGCCCAACATGAAAGTCGGCCGGCGGGCCGAACCGGTTGCGCGACAGCAGGTCTCCGCGGTCAGCGAGCCGACCGGCGAGGAAAGTCAACAACCAGCTATCGGGCCGATGATCGGCCATGAGATTCGCAATGCAATTACGCCGCTCAGCCTGCTTGCCCGTTTGCTGAATACGCAGTATGGCCACGACGATCAGCTCACGCGGTATGCGCTGCTGCTGTCGCGGCAAGCAAACCTGCTGGGTCAGTTGGCCAGCAGTTGATGGCGCCCGCCCATGCGCAGCGTGCGAGCCCGCCGGAGCCTGAAGGCGAGGCACCACCGGAACCCGCCGCGGACACGTGGACGGCGCATCCGGCGCACGTCAACGTCGACAATTTGCTCGTGCATTGCATTCAGGGGGCCGAAGCGGGTGTCCCCGAGCAGGCGCCGGTTCAACTGACCGAAAGCGATGCGTCACTCCTGGTGCAGGGCGACTTCGGCAAGCTGACGCAGGTGTTCGTCAACGCGATGGTGAACGCGCTCAAATATCCCCGGAAACGGATGCCGTCACGGTGATGGCGGCTCGCGCTGGGCGCTACTGCCATATCAGCGTGCGCGACAACGGCATCGGCATCACGCCGCGCGAGCTCGCGGCGATCTTCAAGCCGTATGCGCGCGGCCTCGTAGGTCGTGCGCTGGGTGTCAATGGTCTTGGGCTCGGATTATCGGTGGTCCGTGAGATCGTTGCGGACCATGGCGGCACTGTCGAGGCCTTCTCCGAAGGCACCGGTGCGGGTTCGGAATTCGTGGTGCGCCTGCGGGTTGCGAAGGTGTCGGTAAGCGCCGATGCCCGAAGCCATTGGCCACGACCTTCAACTTCCTCGGATTTACGCACGTGTGGGTGACTTCGAAGAAGGGCCGGGCGTTGGTGCGGCAGTTGACCGCCGAGGATCGCGTTGCGCGTACGCTTACAACGATAAATCGGGTTTGCCGTAGTATGCGGACCCGGCCGCTTCGCGATCAGCACCAGCGTCTGTGTCGGATGCTCAAGGGGCACTACGCCTACTTTGGCATTAGCGGGAACTACGAACGACTGGCGACCCTGCGGTACCAGGTCGCACGCATCTGGCGTAAGTGGTTGTCGCGTAGGTCGTACGAACGCTCGATTCCATGGGTTGCCTTCACGAGGATACTCCAACTATTCCCGTTACCGCAGCCTCGGATTGTCCATCGCTACGCCAAACCGTGAGCGAATCTGCATGATGAAGAACCGGATGTCTTAATTGGGCTCGTCCGAGTCTGTGAGGGGTGAGGGGGCGACCTCCTCGCCTACTCGGAGGCCGCCAAGGGATTTTCTCAAAGCCTGCAACCAGTTGTCGGGGAAAGCCCGCAAACTACCATCGATAACACGCCGTGCTCAGCGATTGACGACCTTCGCGGGCACCAGGAAAATCAGCAGCGAACCCAGGAAGAGTGCACCGGCCATCGCATACAGACCGGGATTCGTGCTATGCGTCATGTCCTTGATGAAGCCAATCAGATAGGGGCTGACAAATCCCGCGAGGTTACCCCAGGAATTGATCAATGCGATACCGGCTGCAGCGGCGGAGCCGCCAAGGAACGCTGTGGGCAGGCTCCAGAACAACGGCAGCGTGCTAAGTCCCCCCATGGCTGCAAGCGTGAGACCGATCATCGCGAGAACAGGCTGGCTTCCGAAAGCGGCCGACATGATAAGACCGACACCGCCCAGAACTGCGGTGAAAGCGAGGTGCCAACGCCGCTCGCGCTGCCGGTCGGCGCTACGCGAGACCAGCAGCATGGTCGCAGCGGCAGCGCCATACGGGATCGCTGTGAGCAGGCCAATATGCAACGGATCCTTTACGCCAGTCGATGAGATCAGGGTAGGCAGCCAGAAACCGACCGTATAGAAGCCACAGATCATGCAGAAATAGATTGCTGTAAGCAGCCAGACGCGGCCGTTCCTGAATATATCGCCGAGTGAATGCTCAACCTTATGCGTGGAGTCGGCACGGATCTGCTGTTCGAGAAATTCGCGTTCGTCCGCCGCCAGCCACTTGGCTTTCGAAATGCCATCAGTCAACAGAAAGATTGCGCCGATGCCTGCCGCGATTGAGGGCAGACCTTCAATGAAGAACAGCCATTGCCAGCCGGCGTGGTTCATCGCTCCGTTAAAGGAATGGAGCACCAGGCCCGACAACGGACCCCCAACGAGACCAGAAAGCGGCACTGCTGCGGCGAATGCAGCAAACATCTTGCCGCGTCGATGTGACGGATACCAGTAAGACAGATAGAGGATCACTCCGGGATAGAAACCCGCCTCGGCCAGACCAAGCAAAAAGCGCATGACGTAGAAAGCAGTCGGCGTCGTGACGAAAGCCATACCCGATGAGATGAGACCCCATGTGATCATGATACGGGCCATCCAAAGCCGAGCCCCGACCCGATGCAGGATGATGTTGCTGGGAATCTCAACCAGAAAATAAGCGATGAAGAAAATTCCGGCACCGAGCCCATAGACGGTTTCGGAGAAATGCAGATCCGACGACATCTGGAGCTTCGCGAATCCCACGTTCACGCGGTCCAGATACGCAACCAGATAGCAGAACATCAGGAAAGGCACGATCCGCCAGGTGACCTTGGCGTAGGTTCGTGTTTCAAATGACTGCGTGTCGACCTGTGTTAAGACCTCTACTGAATCGCTCTGCACTATTTCTGTCTCCTTGACGACCAGTCCCGCGTCGGCCTTTCGCTGTTCTGATCCTGGATCTGCCACCCGAGTTCACGATGGCAGCACGGCAACATGCGAGAGACGCTGTGGCGGCTATTTGTATGATAACCATACATAGTACGTATGGCGTTCCGATCATAGTTAGAAAGTGGTAACGTGTCAACCAAACCACCTTTCATTCCAATTGCAACCCTATGGCCCATTCAACCCAATCGGCAACAAATTTCGACCCACCGAAAATCGCCAACGTCGGTACGCTTGCCGACCGGGTGACAGCTGTGCTGCTGGAGAAAATCAAGGGTGGCGAGTTTCCGGCAGGAACGCGGTTGCCGACAGAACAGGTGATAGGCGAGCGCTTCGGTGTGAGCCGCACTGTCGTACGTGAGGCTATCTCGCGTCTGAAGTCGGATGGACTCGTTGAAATCCGGCAGGGCAGCGGGACCGTGGTGCGTGAGCCCAATCGAACTACGGCATTTCGCCTGGATTTGGATCCGAAGGATTCGATCGATGCCGTGCTCCGGGTGAACGAGTTGCGGCGCGGAATCGAAGCAGAGGCGGCCGTGCTCGCGGCGCAACGTCGCACGCGCGCGCAACTGGCAGACATAAAACTTGCGCTGGCCGCAATCGACAAAGCGACAAAGGAAAAGCGGGATGGTGTAGACGAGGATCTTGCTTTCCATATGGCGGTTTCGCGAGCCACCGGCAATCCGCTGTATCCGTCACTGCTCGAGTTCATTAGCCAGTTTATTCACGCCGCGATCCGCGTGACCCGGACGAATGAGGCGCGCCGCGAGGACTTTTCGACCCAGGTACGCAGCGAGCACCGTGCGATCTTCGACGCGATAAGCGCACAAGACGAAGAAGCTGCCAGACGCGCAGCACTTACCCACATCGACAATGCCGGCAAGCGGATTCAGGAGGCCGACGCTACTTTCTGGGAAGGTGTTGGCACCGCCGTGGCGCAGCCTCTTATTAACCAGGGACGTAAGGTTGCGAAGCGCGCTTCGCAAGATTAGACCTCGACCACGAACGCGTCCGGACTCCGGCCAATTTGCCTCGCACCCGGCTCTAATGTAAGATCATCATACAAATTTTGCGGCGTCGTTTCGGCCGCGTATTGTATGGAGATGAAACATGAAGATTCTGGTGACCGGCGCAGCGGGTTTCTTGGGCCGGCGGCTGATTCGCGCACTGCTTGTGCGCGGCGAGTTGACTGATGCCGCAGGGCAGCGGAAGCGCATTGAGCAGATCGACGCGTTTGACGTTGTCCCGCTCGAAGGCATCGACGATTCTCGCGTTCGCATTCTCACCGGCGACATTTCCGACCCCGCGCAGGTCGAGAAGCTGGTTGATGGAGACACAAGCTCCATCTTTCATCTCGCCGCAGTTGTCTCCGGCCAGGCCGAACAGGAGTTCGAACTCGGCATGCGAATCAACTTCGATGCCACCCGGGCGCTTCTCGAGCGCGTCCGCATTCTCGGCTCGCAGGCCCGCCTTGTGATGACGAGTTCGGTTGCCGTGTTCGGTGGCGAACTGCCGGCGACGGTCGAAGACGCTCATGTCTGGGCGCCGCAAAGCTCATATGGCACAGAGAAGGCGCTTGCCGATTTGCTGCTTGCCGATTACAGCCGGCGTGGATACGTGGACGGCCGCAGCCTGCGAATGCCGACGGTTGTCGTGCGACCCGGTAAGCCCAATCGCGCGGCGTCCAGTTTCGCGAGTGGCATCATCCGGGAACCCATCAATGGAGTCGACGCGGTATGCCCGGTTGCGCCCGAAACGATCCTGTGGTTGATGTCCCCGGATCGCGCCGTAGAGAATCTTGTGCATGGTCATGAAATCGCGAAGGGCAGACTGACTCGTGGCCGCGTGATCAACATGCCGGGTCTCTCGGTTTCCGTCAAACAGATGCTGGCGTCGTTGCGTCGTATCGCGGGTGACGAAGTTGGGAATCGCGTGCGTGTCGAACGTGATCCTGCAATTGAGCGCATCGTGAATTCCTGGCCGGGTAACTTCTCGGCGGAGTACGCCCGCTCGCTGGGATTTGTCTATGACGTCGATTTCGACAGCGTCGTACATGCCTTTATCAAGAATAACTCTGCGGTTCCCGCGTGACCATCCACTTCCAGAATCAAAAGATGACTTTGTCTTCAGTCCTGCTCGGTTGCATTGCCGATGATTTTACGGGTGCGACCGATCTCGCCAACATGCTTGTGCGCGGTGGAATGCGCACTGTTCAGGCCATCGGCGTACCTGACGCGCCATTAGACACGGCGGCGCAAGCAGTTGTCGTCGCGTTGAAATCGCGAACCGCTCCGCGCGGGCAGGCGATCGCCGAATCGCTTGCAGCGCTTGAGTGGCTGAAGACGCTCGGTTGCAGGCAGTTTTATTTCAAGTATTGCTCGACATTCGACTCAACTGATGACGGCAATATTGGCCCGGTCGCGGACGCGTTGATGCAGGCGCTGGGCACTGATTTCGCCATCGCTTGTCCGGCTTTCCCTGAGAATGGACGAACTGTATATCGAGGTCATCTCTTCGTCGGCGACGGCCTGCTGAGCGAGTCGGGCATGCAAAATCATCCGCTCACACCGATGACCGATTCCAATCTCGTCCGTGTGCTGCAGCGTCAAACAGCATCGAAAGTTGGGCTGCTGCGTTATGACGCTGTTCAGCGAGGCGCAGAAGCGGTTGCGATTGCGCGTACGTTATTGCACGGGGAGGGCATTCGTCTTGCCATTGCCGACGCGATTTCGGACGCGGATCTGTACACCCTTGGTACTGCGTGCGCGAATGACCTTCTTTTGACCGGTGGATCTGGTCTTGCACTTGGCTTGCCGGGCAATTTCGCTCGGGCGGGCTTGCTGCCGCGCGCGAACGACACTGCAGAACTTCCGGTGATTGACGGCTTTTCCGCGGTCTTAGCGGGAAGCTGCTCGTGTGCGACGCAGGCGCAGGTTGACCACTGGAAAAGCGCTGGTCGACCGGCGTTCAGGATTGCTCCGTTGTCAGTCGCAGCTGGTGAAGCTGTGGTCGAGCAGGCGATCGAATTTGCGCAGCAGCACATCGTGACGGAGCCGGTCCTCATTTATGCGACCAGCACGCCCGAAGAGGTCAAAGCTGTCCAGGAGAAGCTCGGCACTGAGGCGTCCGGTGAACTTGTTGAGCGGGCGCTCGCGAGGATTGGACAAAGGCTGCACGACCTTGGCGTGCGGCGCTACGTTGTAGCTGGTGGGGAGACGTCTGGAGCAGTCGTCAATGCACTCGGAGTCAAGGCACTTCGGATTGGCGCGCAAATTGACTCGGGGGTGCCATGTACGGTGTCAATTGGCGGCACCCCGCTTGCGCTCGCGCTGAAATCAGGCAACTTCGGAACAGTTGATTTCTTCAGCAAGGCGTTGGCCATGTTTGACAAATCCGTGGAGTTAGACCAATGATCTCAACTGTAACATCGGAGGCAGCGGCTGAGAGCAAGGCTCGCGAGGAAATCGCGCGAATCGGTGAAGACTTGTATAAGCGCCGGTACACGGTGGGTTCTGCCGGAAATATCAGCGCCCGGCTGAATGACGGCTGGCTTATTACGCCCACAGATGCGTGCCTGGGACACCTCGATCCAGCCCTGATCGCCAAGGTCGACCGCAAAGGGCAGTGGGTCAGCGGCGACAAGCCTTCCAAGACGCTCGAGCTACACCGGAATGTCTATGACTGTAATCCCGAGATGCACGGGGTGGTGCACACGCACTCGACCCATCTTGTCGCGTTGACCCTCGCCGGTGTCTGGCAGGCGGACAACGTTCTTCCGCCGATTACGCCGTACTACGTAATGAAGGTGGGACACATTCCGCTGATTCCCTATTGTCGTCCCGGCGACCCGACGGTCGCTGCACGCGTGCGTGAACTCGCTAATGAGGTGCGCGGCGTATTGCTTGAGAGGCTCGGTCCCGTCGTATGGGGAGCGAGCGTGTCGCAGGCAGCGTGGACACTGGAAGAGCTCGAGGAAACCGCGCGTCTCTGGTTGATGACAGAGCCGCGTCCCGTAGCGCTAACTGAACGTCAGATTGACGAGTTACGTACGACTTTCGGCGCGCGCTGGTAACACCGAAGCGTCGCAAAGATTTACGTACAGCTGCCTGGAGCGTGGACTTAACCCGGAACAACACTACTCTCGCCGCGGATAAACGTCCTACGGCAGCATGAATGAAGCGAGAACGAGCTTGAGGCGCGCTGGCCCTTGAAGGGAAATGACGGCCCGAATTGTGCAATATGCTTCCTGTCAGCACCTGGTGTACTTGCGTCCTTCGGATCTTGCACAATGCGCTCGGTTCGGTTTCGCGAGTACGCAATGATTCGTATCGGCCGTTTGAGCGGTAGTGAGTTTCGTCGTAGCAAAAATTTGAATTGCAAACTGGCATGCGCGGTGTCGGACACATCGCAAATGCCTATCAGCCCACGAGATAAATATGTCAAAGTTTTCTGCAAACATATCGACGATGTTCCAGGACCTGCCGATTCTGGATCGGATCGAGGCGGCGTCGAAGGCCGGTTTCCAGGCCGTCGAATTGTGGTTTCCGTATGAGATAGATGCTGCCGAATTCAAGCGCAGCCTTGATCAGCATAACGTTGTGTGCGTCGGCATTAATTCCCCGGCTGGTAATCCAGCAAACGGTGACTGGGGTCTTGCTGCGGAGCCGCTGCGTCGCGCTGAATTCGAGCAAAGCGTTCAGCAGGCGATGGCTTATGCGAAGGCCATCGCCTGCCCTAAGGTGCACGTGATGGCTGGAATCGTTCCTGAAGGGCATTCACGCGTCGAGGCGTGGGATACGTACAGGCAGAATATCGCTGTGGCGTGTCAGATTGCGCGGGACTATGGACGGGTAGTGCTGGTTGAGCCTCTGAACAGTGTTGACCGTCCGGCGTATCTGCTCCACAGACAACGCCAGGCGATCGAACTCATCAAGTCACTGAACGAACCCGACAATCTCGCCATCATGTTGGACGTTTACCATGTTCAGCGCGAACAGGGGAACATCGTTGAATGTCTCCTCGAGACACTTCCTTACGCAGGACATATCCAGATTGCGGACGTCCCCGGCCGCCATGAGCCGGGAACTGGCGAGATTAACTTTCCTTTTGTTTTCAGTGAGTTGCGGCGAGCTGGGTACGATGGTTGGATTGGTTGCGAATACATCCCCGCTAAAAGCACGTTGGATGGTTTGTGCTGGATCGAGCCATGGTCTGTTGCTTGAACGCCGCGCCGAATTGTCGCACCAGCATCGGGTAGTCTCGCAGCTCACAATCACGCTGCGCTCGAAGAGCGAACCTGCCATCGTGCCCGGAAGGCGACACGGGACTTGCGACGTAAACGAGCAGCACGATCGCAACGTCTTGACGTCCGTCAGTGTCTCCCGAAGGGAGGCGTCGGGTCCATCTCAGTAGAACCCTTTATCGAGGGCCTTCTTGCTTATCGCCACGATATTCGATCGCACGATTCCGCGAACCGCTGCGGTCTGAACGGCAACGGGCGGAGCGTCTGGTAGTCCGTGATTCGCGCACCGGGCCTCTCTTTCGGGTGTCCCCGGCGCTCCGGGTGGCACCGCGTCGCTCCCGAGCCGGCCATCGTCGCGCAGCGAAAAGTTATCGGGGCGATTCATCTGGGCTGACTACAGATTCATGTAATAGCCTTCTTTCGCCCCGCCAACTAACATCGCTTGGAGCTATGAACGGGTCAATTCCGACTCTACGGTTGGTGGGACCTCGGGCTTGGCGAGACATCTAAAAACAGGAGAAGAAAGCATGGGCGACCCTACGAAGACTGAGGGAAATGATGTCAGCGAGGAATTCGATCCCAAGCGTCGCCGGGCCATCCAGACCGGCGCAGCTGCCATCGTGGCGGGAATTGCGTTTCCATTCGCGCCTTCTTTACTTGCGGCTCCTGTATCGGCAGGGCACGACACCCAACATCACATTTCGGGAACTGAAAAAATGAGCGGCTACGTAAAGACCAAAGACGGCACGGAGATTTATTACAAGGACTGGGGCCAAGGCCAGCCAATTGTATTTCACCATGGTTGGCCGCTCAGTTCAGACGACTGGGACGCCCAGATGCTGTTTTTCCTGCAACACGGTTACCGGGTCATTGCCCACGACCGCCGAGGCCACGGCCGCTCCACTCAGACCTCCAGTGGCCATGACATGGACACCTATGCGGCGGACGCTGCCGCGGTCGTCAAAGCCCTGGACCTCAGGAACGCCGTCCATATCGGTCACTCCACCGGCGGCGGTGAGGTGGCCCGTTACGTGGCTCGTTACGGCAAAGGACGAGTAGCGAAGGCGATCCTGGTTAGCTCCGTACCGCCGCTCATGCTGAAGACCGACAAGAATCCTGGAGGTACGCCTCTCTCGGTGTTTGACGGATTCCGTGAACAGCTCGCCGCGAACCGGACACAGTTCTTTCTCGATGTGGCGTCGGGACCGTTCTATGGCTTCAATCGGCCGGGCGCGAAGGTGTCGCAGGGAGTCATCCAGAATTGGTGGCGCCAAGGCATGATGGGTGCCCCCAACGCTCACTATCTCGGCATCAAAGCGTTTTCGGAGACCGACCAAACGGAAGACTTGAAGGCAATCGACGTGCCGACTTTGGTGATTCAAGGAGATGACGATCAAGTTGTACCCTACCAGGATGCCGTCCTTCTCCAGGCGAAGCTCATCAAGAACGCGACGCTGAAGGTCTATCCAGGCTATTCCCACGGCATGCTCACCGTCAATGCGGAGGTGATCAATCCCGATCTGCTGGCTTTCATCCGCGCGTAGCCTCCCCCACTTGTTGACTGAGTTGTCCTCCTGTTGAAAGGGGCACGTCAGGTATGGCTATTGGCTCCGGCAGGAGGCAAACCATCGCAACTGTCGCGCGACGGGAGGCCTCTCGCGGGAACAGCTCGTCACGAAGCGCCAGTCCCTTGAAGGCTTGTAGTTTGCGCCTGAGGCCCTCGATAAAGGGTTCTACTGAGATGGACCCGACGCCTCCCTTCGGGAGACACTGACGGACATCAACCTGACGTGTGGAGGTTCATCATGGAAATCGACATTCTCGGTATCGATCTCGCGAAAGAGGTCTTCCA
>NZ_JBFOAH010000059.1:0-19142 GCF_040812055.1 Paraburkholderia suaedae | reverse complement strand
CAAGCGTTTCACTGTGGCCACTGATATCCAGGTCTACTTCTGCGACCCCCAGCATCCATGGCAGCGCGGCTCGAACGAAAATACGAATGGACTGTTAAGACAGTATTTCCCGAAGGGCACTGATCTGTCAGTGTATTCACAGGCCAAACTTAACGCTGTGGCAAGACGATTGAATGAGCGTCCGCGAAAGACACTGGACTACGAAACACCCGCCGAACGATTCCACCAAACTATTGCATCGATCGGTTGAATCCGCCGCCAGAAGCGGCCGGTCGACCACGCAGCCGGAATCGGCGACAATCGCGGGAGCGGATAAGAAGCCGGCCAACGCGAATGATCATAGACACCAGAGATAGCTTTGCCGAACCAGCGTGGATGCCTGTCGCCATTGCCGAACGCGGTATTAGGCGTTTTCCCGTTGGCGAGACGAACCCACGAATAATCGAATACAACAACCAAACCAATCTCGTTGGATACGACGACAAGGTTTCCTGGTGTTCCTCATTCATTAACTGGTGCCTGTCACGCGTCGGGGTTCGCGGTACCGGATCGGCGTTGGCACGGTCCTGGCTCGATTGGGGCATCGCTCTTGAGAGCCCAACTTACGGTTGTATTACTGTCCTGACGCGCGACGATCCAACAAGCTGGCAGGGGCATGTCGGGTTTTATCTTCGCCACGACGCTGAATATGTTTATCTCTTTGGCGGAAACCAATTGGATGAGGTTCGCGAGTTAGCCTACCCGGTAACCTCGGTGCTCGGCCATAGATGGCCGAAGTGAGCGCGCTTCGGTGGGGCTCAGTGCGGCCATGAGCTGTCGTTAGCTGTATCGTTCACATGGCCATTCGTGCGGCGGTTCCATGCTCAATAGCGGACTGACGCACCGGCGATGCACTGTGGGCATCGCGGACGGGCGCGATAACGCACCGTTGTCGCACCGAGGCGTTGCCCCTTCTCGAACCGGCTTGGAACCGGGCGGCAATGTAGGCGCGACAGCCTCAAATGCCGCAGTCGTCACCCTTCGTCGCCGATTGCGCCTTACCGGCACGATACCTCGACGGCGACATGCCATAAACCGTGTGGTAGCTATTGCTAAAGTGGCTTGGCGACCGGAAGCCACAAGCCAGCGCAATGTAGGCAGCCGAAAATCCCGTCTGCGCAAGCAATGCTCTGGCACGGCGCAACCGTAGTCGCAAATAAAAGCGGACAGGCGAAATTCCGAGGGCACGATCGAAGATGCGCTCGAGTTGACGGTCGGTAATGCTCAACGACTGGGCGATATCAGTGATGGGAAGAGGCGTTTCGACGTTCAGTTCCATCGTGCTGATCGCGGCTTCCAGCAGGCGATGTCCTTCAGTTCTCGAGCCCACGACCGGCAATTGTGGGCGAACATTCTCGCCGCGAACACGCTCCATGATCAGTTGATGCGCTACGGCGCGAGCGACGTCCGGACCGCATCGGGCCCTGATGAGTCTGCTCATCATGTCAATCGGCGCAATGCCGCCTGAGCACGTGAGGCGGTCCTTGTCTATTACGAACAGATCGTCGACGACTCTGATGTCGGGCCACTCTTCATTGAGCGTAGCCCTGTACGCCCAATGAACGGTGCATCGATAACCGTCGAGCACGTTGGCCTTCGCCAGCGCATAGGTGCCGGTACAGAGCGATCCCAACGCACATCGGCGACCTGCCAGTTCGCGCAAGAGGCGCGTAATCGCAGGTGTCGTGCTGCGCTGGACATCGATCCCGCCGCAAACGAACACGACATCCGGAAGAATGCCTTCGTGCGCGGATGAGCATTCGAACGTCAGACCATTGCTCGCCGTTACCGAATCTTTGCGATCTGACAGGAGGGACCAGCTGTAGCGCGTCGTGCCGCTTTTCAGATTTGCGGCCCTGAGGGCCTCGATTGCCCCGGACAACGCAATCATCGAGAAACCGGGCAGAAGCAGAAATCCAAAGTTCGACAGGGATGCCAAAGCAATGGGCTTCATATCGGTTCAACGCTCCCCGAGTTCGTTCATGTGAGCCTGCAAGGGCATGCCGGACATGGCAGCCGGATCAACATGGCTTTGCTACTCGAAGTGTTTGTACCAGTCGAGAATGTGTTGACGGGCCAGCGACGCGCCTCCGATCGAATCGCGCTTCCAGTACATCTGGACGATCTCCTGATGATCGCGGAAGGCGTTATCGCGTCCCCCTGCGGATACGATCTGGGTTCGATACCGGCTGCTGTTTTTCAGCAACATCTCAACGGTCGCGACGGCGCGCTTGCGACCCGACGGTTCGCACAGTGCGACGTGAAAACGGCAGTTCAGATTTGCCAGCGCACTCACATTGGAATCGGGGATGCTATGAAACTCGTCCAGAATCGCCCCGATGTTGCGGATCTGGGCATCCATGCATTGTTCGATCGCCAGCCGGACGAGATTCGGCTCGATCCACAGCCGCAAGTCCAGCAAGTCGCGAAGGTCTTCGGGCGAGAGTTCCGACACGCAGGCGCGATGGTGCGGCAGCAGCGTCACGAGCCCTTCGGCGGCCAGTTGCCGAAGGGCTTCGCGAACAGGAATTCGGCTCACGCCCATTTCCCCCGCGATCACTTCCTGCTTGAGCACCGTTCCAGCGGGAATGGCGTCCGACAGGATGCGCTCGCGAATTTTGTCGACCACGCTCGCCGCGAGCGTGGTGCGCGGCACGAGTTGAAAAGGCGAGTTGCCGTTCGAGTCGATAGATTCTTCGAGCGCGCCAACCGCGGCCGGTTGATGTTGCACGTGCATTCTCCTGGGTTCGTTTCTGCGTTCGTATTCGCCGGTGAGTCTCAACGTCCTGCCATTCTAGATCATCGCTCAATTGTACGTATACCGGATACAACAAACAGGCGATTTCCATAAAAAATCCGCCTGAGATACGGCTTTTGACCGATATCCGACGACAAATTCCAGGGTAAACCATGTATCTGACGGCGGTTGACATGCAATTTTGAAGAATCCAGTATACAGAAAACCAGACGATACTCGTCATTAGTGTTCGACGCGCTCGCTGTCCGCGTAGCCGAAAAAGGAGAGGTCACGTGCAAGCCCCGGCAGTCACAACCATTAGCATTACTAATGATCCGCTTCTCAAGCCGCTGTCCATCAAGAGCGTTAGGTTTCGCAACCGGGTCATGAGCACGAGCCATGCATGCGGACTCGAGCGGGACGGCATGCCCGCCGAGCGGTATCAGCGCTATCACGAGGAAAAAGCCAAGGGCGGCCTGGCGCTGACGATGTTCGGTGGATCGTCTAACGTGTCGCCGGATTCACCTAACGTATTCCGGCAGCTCAATGTCGGGGACGACGCGATCATTCCGTATCTGCAGGAGTTTTCTGAGCGCATTCACCAGTACGACACGCGGCTCATGTGCCAGATCACCCATCTCGGGCGGCGTGGTGAGTTCTGGGCGTCGAACTGGCTGTCGACGATCGGTCCTTCGCCCGTGCGCGAGCCGTTGCACCGCAGCTTTCCGAAAGAGATGGACAGGCACGACATCGAGCGCGTCGTGAAGGAATTCGGCGAGGCCGCATGGCGGTGCCAGCAAGGCGGGCTGGACGGTATCGAGGTGATGGCCGCGAGCCACCTGATAGGCCAGTTCATGTCGCCGACTACGAATCACCGCACCGATGCGTTCGGTGGTTCACTCGAAAACCGGTGCCGGTTTGCGCTGATGGTGCTCAAGGAAATCCGCAGGCGCGTTGGAGATGGGTTTCTGCTCGGCATCCGCCATACCGTCGACGAGGGCACGGAAGGTTGGCTGACCTTCGACGAATCGCTCGCCGCGGTGCAATTGCTCGAGCGCGAAGGGCTGCTCGATTTCGTCAATGCGATCTACGGACGGATGGACACCGACGTCGCGCTCACCGTCGACAACATGCCGGGCATGGCATCGCCGATCGCGCCGTGGCTGGAAAGAGTCGGCAGCTTCAAGCGCGAGATCGGCCTGCCCGTATTCCACGCGGCACGCATTTCCGACGTGGCGACTGCACGTCACGCCATTCGCGACGGACTGCTCGACATGGTCGCGATGACGCGTGCGCATATCGCCGACCCGTACATCGTCCGAAAGCTCGAAGCGGGGAAGGAGCACACCATTCGTCCCTGCGTTGGCGCAACGCAATGCCAGTCTCCGCTTCGGCCAGCCTGTATCCACAACCCGTCGAGTGGCCGGGAAGCGACGCTGCCTCATCGGATCGAGCGTTCATCCGGGCCGCGCAAAAAGGTGGTGATCGTCGGCGGCGGTCCGGCAGGGCTGGAGGCTGCGCGGGTGAGTGCTGCGCGTGGCCATCGCGTGGTGCTGTTCGAAGCGGGCCCTAAGCTCGGCGGGCAGATCCTGCTCGCATCGCGCACGGGATGGCGACGCGATCTGATCGGCATCGTCGACTGGCGCGCACAGGAACTGGAGCGCCTCGACGTCGCGATACGGCTCGACGCCTACGCGGAAGAACAGGATGTGCTGGCCGAAGAGCCGGATATCGTGGTGATTGCGACGGGCGGCACACCGGACATGGAGTGGATCGGCGGGACGCAGCATTGCACGTCAGTGTGGGATGTGTTGAGCGGCAACGTTGCGCTGAAGTCCGACGTGATCGTCTATGACGGCACGGGACGCAATCCCGCCGCTCAGGCCGCCGAACTGGCCACGCTAGAAAAGCGGAGCGTGCGGTTCTTCTCGTCTGACGGCTATCTCGCGCAGGAACTGCCATATGCCGAGCGCGTGATCTGGAAGAAGCGCTTTTACGAGCACGCGATCTCCGCCACATTCGATGTCGACCTGATCGATGTCTCGAAGCAGGGCGGGAGGATCACAGGCACCTTCCGCAACGTCTACACAGGAGAAGTGCAGGAAGTGGAAGCGGACCAGCTCGTCATCGAGCATGGCACGTTGCCGTGCGACGAACTGTATTATGCGCTGCGCGAGCGCTCGTCGAACGACGGCGTCACGAGTCTGACGGAACTGCTTGCGGGGGTTGCGCAACCTGCGGGTGCCCGGCCGGGCGTGTTTCAGTTGCACCGGATCGGCGATGCCGTGTCGAGCCGGAACATTCATGCCGCGATTCTCGATGCGGCGCGCCTGTGCAGCCCGTTCTGACCTTCGAAAGCTGCGCACCACTTTCCACCTTCATCCGACCAGGTGATCCGATGCACGACGTGATTGCTCATCCGTTCCAGTATATCCGGCTGCCGCTCGGCGACTGGGCCGAAACGCTGGTGTCGTGGCTGGTATTGAACTGCCGGTCCGTCTTTCAGCAAATCCGCTATCCCGTGCAGATTCTGCTGGATACGGTTCAGCATGGGCTCGTCGCGATTCATCCGTTCATCCTGATCGGCGTGCTGCTGCTGATCGGCTGGCAGGTGGCGGGCAGGCGCGCTGGCGTCGTGATCGGCCTATGCCTGTTCTGCCTGGGCGCAATTGGTGCATGGGCGGAAGCGATGGATACGCTATCGATCGTCTTCACGGCCATCGTGCTGTGCGCCGTGATCGGTATTCCAATCGGAGTCGTAGCGGGTTTGAACGCGCGCTTCAACGCCTGCCTGCGCTTTCTGCTGGACTTCATGCAGAGCATTCCATCGTTCGTCTACCTCGTGCCCGTCGTCATGCTGTTCGGCATTGGCAATGTGCCGGGCGTGCTCGTGACCGTCATCTACGCGATCTCGCCGATTATCCGGTTGACGAGTCTTGGCGTCAGCCAAGTGAGACCCGACGTACTGGAGGCCGGTCATGCGTTCGGCTGCTCGCCCGCGAAGATCCTGTTTCGCGTGCGTCTGCCGCTTGCACGACCGACCATCATGGCGGGTGTGAATCAGACCGTGATGCTGGCCCTTTCGATGGCGGTCGTGGCAGCGATGATTTCCGTTGCCGGTCTCGGACAGATGGTGCTGCGCGGGATTGGCCAGCTCGACGTTGCGATGGCGACTACGGGCGGTGTGGGCATCGTGTTGCTGGCCATTACGATCGACCGCATTTCCCAAGGGTTGGGCATGTCTTTACGTGACCACGGCATGCAGCGCTGGCGCGAGCGCGGGCCTGTCGGCGTGATCGTTCACATGAAGCGCCGTCTGTTCCGCGCAGATCCCACGCTTGCGCAGCAACAGGACCCGCGCAGTGCATCGCTGATCGTCGAGCGCGACGCCCACGCGAGTTCGACGCGCTGACTTGCGGCGCATAAGCCCTGCAACGAAGGTCGCATCGTTCAACTGCAATTCACAACCCGGTCAACGTGACGCGAGGCCGGTCCACGACAGCATCGATATCAGGAGCAGCGAAGGTGGTTCAACAACATCAGGATCCCGACTTCCTTGAGAAAGCCGCCTACGTTCGCCGTCTCGCAGCAGCGCGTCGAACCGGCATCAGCCTGGAAGCCCCGTTCTATCTCAGCGCCGACCTGTTCGACGTCGACATGCGGCTGATCTTCGGTCGACACTGGATATTCGTCGGGCTGGAAGCGGCGATTTCCGAGCCGGGCGATTACTTTCTCGCGGACTTCGGGCCGTATTCGGTCATCGTCAGCCGGGGAGACGAATTCGAGCTGACGGCGTTCCACAACGTGTGCCGGCACCGCGGCGCGCGCATGTTGCACGAGCAGCGTGGCGCGTTCGCCAATATCGTTTGCCCCTATCACCAGTGGACGTACTCACCGAAAGGCGAACTGCTGCACGCGGAGCTGGCCGCAGAAACCAGCAAGGCGTGCTATGGCCTGAAGCCGGTTCATGTACGCAGCCTGGGCGGCCTGATTTTCGTATGCGTGGCCGACGAGCCGCCGCAAGATTTCGACACTCTGGTCGAGGCCGTGGGTCCGTACGTCGAGCCTCATCACCTGCGCAACAGCAAGGTCGCCGCGCAGATCGACATCATCGAGGACGGCAACTGGAAGCTCACGGTGGAAAACAATCGCGAGTGCTACCACTGCATGGGCCATCCCGAACTGCTGCAATCGTCGTTCGGCGTATTCGGCTACACGGAAGACGATGCCAATCCAGCCAGGCGCGAGGCTGTCCGTGAACACAATGCGGCACTTGCGGCGTCGCGAGACATCTGGGCTAGAAACAACCTGCCATGGGAGCCGATCCAGCATCTCGACGACAGGGTCACGGCGTTCCTCATCCAGCGCGTGCCGCTCACAGGTCCGGGCGAGTCGATGACGATGGACGGCAAGGCGGCATCGCGCCGCCTGCTCGCGGATTTCACGGAACCGCGCCTTGGACGCCTGCAGTTCCATCTGCAGCCGAACTCCTGGCACCATTTTCAGGCTGACCATTCGATTCATTTCTCGGTGCTGCCCATCAGTGCGGGAAAGACCCTCGTGCGAACGACCTGGCTCGTGCACAAGGACGCCGTCGAGGGGCGTGACTACGATCTCGACAATCTCACGCACGTCTGGAAGACGACGAACGAGCAGGACAAGTTTTACGTGGGACTGACGCAGCGGGGCGCCGTCAGTCCGGCATACGAGCCGGGCCCTTACGCGCCGTCAGAATGGCAGGTCGAAAAATTCTGCAACTGGTATATCGGCCGGTTGTCATCGCTGCTCGAACAGGTCTGATCACCGAAGGGAGTCAACATGAACAGCATGAAAAGCCGGCGGCAGTTTCTGATTCAGAGTGCGGTGCTAGCGGCTTCTGCGTGGGGCACGCGCAGTGCTTCTGCCGCGAGCCTTCCTGGCTCGGGTATGACCGTCAAGCCGATCGGGCTTGCGACGCCGACCGCGCGCTTCCAGAGCGTGATCGTCGAGATGGGATTGCAAATGCTCGGCTATACGGTGAAGGACTACATGCCTGCCGACCCGGCGATCTTTCACGTCGCCGTCGCACAGGGCGATGCTGACTTCTGCGCCCAGGAATGGACACCGCTTTACGACACGTACTACCAGAAGGTCGGTGGCGACGCGACCTGCGTTCGGTTGGGCCATACAGTGACGAACTGCGTGTTTGGTTACTGCATCGACAAGAAGACGGCGGACAAATATCACATCACGAACATCGGACAGCTCAAGGATTCGAAGCTCGCGAAGCTGTTCAACGCGGGCGGCACGGACGGCAAGGCGAGTCTCGTGGCGGGTAATCCGGGCTGGGGCGCGGCCCGCGTGATCCAGCATCACATTGACTACTACGACCTTGGTGCGACGGTGGCGCCGCTATTCGGCAACTACGAGGCGCTGATGGCCGACGTGATAACCCGCTTCAAGGCGGGCGAGCCGGTGCTCTACTACACATGGGTGCCGATGTGGGTGAGCAGCGTGCTCGTGCCGGGCCGCGACGTCGTATGGCTCAGCGTGCCATCGCCGGACCCGCAGAACGGCAACAATAACAGCCGCCTGCCGGACGGCCGCGATACCGGCTTCCCGATCTACGAAATGAAGGTGCTTGCCAACAAAGCCTTTGTGCAGAAGAACCCTGCCGCGAAGAAGCTGTTTGATCTGGTCACGATCCCGGCCACGGATATCAGCACGGAGAATCGGTTGATGCAGCAAGGCCAGAACAAGACCGAGGATATCCGCGGACATGCACAGCGCTGGATTGCGGACAATCAGAAGCAATTCGATTCGTGGATCCAGCAATCGCTGGCAGCGGCACATGCCTGAATGCATGCGTCTTGAACAAAGCCCACCGCCGACCATTCATACTGAGGCCCCATGATTCCCGAACCGTATCCACGGCAGCCAGTTCTTCCCAAGCAGAAATCTCCCGTTCGCGCTGTGCCGACGAAGGCGGCGAGCGAGCAGGCGGACGTCATCGAGTGCAGGGATCTCTGGAAGGTTTATGGCCGCGCAGCGCAGCAGGCGATCGCGTCTATCCAGCGAGAACAGTTGGACAAGGACGACGTCAAGCGCCGATACGGTTGCGTGGTAGGCGTGGCCGGCGTGAGCCTTTCGGTGAAACGAGGCGAGACGTTGTGCATCATGGGCCTGTCGGGATGCGGCAAGTCGACCTTGCTGCGTCATATCAATCGCCTGATCGATCCGACGGCGGGCGAGATCTGGATCGAGGGCGAGCGCATATCCGATCTCCGGGCGCCCCAACTGCGTGAATTGCGCGCAAGGCGATTCGGCATGGTCTTTCAGAACATGGCGCTCTGGCCGCACTTCAGCGTGCTGGAGAACGTGTTGTTCGTACTGCAAGGTCGCGGGATGACGCGCACCGCGCAACTCGATGCGGCCCATCGTGCGCTTGCCGCGGTGCATCTCGATGGCTGGGAGCAGCAATATCCCGATCAGTTGTCGGGTGGGATGCAGCAACGTGTCGGCCTCGCACGCGCACTTGCAACCGATCCGCAAATCCTGCTCATGGACGAACCGTTCAGTGCGCTCGATCCGATCGTTCGCCGCGAACTCGCCGAGCAGTTCGTGGAGGTCTCGCGCCGTCTGGGAAAGACAGCGGTGTTCATCACGCACGATCTCGACGAAGCGATCCGCATCGGCGACCGGGTCGCGGTGATGAAAGACGGCCAGATCGTACAGATTGGCACGCCTTTCGAAGTCATCAATGCGCCCGTCAACGACTATGTGCGGGACTTCGCAAAGGGCGTGGGACGGCTGCATGTACTGACTGCCGAGGTGATCATGTCGCCGCTCGACAGAGGGACGCCGCATGATGTCTCATCGCTGCGCCCTGTCGATGCCGACTCCACGCTTGCTGACGTGCTTGATGCGCTGAAGGGCGGCGCACCGGCGCTGGCGGTGATGCGCAGAGAGGATGTGGTGGGCGTCATCGATCCCGATGGAACGCTTGCGGCTATCCGTTCGAAGCTGGATTGAGGTTGCAATAGCGCGCTGCATTCGCACGCCGGATCAACAACGTGATACGGGTAACAGGATGATTGTCATCGTCGCGGTCAAACGGGTAGTCGACTACAACGTGAAAGTCCGCGTGAAGTCGGACTCCACGGGGGTCGATATTTCGAATGTGAAGATGTCGATGAATCCGTTCGATGAGATCGCTGTTGAAGAAGCGGTGCGTCTGAAGGAAGCGGGCGCGGCCAGGGAAGTCATTGCCGTTACATGCGGCGTCGCGCAGTGTCAGGAAACGCTGCGTACGGCGCTGGCGATCGGCGCGGATCGCGCAATTCTCATTGAGTCGAATGAAGACCTGCAGCCGCTGGCTGTCGCCAAGCTGTTGAAGGCAGTCGTCGACAGGGAACAGGCTTCGCTGGTGATCCTCGGCAAGCAGGCCATCGACGATGATTCCAACCAGACGGGTCAGATGCTGGCCGCGCTGGCGAATCTGCCGCAGGCTACTTTCGCTTCGAAGGTTGTCGTGGCTGACGGTAAGGCGATTGTGTTGCGTGAAGTGGTTGGCGGTGCTGAAACGCTGTCGCTCAAACTCCCCGCAGTGGTCACGACGGAGCTGCGCCTGAACGAGCCGCGCTACGTGACGCTGCCCAACATCATGAAGGCGAAGAAGAAGCCGCTGGAAGCCGTGAAGCCCGAAGACCTGGGTGTGGATGTGACGCCGCGCCTGAAGACGCTGAAGGTTGTCGAGCCGCCCAAGCGCTCCGCCGGTGTGAAGGTGCCGGATGTGAAGACGCTGGTCGAGAAGCTAAAGACCGAAGCCAAGGTGCTTTAAGTAGAACGCGGAGAGAGAGCAAATGACGAATCTGGTAATTGCAGAACACGACAACGCGTCGATCAAGGCTGCGACGCTGAACACGATCGCAGCGGCGCAGAAGATTGGTGGCGATATCCACGTACTGGTGGCAGGGCATAACGCGCAAGCCGCGGCTGAAGCGGCATCGAAGGTCGCGGGCGTCGCCAAAGTGCTGCTCGCCGATGCGTCGCAACTCGAAGCGGGGTTGGCGGAAAACGTCGAAGCGACAGTGCTTAACATCGCGAAGGACTATTCGTACATTCTTGCGCCTGCCACCGCCTACGGCAAAAACATCGCGCCGCGCATCGCGGCGAAGCTCGACGTCGCACAGATCAGCGAGATCACGGCTGTCGTCAGCGCGGACACGTTCGAGCGCCCCATCTATGCAGGCAACGCGATTGCGATCGTGCAATCGGCCGATCCGGTCAAGGTGATCACGGTCCGCGCAACGGGCTTCGATCCGGTGGCAGCGGAAGGCGGCAATGCATCGGTCCAGAAAATCGAAGCTGCCGCAGACGCCGGCATCTCGCAGTTCGTCAGCCGCGAAGTGACGAAGCTGGACCGTCCGGAACTGACGTCGGCGAACATCATCGTGTCGGGCGGCCGTGGTCTCGGTAGCGGCGAGAACTACACGAAAGTGCTGGAGCCTTTGGCCGACAAGCTCGGCGCAGCAATGGGCGCCTCGCGCGCAGCCGTCGATGCGGGCTACGTGCCGAACGACTATCAGGTCGGCCAGACGGGCAAGATCGTCGCGCCGCAACTGTACATCGCGGTCGGCATCTCGGGCGCGATCCAGCACCTCGCGGGCATGAAGGACTCGAAGGTGATCGTCGCCATCAACCAGGACGAAGAAGCGCCGATTTTCAGCGTCGCCGACTACGGCGTTGTTGGCGATTTGTTCACAGCGGTTCCCGATTTGATTGGACTATTGTCGTGACGTTTGACCTGAATACGTGGCACGGATGACATCGGGGTTCGACGACGACAACGGATAAATGCAGCGCATAGAGATTGAGGCGGCGGCAAAAGTTGGTGACGCTGCTCTCTGGCGCTGGTTCTCGGCGCTCCTGGAGGAGCGTCGTATTCGATGGCGTTTTTGCTTCAACAATTGGATCGTGAACGTCGACAGGACTCAAGTTGCTACGAAAAACAGCGTCCCGGATCGATCGGAGGTTTCGTGCGTTTGACGTCCAGTTCCATCGCGAAATGGCTAAAGGCATCAAGGAAGTGAATGGCACGCTGCTTCTCGCGCGCGTGCCGCGCAAAAACACCTGATGGCATCACCGGCCGATGTTGCACGGCGGATTCAACCGGTGGATGCAATAGTTTGGTGGAATCGTTCGGCGGGTGTTTCGTAGTCCAGTGTCTTTCGCGGACGCTCATTCAATCGTCTTGCCACAGCGTTAAGTTTGGCCTGTGAATACACTGACAGGTCAGTGCCCTTCGGGAAATACTGTCTTAACAGTCCATTCGTATTTTCGTTCGAGCCGCGCTGCCATGGATGCTGGGGGTCGCAGAAGTAGACCTGGATATCAGTGGCCACAGTGAAACGCTTGTGTCCAGCCATCTCCGTTCCCCGATCCCACGTCAGAGATCTATAAAGTTCCTGCGGCAACTTGCTGGCATGCCTGATGAGTGCATTGACGACCGTCTCGCTATCCTTGCTGGCTATCTTGACCAGCATGACGTAACGCGTCTGACGCTCGACGAGGGTTGCAATCTGGCTGCTGCCGCTACCGCACAGCAGATCACCTTCCCAGTGGCCCGGTACGGCCCGGTCTTCAACGGTCGCAGGGCGTTCGCTGATCGATACCGTGTCCCGAATCCTGCCGTGATCGTCAGTCTTCTGCGTGTGGTGGCGCGAACGACGCATGGCGCGGGTGCGCCGCAAGTGTTCCAGCAATTCCTTCTTCAAGGCGCCACGGGCCTGTATGAAGAGACTGCGATAGATGGTCTCGTGGGACACGTGGTAGTCCTCGTTGTCTGGGTACGCACGCCTGAGCCATCCGGCAATCTGCTGCGGTGACCACTGCAACTGGAGCTTGCCTGCCACGATGTGCGCCAGCGTTCGGTGTTCAACCAGTTTACAGGCTTTGGGACGCTGTGCCCGAGCCCAGGCAAGCTGATCGGCGTGGCTTGCCCGGTAGCCATCTGGTCCGCTGTTACGCTTGATTTCCCGGCATATCGTGGAGGGAGCTCGATCCAGTCGCATGGCGATCGACTGGATCGAGTCGTCAGCCACAAGCGCCCGCGATATCTCTTCGCGCTCAGCCAGCGTCAACGCCAATCTCGATCGATGCCTCTGTGGTGGCTGGATCCCGCCTGTCTCAGCCAGAATCCCTTGCACTGACGAGTGGTTCCGGTCAAAAAGCTGCGCGATCTTCTGGAGAGATTCTCCCTTCCGCCAACGTTCCCACATCAGCGCTTTCTGCTTCTCGCTGTAATAAATCCGCCGTCGCTGTTTCATTTGCAACACTCCCAGCTGCTTGTGCAGTCTTAAGTGTGTTGCATCCACCGGTTGAATCCGCCCACCGTAAGCTGTCATTCACTCGGTTGAACGGGGAACGGCCGTTCAGGGTCGGAAGTGTGAGTTCGCTGGTGCGGGAAGCTGCCGTCCGACTGCTCGATGCACCATCGTCAGCAATCCGCCGGCGCATTGCTGACGTAGAACCCGGTCCGTCCCAATGGCAGCTCAGGCCGAAATTTACCTGTAGGTCATGGGGCAGCATTCGGTTGCGGACCGGCCGCCCGGCTGAAGGCTTCGTAAGTTCGCTGAAAGGAAATGCTTGGCCGGGCCGGGTATGAACCCCGGCAATTCTGGCCAGAGCGGGCGTCGAGGTCGGATACACAAACGAACTCCCATCATCCCTGTGGGATGACTGAGATGAAAACCGAACAATCCCGTGCCTACCCTCGATCATGACGGTATGCTTCGGATTGCAAATAACCTATCCTCATTGACTGACGCACCCGAAGGAAACGACATCACGCGATTGCGATGCATCACGGCACGCCGTTCACCGGCCCATGGCATGGGACTGTTCGCACTGCAGCCGATCTCCGGCACCCGGCCATTGCGCGTGGCGGAGAACGTGCAGAAACCGAGGGGCGATTTATTTAGTATTGGTGCTAGTGCCACGAGTCGTTGCACCTTCGCTTTCTCTAATGCGCCATGTTCCGTGCGTTGGCATGCGTGTCATCTGAGTCCGCCAACGTGGCGGGAGCTAGCCAATGAAAGGCTGCAAGCGACTTGCCGTCGAACCGGCATTCCACTTTTGCAGGTACGACAGTATTTAAGCGCTGGTCTTCGACCATGCCAGTTACGAGCACGGAGCGGCCATCAGGCGACGGCTGCTTTTCGCTCACCGAAACGAGCGCGGGTTCTGCTTTGCTTTGCATCATATGTTCGCACTGATCCGCGTTTTTTTCGGCCACGCTCGCGCAACCAGCTAAGGACGCCGCGACGATGGTGAAAGCGATTGTAATAAACCTACCGTTCTCCATATCATATTCCTCACTACATCCCAGTTCTGCATTGGTTCCAGACTCCTACCCTGGGTCTGGCGAACCGCGATTCTAGCGTTTACATCCGCCTTCAAACAAAAGCCGCGTCGTGTGAATACGATTTCCGTCCGAGTCATTCCCGGTTGTTCAATTCGTGCTTTAGTAACCGGGGCCGACGTAGTAGCAGCCGGACATCGCAAGCAGCGCAAGGGCGCTACCCGCGTGCGCCGTTGCCAGAAAGGGCTTCATTGCATGCTCCTTTTTCGTCGCGGCGCCACGATGCGGCGCTGCGCGCACTTATGAGCTTACTTCCGCGCTGGAGCAGATGGAAGGGAACGCATATGGCCGGATGCCGGTCCGACACCGCCCGACATCACGCCCGAGAAAAAGAAGCCGAGTTCCAGGACGTTTGCCCGATATGGAACGCGCGCCGGGCGGACACTGTCACCCGTGGCTATCGACCCATGCGCGTGCCCATGAGACGCCTGCGTGTTCCGCTTCTTCTTCGGAGTCGTACGAGCCAAGTACGCCAGAGGCCTCAATTACTTTGCTCTCTCGCGTGATGGTGCCGCTGGCTGCATAACGTGCCGCCTGCAGGATGCCCTCCTGCTGCACAATGGCATGACCCCACAGCGTGTAGCCGCGATACTTCTCCGTTTGCATCTCTCGACCTCTGTGCTTACCTCGTCGCTTCTCGCCGGGTACAAACCGACTGCCTGAGGCGCCCCGTGTCGAGTCCCGCCATTTTCAGCGTGGCGTCAATCATCTCCAGCTCGTGGCCGAAATCAAGCGCCCATTCTTCGCCGTCGCAACGTACTGTCATCCCGTTGTGCATTGAAATCAGATTACGCGCCTTGTAAAGGGCATGGACCCGCTTTAATCCTCGTCTCGTTCGGCACTCGGAGCGTCAAGGTGGCGACGCGCTGCGCGGGGTGCGCTCGCGCCGTCGGAAATCGACAAGGCGCGAACGGACACAGCCACGAGCTAACGCTCGCGACGCGGTGCCATGCAGACGCGCGTATTCGCTGCGGCCGGATGGCGCTAATAAGGGTGCACAAAGATAGTTACTACGGCGCGCACCGTCTGCCTGCTGGCAAGACGGCGGCTGAGAAAAGAGAGCGCGGACGTCTTGCCGGTCAGGCAGCGAAACTGTTCGAAGGTCGACTACTGCAGGTGTCCAAGGCATCAGCCCCGTTTGCGAAGATGCGCGAATTTTAGGCGGTGCCTTAATTCAAAGTCAACATGATTCGCTAAGGAGAGCAAATATCATTTCCCGGCACCGGCCCGGCTTTTCAGATGGCAGGCACAAAAGGCTTGTGAAAGAAAATAGATGCCGTTGCGAATGTGAATCAGAATCCTTTGTTTGTTCAATCTGGTGGGGAGATTCGGGTGCGATGTTCCTTGTGCTTTTTTTCTTGCCGTTTGACACCCGTGCCGAATACAATCCGCCCGTCTCATCAAAAGGAGTCCCTCGTGGACGCATGCTCTAGTAGTGGAAGTCCTATGCCGGCCTCTGCCGGCGAAGTAACCGCGAGATAGCGACCGCAGGAACTCTCCTTCGCCGCTAACTCGCTTTGTCGGGTTAGCGCGCTTGAACACCGACTGGCTTTCTGCCGGTCTGTCAGCAGCACGCTCCCTCTGTTTGACCGCCTTTCGCCAGTTCACCTGCGAGACGCAATCACGTCTTTACGTCGTCCGACTTCGTCGGGCTGGGCGGGAGTGGGCTTATGTTCGCCAAGTCATTTGTTACGTCTTTCGGTGGCGCGGTTCATGCGCCGCGCCGGATGTCCCTTGTTGCCCGGGTGTGCCGTCGCACGTCCGCGCGGACTGCGCCGTGTGAGTTGGCCGCGTATGCGGCCCGGGCCCACTTCCTTGTCGTACCGTCTCCGGGTCGGGCGACGGTTGCCCATGCCAGCGGGCTTCCGCAGGCCGGCGGAGCCCGCAGGTTCGCAGTCACCAGTTGCGCATTGCCTGCGTGGTAGCCCTTTAACGCGGACCGGCTGCGCGATTCTGGCGATGACGGTCGCCGCCGTCGCTCTCGTCGCGATGTTGTCCACTCATCCGTCGGTAACGAACTGGACTCTGCGTTACGGCTGCGCGGGTGGTTTTCCCGAACGGGAACCGGGCTCACGGTCCCGCCAGACATTGCGCGTCATATCCATAAAACGAACAGATATATCCGCCTGGTAATTTCGACTCCGCCTGTCATGAAGAAAAACCTGAAGACCACATTGCTGATGGGCGGTGCGCCCATCGGTCTGACGTGCCTGCTGGCTCTGAGCGCGGTGCAACCCGCGTTTGCCCAGGCGAGCGGCGAAGCCGCGCCGGCCCCTACGCCAGCCGAATCCGCGCCGTCGCCGACGCCGCCCGCACCGGAAGCTGCGAACGCGGACCAGGCGCCGCCTCCGCCGACCGGCTTCTGGGACCGTGCGACGCTTTTCGGTGACATGGGTGGCCTGCGGCCCTGGCTCGGCGACCACGGCGTAACGCTCAGCCTGCATGAAACCAGTGAATACCTGAATAACCTGTCCGGGGGCGTCGAACGCGGCGGTGCCTACGACGGCCTAACGCAACTCGGTATCGTGATGGACACGCAAAAGGCGTTCGGGCTGCCGGGCGGCACGTTCAACGCGTCAGCCTTGCAGATTCATGGCACCAACCTCAGCCAGCGCAACCTGCTGACCCTGCAGAGTGCGAGCGGTATCGAAGCCGACAGCACGACGCGGCTCTGGGAGCTCTGGTACCAACAGTCGTTGCTCGCAGGGAAGGTGGATGTGAAGGTCGGTCAGCAGAGTCTCGACCAGGAATTTATGGTGAGCCAGTACGCGACGCCATTCATGAACGCGACATTTGGCTGGCCCGTCCTGCCATCAGTCGACATGCCGGCGGGCGGCCCTGCCTATCCGCTCTCGTCGCTGGGTGTGCGCGTACGCGCCAGACCGGCTGAAGCATGGACGGTGCTGGCTGGCGTCTTCGACGGCAATCCGACTGGTGGCGATGCCGGAGACCCGCAGAAACTGAATTGCCACGGGACCAACTCCAACGTCGCTAACGGCGCACTGTTCATCGGCGAAGTACAGTATGCGATAAACCAGCCGCCGGCCAGCCCGTCGGACGCGCAACCGGCCGGTCTGCCCGGGACCTACAAGCTGGGCTTCTGGTACAACACGCAGCGTTTTGCCGACCAGCAGTTCGACAACGCCGGATTGTCGCTTGCGAATCCGGCAAGTACGGGTGTCCCGCAGAGTCACCGGGGCAATTACAGCTTCTACGCTGTCGCTGACCAGATGGTCTGGCGCCCGGGCGCGGACAGTCCGCAATTGGTCGGCGTGTTTGCCAGAGTCATGGGCACGCCGGGCGACCGCAACCTGGTCGACCTGGGTGTGAACGCCGGCGTGACGCTGAAGGCGCCGTTCGCGGGCCGCAACTACGACGTCGTTGGGCTGGCTTTGGGCTACGCGAAGATTGGTTCACATGCACAGGGGCTCGCCAGCGACACGGCCTCCTTTACCACGCCGGGGTATCCGTCGCGCAGCGCCGAAACCCTCATCGAAGCGACCTACCAGTACCAGGTCACACCGTGGTGGCTGTTGCAGGCGGACTTCCAGTACGTGTTCCGTCCGGCAGGCGGCATTCCAAATCCGGAGAACCCGTCGCAACGCGTCGGCAATGAAGCCGTGGTGGGCGTACGCACCAATATCGTGTTTTGACAGTTGCGACAGGAGTCTGCCCCCGCGTCTGCAAACAGGGGGACGTGCGAACGGACCGGCATCGGCATGAGAACCGTTGACGTTCTCGGTTAAGTCGCACTTTAAGGGCTTCGCGATTCAGGGCACCTGAATACATTATGCTTCGTGCTCGCGAGAAAAACAGGCACATACTTCACGATGGCATCGAAACACGAAATCAAGCGTTTCAGGGCGAACCTCTCTGACGAACTTCACAGTGCTGCGCTATACGAAACGCTTGCAAAGGTCGAGGAGGATGAAACCCGCAAGTAGGTGTATAGCGAGCTGGCCAAATCAGAGCGCGAGCACGCGCAGGTGTGGGCCGAAAAACTGAGAGCCAATGGCGTCCGCCCGAAGCGAACCGGGCAGGCCGTCAAGACACGCCTGATGAAGACACTGGTCCGCCTGTTCGGCGCGGGTTTCGTATTGCCCACGCTTGCTGCGGCCGAGTACGCAGACCGGAATAAATATCACGGGCAACCCGATGCAGGGCACATGTCGGCCGACGAGCATCACCACGCCGCAGTGGTCCAGACGCTGGCTCATGGCGGCGACCCGAACATGTCGCAAGGCGCGCGCATCGCCGCAGCGGAGTCATGGCATAAGGGAGTGTCGTCGGGGAACGACCTGCGCGCGGCAGTACTGGGCGCGAACGATGGCCTCGTCTCCAACTTCTGTCTGATTATGGGCGTCGCGGGTGCGGGAACGGGCAACAAGGCAATCCTGCTGACAGGGTTGGCTGGGCTGATAGCCGGAGCGTGCTCAATGGCGCTGGGTGAATGGCTTTCGGTGACCAACGCGCGGGAGCTGGCCAGCACCCAGATTGCGAAAGAAGCCGACGAACTCGAAACTTCGCCCGAGGCCGAAGAGCACGAGTTGGCGCTGATTTATCGCGCCAAGGGGCTCGACGCCGTGAGGCCAAGCGCGTGGCATCGCAGATGATGCGCGACAAGGACAAGGCCCTCGATACGCTGACACGGGAAGAACTCGGACTGGACCCGGCGGAGCTGGGCGGCAATCCATGGTCGGCTGCTGGTGTCTCGTTCTGCCTGTTCTCGGTCGGTGCCATTTTCCCGGCGATGCCGTTCTTATGGACGCAAGGATTACCCGCCATCGCGCAGTGTATTGCCCTGAGCGCGCTCGCCCTTGCGTCCATCGCGGAGTCTTTACGTGTGCGATTCACAGACATCGTTTCACTTTCTTGAAGACCGTTTTCTTCGCGTGCTTGAGCTCGAGGCTCCGGTAGGAGACGCGAACTCAAGCACGCGCCGATGATGTTCGGCAAGGATCCTGT
>NZ_JBFOAH010000058.1:0-19717 GCF_040812055.1 Paraburkholderia suaedae | reverse complement strand
ATGCCACCTATCACCTGGCGGCAAGCCGTCAATCAGTTCGCCATCCTGTTCGGCGAGCGATTCACCGCCGCCATCAGCTGAGATTTTTAACCGACCTCAGCACACGAAATTCCTGACACCTCCGCCGGCGCAAACAGATCCACCGTATCGTTTTCGTTGATCTGCGTATGCGGATAGTTCGACACCTTGCCGTTAGGCTCCCGCTTTATGCTGATACGGTGTTCATGGCCATTCGACAGTGCCGAGAGCGAATAATTACGGCGCACTTCTTCGCCGTCGATCGTCAAACGCACGCCAATGTACTGGCCGGGATGAAACGCCAGCGACTCGCCGTTGTCGTCAGGGCGCAGATAGAACGACGTGATTTCGTCGCTCTCACGCACCTTGCGCGCGACGCGGAACACACGCGCGCCGCGCCATCCGCCATCCGCCAGGCGCCGCTTCGCGCTGCGCGTAGACCTGCTCCTCCAGTCCGATCAGGAGGTCGGCGAGTTGCTGATAGGCGGCGCCCCATGCATCGATCACGGCGTCGGTCGCGATTTGTGCGCCGAGCTCTTCGCAAATAGAGCGCAGCAGGCACTGTCCGACGATCGGATAGTCCTCCGGCAGGATGTTCAGCGACACGTGCTTGTTGATGATCTGCGAGACGAGGCCGCCCAGCTGTTCGAGCTGATCGATATGGCGCGCATACATCAACACGCCGTTGGCCAGCGCCCGGGGCTGCACCCCGCTCGCCTGATTCGCCTGATTGAAGAGCGGGCGCACTTCCGGGTGTTCGCTCAGGAGCAAACCGTAAAAGTGCGTGGTCAGCGCTTCGCCTCCGCTTTCGAGCAGAGGGACGGTGGCTTTGACATTGGCGCGGTGTTCAACGGAAAGCATAATGAAGTTCCAGGTGGTGAGTGGTTATCGAGCTGACTCAGGTAAGACATCAATTCGTATCCACCATCCATGCGAGGTATCAAATGCCGTGAAATCAACGATCTGGATTTGCCAATGGTCCATTCGACCTTGGTCAAAAAGACTCCTAACGGAGTCCCTCTGACTGGGGACGCGGTGCTCGACGGGTTGACGCCGCTGATCCTCGACCTGTCGCGCGAGTTGACCGAGCGGGAGCGCTATCGTCGCCTGCTTCGCAGTCTGCCCATCTTCTTCCCAGGCGACGCAGCCGCTTTATTGCGTCTCGAAGGCGACACCCTGGTGCCGCTGGCAATCGACGGCTTGAGCAGCGATTTCTGGGGGCGGCGCTTTCGGGTCGGCGATCATCCGCGTTTCGAGCAACTCCTGTCACGGCCCGAGCCGACCCGCTTCGCGGCGGATTCGGATTTGCCGGACCCTTACGACGGCCTCGTCCATGGTATGGCCGGGCACCTCGAAGTGCACGACTGCCTCGGCTGTCCATTGTTCATTCGCGGTCAGCCTGGGGCTGCTCACGCTCGACGCACTCGACCCGGCGCGCTTCGACGCACTCGACATGGCGTCGCTGCGCGCGTTCGTCGGCCCTGCCGCCGCGACGGTGAGCGAGGTCGAGCGTATCGACACGCTGGCGCGCAGCGGCGAAGAGGCGCGCCAGCGCGCCGAAGCCTACCGCCAGGCGAGCAGTTTGAGCCGGCGCGAGCTGAACGGCAGCAGCGACGCGCATCACCACATGGTCAAGGAAATCGAGGTGGTCGCCGCAAGCGACCTGACCGTGCTGATTACCGGCGAGACCGGCGTCGGCAAGGAACTCGTGGCGAACGCAATCCATGCGCTGTCGCCGCGCGCCAATAAGTCGCTGGTAAGCCTGAACTGCGTGGCGTTGCCGGACACACTCGTCGAGAGCGAACTGTTCGGGCACGTGCGTGGCGCGTTTTCGGGCGGCTCGTCGGATCGACGCGGCAAATTCGAACTGGCCGACGGCGGGACGATTTTTCTCGACGAAGTTGGAGAGCTGCCGCTCGCCGTGCAGGCGAAGCTTTTGCGCGTTCTTCAGAACGGCCAGTTGCAACGAGTCGGTTCGGACAACGAACATAAAGTTAACGTGCGGCTGATTGCGCCACAAATCGTGATCTTGCCGAAAAGGTACGGTCGGGGACGGTTTCGCGCGGACTTCTACCATCGTCTGAGCGTCTACCCGCGGCGCATGCCGCCCTTGCGCGAGCGCGGCCGCGACGTATTACTGCTTGCGGGTTTCTTTCTGAAAGAGAACCGCTCGCGGCTTGGGCTGCTGAGTACGCGTCTCGCGGCGGTCGCGCAAGCGGCGTTGTTACGTTACCCGTGGCCGGGCAACGGGCACGAACTCGAACATCTGATTGGGCGCAGTGCGCTCAAGGCGTTGGCGGCCAGTCGCGAGCATCGTCGCATTTTGACGTTGAGTGCTGCGGACTTCGCGCTGTCGACGGCCCGCATGAAGAAAGAAATCAGCCGTCCGCAACGGCGCTGCAGAGCGTCTCGAAGGATTTTCGCAGCGCCGTCACGGAGTTCGAGCGGGGCGTCGTCGTGGACGCGCTTGCACGCCATCAGCAGAACTGGGCGGCGGTCGCGCGCGACCTCGGTCGCGATCGCGCCAATCTGAATCGTCTCGCCAAACGGCTCGGCCTCAAGTAGGCGAGCACATCCACCGGCAATCGGCGCACCCTCAGACGGTTTTCATACTGGCCTCGACGCCAGGCGTCCACCGCCGAGGCTAATCGTCAGCGCTGATTGTCAGGGTTGAGCGCAACGCGCCATCGGGCGCCTTAATCAAAACCAAACGCCCGATTCAAAAATGCAAACTTGGCGCAACGCAAGGTGTCGTTCATAGTAGGGCTCATGAAGCTCAACATGCGTATCTGGAGACTCCGCCTATGTCCGCCGCTGCAGAGAGACTCGACGACTGGCTCGACAAGGAGGCGGTGGCCGAAGACGACATCACGGCCTTTCCGCTGACGGCGCTGGCCGCCACGCTCGATCGCGAGGAAAGCGGCAATACCGTGCCGCCACTTTGGCACTGGCTGTACTTTCTTCCAGTGGCCCCGATGGCCGAGGTGGGCGCCGACGGTCATCCAAAGCGCGGCGGTTTCCTGCCGCCGGTGCCGCTGCCGCGACGCATGTGGGCGGGCGGTCGGCTGACCTTTCATGCGTCGCTCAAGGTGGGCGAGCACGCCACACGCACGTCGACCATCGTCAATATCGAGGACAAGACCGGCCGTTCGGGCCGCCTCGTGTTTGTCACGGTGCAGCACACAATCGAAGCGAATGGCGAATTGAAGATCGAAGAAGAGCACGACATCGTCTATCGCGACGCACCGCACGAAGGTGCCCGGCCGCAGTCGCCGCAGCGCGCGCCCGAAGGCGAAACGTGGCGCCGCATCATCGAGGCCGACGCCGTGATGCTGTTCCGCTATTCGGCGCTCACTTTCAACGGCCATCGCATTCACTACGATCACCCGTACGTCACACAGGTGGAAGGCTATCCCGGCCTGGTCGTTCACGGTCCGTTGATCGCTACGCTGCTGGTCGACCTCGTCCGTCGCGAACAACCCGACGCCAGGCTGCAAAGCTTCGCGTTCAGAGCGCTGCGTCCCACTTTCGCAGGCCAGCGTTTTACCGTGTGCGGGCAGCCTTCCGCCGACGGGAAAACCATCGACCTGTGGGCCAAAGACCACGAAGGCTATCTGACCATGCGCGCAACTGCTGCGCTTGCCTGACATCAACTGAGCGTCAACCCAGTGTCATTCAGCGTCGCCTGAACTCCACGAGATTCGACAATGCAAACCACGCAACAGGATTTTTTCCAGGACATTCGCGAAGCGGTGCGAGACCTATGCCAGCAGTTTTCCGGCGAGTACTTCCGCAAGATCGACGAAGCACGCGGTTATCCGGAAGAGTTTGTCGATGCACTGACCAAGGCAGGCTGGCTGGCCGCGCTGATTCCGCAGGACTTCGGCGGTTCGGGGCTGGGTCTCACCGAAGCTTCGGTCATCATGGAGGAGATCAATCGCGCCGGCGGCAATTCCGGCGCGTGCCACGGCCAGATGTACAACATGGGCACGCTTCTGCGCCACGGCTCTGAAGCGCAGAAGCGCAACTACCTGCCGAAAATCGCGAGCGGCGATTTGCGTTTGCAGTCTATGGGCGTGACCGAGCCGACTACCGGCACGGATACCACGAAGATCACGACCACCGCCGAGCGGCGCGGCGACCGCTATGTGATCAACGGCCAGAAGGTGTGGATCTCGCGCGTGCAGCACTCCGACCTGATGATCCTGCTCGCGCGCACCACGCCGCTAGCCGATGTGAAGAAGAAGTCCGAAGGCATGTCCATCTTTATCGTCGACTTGCGCGAAGCGATCGGGCACGGTCTCACGGTGCAGCCCATTGCGAACATGGTCAATCACGAGACCAACGAACTCTTCTTCGACAACCTGGAAATTCCGGCCGAGAACCTGATCGGCGAGGAAGGGCAGGGCTTCAGATATATCCTCGACGGTTTGAACGCGGAGCGCACGCTGATCGCGGCGGAATGTATCGGCGACGGCTACTGGTTTGTCGACAAGGTCACCGAGTACGCGAAAGAGCGGGTCGTGTTCGGTCGTCCGATCGGTCAGAACCAGGGCGTGCAGTTCCCAATCGCGCGCTCGTTCATCAACGTCGAAGCGGCGAGCCTCATGCGCTTTGAAGCCGCGCGCCGTTTCGATGCGCATCAACCGTGCGGCGCGCAGGCGAACATGGCGAAGCTGCTCGCGGCGGATGCATCATGGGAAGCCGCCAACGCATGCCTGCAATTCCATGGCGGCTTCGGCTTCGCGTGCGAATACGACGTCGAGCGCAAGTTCCGCGAAACGCGTCTGTACCAGGTCGCGCCGATTTCGACCAATCTGATTCTTTCGTACGTGGCCGAGCATCTTCTCGGACTGCCGCGTTCGTTCTGATCTTCTGGCTGATACACACATGAGACCACTCGACGGTATCAAGGTCATCACGCTTGAACAAGCGATCGCCGCGCCGTTTTGCACACGTCAGCTCGCCGATCTGGGCGCGCGCGTCATCAAGGTTGAACGACCCGGCGCCGGCGATTTCGCGCGCGGTTACGACGAGCGCGTGCATGGGCTTTCGTCGCATTTCGTGTGGACTAATCGCTCGAAGGAAAAGCTACGAGGCGTTGAGCAGGACATACCCGAAGCTGATCGTCTGCGACATTTCCGGCTATGGCGCCGACGGCCCCTATCGCGACAAGAAAGCCTACGACCTGCTGATTCAAAGCGAATCCGGTTTCCTGTCGATTACCGGTTCGGCGGGCGCGCCAGCCAAGGCCGGTTGCTCGATCGCGGATATCGCCGCTGGCATGTACGCGTATTCGAATATTCTGAGCGCGCTGCTGATGCGTGGACGCACCGGGCGCGGGTGCCGCATCGACGTGTCGATGCTGGAGAGCATGGTCGAGTGGATGGGTTACCCGCTCTACTATGCAATCGACGGTCAGTCGCCGCCCGCGCTGTCGGGTGCGGCGCACGCCACGATCTATCCATACGGGCCGTTTCCCGCTGGCGACGGCAAAACGGTGATGCTCGGCTTACAAAACGAACGCGAATGGAAACTGTTCTGCGAGCGTGTGCTCGGGCAGCCGGAACTCACCACCGATGATCGCTTCGCGTCGAACTCAAAACGCACGTCCGCGCGCGAGGCGTTGCGGGATGTGATCGTCGCGGCCTTTGCGAAGCTTAGTGCCGCGCAGGTCATCGAGCGGCTCGACAATGCGGGCATTGCCAACGCGCAGATGAACACACTCGGTGACGTGTGGGCGCATCCGCAACTGAAGGCGCGCGAGCGCTGGCAGGAAGTCGGCACCCCGGCGGGCGCGGTGCCGGCGCTATTGCCGCCGGGTCTGCCGACTGACTTCGCGCCGCGCATGGACCCGGTTCCGGGACTCGGCGAACACACTGAGGCAATCCTGCGCGAACTGGGCTACGACAGCGCGCGCATCGACGCACTCCGTGCGGCCGGTACGATCTGAACGGTCTTCCCGGGCTGGCGACTGAACGACGCCACGCGGCAATTCGAACGAACACGACACGATCTCCTTATGAACGATCATCCCAGTCTCACGCTCGCCACCTTCGCGGCACAACTCGATTTCGACGGCATCCCGCACGCGGTCGTCGAGCGCACGGTGAACCTGTACGTCGATTGGCTCGGTTCCGCATTGGCCGGCAAGGGTGCCCGGCCGGTCGAAACGATCGCGCGCTTCGCGCGCCAGGCCGGCGGCCTCGCGCAGCGCGGCCCGTGCGACGTGCTGATCGACCGCAGCCGCACCACACCGTATTTCGCAGCGATGGTCAATGGCGCCGCATCGCACTTCGCCGAACAGGACGACGTGCACAATGGTTCGGTGTTTCATCCCGCGACCGTCGTCTTTCCGGTCGCGCTGGCATTGGCCCAAGCCCACAACGCATCGGGACGCGACTTCATCGCGGCGGCGGTCGCCGGTTATGAAGTCGGCATTCGTATCGGCGAATTTCTCGGCCGCTCCCACTACAAGGTGTTTCACACCACCGGCACAGTGGGCACGGTCGCGGCGGCGGCCGCCGCCGGCAGGCTACTCGATTTGTCGCCCACGCAGATGCTCGACGCGTTCGGCTCCGCCGGTACGCAGGCGAGCGGTCTGTGGGAGTTCCTGCGCGACGCCGCGGACTCGAAGCAGTTGCACACCGCGATGGCCGCCGCGAACGGACTGATGGCAGCTCAGCTCGCCGCCGAAGGCTTCAGGGGCGCTACGCACATTCTGGAAGGCGCGCAGGGCATGGCGGCGGGCATGTCGAGCGACGCCGCTCCGGCGCGCCTCGTCGACCGGCTGGGCAGCCGTTGGGCGACGGCGGAGACTTCGTTCAAATATCATGCGGCGTGCCGTCATACGCATCCCGCCGCCGACGCGTTGCTTGCCGTGATGCAACAGCATGGTCTCGCTCCGGCAGATATCACAAGCGTCATCGCGCACGTGCATCAAGGCGCGCTCGATGTGCTCGGCGCGGTCGTTACGCCGCGCACCGTGCACCAGGCCAAGTTCAACATGGGCACGGTGCTCGGGCTGGTCGCGCATCACGGCTATGCGGGCGTGACCGAATTCGAGCAGGGCTTCGACGCGGATGCGATTGCCGCTTTCCGCGAGAAGGTTGCGATGGCCTACGACAGCGAGGTCGATGCCGCGTATCCCGTCCGCTGGATCGGCAAGGTGACGGTGACCACCACCGACGGACGTGTCTTGCACGGCCGCGTCGACGAACCGAAGGGCGACCCGGGCAATACGCTTTCGCGCGACGAGATTGCGAGCAAGCTGCATCGGCTAGCGGCGTTTTCCGGCGCAGCCACAGAAGGCGAGGCCGCGCAATTGCTTGGCGGCGCATGGCATATCGCGGAATGCGCGCAAGTCGGCTCGGTATTCGACGCAAGCTCGCACGCGGCGGTGCCTGCATGAACGCCGCGCTGCCTCGCTCCTATCTATTCGTGCCCGGCAACCGGCCGGAGCGCTTCGAAAAAGCGCACGCAGGCGGCGCGGACGCGGTGATTTTCGATCTCGAAGACGCGGTACAGCCCGACGAAAAACCCGCAGCGCGCGCGGCGGTGCTGGCTGCTGTGTCGGGGCGGACATTAGGGCGGGGATGGGTGCGCATCAACGGCTCGGACACGCCTTGGTTTGCCGACGACATCGCCGCGTTGTGCGCGCACCCCGGGGTTGCCGGAATCGTGTTGCCGAAGGCTGAGACGAGCGAGCAGATCGAGGCTGTGCTCGCGAATTCCCATTCCGCATTGAGCGTGTTGCCGATCGTCGAGACCGCGCGCGGCTTTGCAAACCTCGCGCTGTTGTGCAATGCGTCGCACGTGCAGCGCATCGTGTTCGGCACGCTCGACTTCCAGATCGATCTCGGGATCGACGGCGACGGTGAGGAACTGCATTTGTTCCGCTCGCAGATCGTGCTGGCATCGCGACTCGCGGGGATCGGGGCACCCGTGGATGGTGTATCGACCACCATCACGGATACCGATGCAATCGAGGCCGACGCGCGCCGGGGCCGGCGCTTCGGCTTCGGCGGCAAGCTGTGCATTCATCCAGCGCAGATCGATGCGGTGCACCGCGCGTATGCATGGAGCGACGCGGAACGGGCGTGGGCGCGGCGGGTGCTGTCGGCGGTGCGAGCCAGCCAAGGCGCGGCGGTCGCTGTGGACGGCAAGATGGTGGATATGCCGGTGATTCTTCGAGCCCGCAAGATCGCTTCAGACTGAGAAGCCCGTTACGCGGCGCGTGGTGGCATCGGCGAGCCGACGGCGGGCAAGACGGCGCAGTGCATTTTCATGCATTGCGCCGTTTTTGCTGCTTGCTCGCGTGATGATGCGGCTCTTAAGCGCAACGAAACATCGGCTTCCAATAATGCCAATTCCCTCGTCAGGCGGGCTGTCGCACTCTTATGGTCATACACCATGACGTGACACGGCATAGCAAGGCTCGGCGACCGCGAGTCTTGTCATCCGGACGCTCGCATGAAAGCCGCGCATTCCAGAAAGCGGCCATGCAGAACTTGCTTTGCGCAAGCGGCCCGACCGCGCGCATTTTATGAGGAGACACAATTGGCAACAGTAACCGTCAATTCCGGTGCGCGGCTTGACCGCTTGCCCATTACCCGTTTCCACTGGAATATTCTTGGTCTCATCGGTGCGGGCGCTTTCCTCGACGCATTCGACATCTATCTCGCCAACGGCGCTCTCGCGGCGATGGTCAAGAGCGGCTTTACCGATTTGCGGCTCGGCTCGTTTTTCATCTCCGCTACCTTCATGGGCATGATGATCGGCGCGGGCCTGGCAGGCTATCTCGGCGACCATTTCGGCAGGCGTTATTCGTATCAGGCGAACTTGGCGATTTTCGGTATCGCGTCGATCGCCGCTTGCTTTGCACCTGACATCTACTGGCTGATCCTGCTGCGCTTCATCATGGGGGTGGGCCTGGGCGCAGAACTGGTGGTAGCGGCCGGCACGTTGTGCGAGTTCGTGCCGCCGGCCACGCGCGGACGCTGGACGGCGCTCCTCGCGTTGATCATCAATTCCGGTCTGCTTGGCGCGACGGCGATCGGCTACTGGGTCATCCCGCATCTCGTCTGGCGCTACATGTTCGCGATAGCGGGTATTGGCGCGCTGGTCGTGTGGTTCCTGCGGCATCGGATGCCAGAATCGCCGCGTTGGCTCGAGACGGTCGGACGGCTCGAAGAGGCAGAGGCCACGGTGTCGGCAATCGAGCGGCAAGTCGAGGCGCGGGTCGGCACGCTGCCGCCGGTCGCGCGGGTCGTTAGTCACGAGGCGCCGGCTGCGCCGTTCCGGGCGTTGTTCGCGCGCGGCATGATTGGCCGGACGGTGGTAGCGGCATTGACCTGCATGGCAATCAATATGTCGCTGTACGGGTTCGTCGCATGGCTGCCGACATTCTTCGTCAAGGGAGGGGTTGACGATCGTCCAGTCGCTCGGATTTGTATTGCTGATGTCGTTCGGCGCGCCGGCTGGCGCAGTGGTCGGCTACCTGGTGGCCGACCGGTTGGGGCGTCGCAATGGGATCGTGTTGTTTTCGCTCATGACAGTATTGCTCGGCTTCGTGTACGTGCACATGCGTGCGCCCACGGCGATTTCGGTGGTCGGATTCGCATTGGTGACGGCGATCTATACGGTCTGCACCTTGGGGTTGTTCGGCTATATCCCAGAGCTGTTTCCGACCGCGTATCGGCTGCGCGGAACGGGCGTGGCCGGCACTTGTGGACGCGCGGCTTCGATGTCCACACCTTATGTCGCGCTGTTGCTCTATTCGCAGTTCGGCGTCACCGGTGTGCTGGCGATGGTTGGCGGCGTGTTGCTTTTGCTGAGCGTCGCTATCCTGGCGCTGCGGATCGAGACGAGTCAGCTGACGCTGGAGGATATCTCGCCTGAAGCCGATGTCGCGCCACATCGCGAGTTGATGGAGCAGTCTGCCCAGATCAGCGGTGGGTGGGCACGACCCGTTGACTGAGACGATCGATCACATGCGTTGCGCCGCGTTGCGCTCCGCGGCGTCAAACGTCTGCAGTACGGCGATGTCGCCGGCTGTTCCGTGTAGCTTGTGCATTGACGCCTGGCACCGGCAAGTGAATCTCACGACCGACTTTCCGTGCTTGCGCGCCACCGCTCATTTTGCGCGACACGGTAGGCGTGCCATTCTCCGATCATCTTCGACGCAAAGGTCGGTTGCGGCAGGTTGGCCAGCGCGGCGGCGATCTGCCGTGCTTCGTCGGAGTCATCGTCGATGGGCTGCTTGCCGCGCATCACGAGCTGCGGCTGATCGCAAAGCGCTCTTCTGACTGGTCCCAGCATCTACGCCAGGGTCTCCCAAAAACGTTTGCATCGGCCACAAGCGCGGACCGCCTCACGCCGACCGAGCACGCCGCGCCGTGCAATCCGTTTTTTGCAATCAGTGCGCCTCGCCCGGTTAAGATTGTCGTTTGTCCCGCCGGCGCCGATCGGCACTGAACTGGCGCGTCATCTTTGGCCTTCATCATGCATTTCGATTTCGTGGATTTGCGCTTGCTCCTCCATATCGCCGATACACAGAATCTCGCGCGTGCGGCGGAGCGCACGCATCTGTCGGCGCCGGCCGCCAGCAATCGGGTCAAGAACCTCGAGGAGCGACTCGGTTTCAAACTGCTGTATCGCACTAGCCAGGGTGTAACGCTGACGCCCGCCGGCGAAGCGTTCGTGCATCATGCGCGGCTCGTGCTCGAACGCGTCGAGCATCTGGCGGCCGACATGCAGGAGTACGGTGAAGGCATCAAGGGACATGTGCGCATCTGGGCCAACACGACCGCGATCAGCGAGTTCATGCCAGCCGTGCTGAGCCATTTTCTGCGCGACCACCCCGACGTGAACATCGACCTGCGCGAGGTGTTGAGCGGCGAAATCGTCAAAGGCGTGGCGGACAGCGCGACGGACATCGGCATCGTTGCAGGCAATGTGCACGCGGAGCATCTGCAAATGCTGCCGTACCGCGACGACCGTTTGATGTTGGTGACATCATGCGATCATCCGCTCGCCCAACAGCCGTCGGTCGATTTCGCGCAACTGCTCGACGCGAACTTCGTGAGTCTGCCCACGTCCAGCGCGATTCACGCATTCATCATGAGCGCCGCCGATGTCCTCGGCGCGCGTTTGAAGCTGCGCATCCAGGTCGGCAACTTCGAGGCTGCGTGCCGGATGATCGAAGCGGGCGTCGGCATAGGGATCGTGCCGGAGTCAGTCGCACTGCGGCACACCAAGACAATGCAGATCGCGATCGTGGGTTTGAATGATCCATGGGCCGAGCGCAAGCTCAAGATATGCGTGCGGAATCTCAAGGACTTGCCCCCGTTCGCGCGTGTGCTGGTTGACCGGTTGATGGCGGGGGTTTGAGGCCCGCGCAAGCTTGGGCTCACTCACCGGCCCTCGTTGCTAAGTCTCGGGATACGATCAGTTTTGGCCCTTGGAGTTTCTTTTCGGAAACATCAGGCGCGTTTGGACCGTGGTGTGCAACGCTTTACCCGCACTTGCCGCCGCAAAAACGCGAGTGTATAGTTTCCGAACTTACTCTTGTTTCGCATCGGAAATCATGGGGGTCTTCATGGACGCTTCCACTATCCTCGCCGATCTCGGCATCGGCCACACGGCGCAAGCCGGCGATCTCGCGGTTCATTCGCCCATCACCGGCGATCTCATCGGCCGCGTAGCCGTCAACACGGTGGCGGAAGTCGATACGGCCCTCGCTCAGGCGAAACAGGCCTACACCGCCTGGCGCGACGTGCCCGCGCCGCGCCGCGGCGAACTCGTGCGGCTGCTCGGCAACCGTCTGCGCGACAGGAAGCATGCGCTCGGTAGCCTCATCACGCTGGAAACCGGCAAAATCCTGCAGGAAGGCATGGGCGAAGTGCAGGAAATGATCGACATCTGCGATTTCGCCGTCGGCCTGTCTCGCCAGCTGTACGGCCTGACGATCGCGTCCGAGCGTCCGGGTCACCGGATGGCGGAGACGTGGCACCCGATGGGCACCTGCGTCGTGATCTCGGCGTTCAACTTTCCCGCGGCGGTGTGGTCGTGGAACGCGGCGCTCGCGCTGGTGTGCGGCAACGCGGTCATCTGGAAGCCGTCCGAAAAGACGCCGCTGACCGCGCTCGCCGTCAATCAGATCCTCAGCGATGCACTCGAGGAATTCGGTGACGCGCCGGCCGGGCTGAGCGCGTTGATCATCGGCGGACGTGATGTGGGCGCGAAGCTGGTGGCCGATCCACGTGCGTCGATCGTGAGCGCGACGGGCAGCACGGAAATGGGCCGCACGGTCGGCGTCGAAGTGGCCAAGCGCTTCGGACGCTCGCTGCTCGAACTGGGCGGCAACAATGCCGGCATCGTCACGCCAACCGCCGACCATGAACTTGCGATGCGCGGCATCCTGTTTTCTGCCGTAGGCACGGCGGGGCAGCGTTGCACGTCGCTGCGGCGTCTGTTCGTGCACGAAAGCGTGTATGACAAGACCATCGAACGTCTGAAGCAGCTGTACAGCAAGGTGCCGATCGGCAACCCGCTCGAAAAAGGCACGCTGATGGGGCCGCTGATCGACAAGCAATCGTATGCACGCATGCAGGAGGCGTTGCAGCAGGCTACCGCTGAGGGCGGCAAGGTGTTCGGCGGCGAGCGCGTCGACGTGAAGGGTTATGAGAACGGTTACTACGTGCGCCCGGCGATCGTCGAAATGCCCACACAGACCTCCATCGTGCTGAAAGAAACCTTCGCGCCGATTCTCTACGTGTTGCGGTATACGAATTTCGCCGACGCGGTCCAGGCGAACAACGCGGCGGCTCACGGTCTGTCTTCGTGCGTGTTCACTACGGATCTGCGCGAGGCGGAACGCTTCGTGTCCGACGCGGGCAGCGACTGCGGGATCGCCAACGTCAACATCGGGCCTAGCGGCGCCGAAATCGGCGGCGCATTCGGCGGCGAAAAGGAAACCGGCGGCGGCCGGGAGTCGGGGTCGGACGCGTGGAAGGCCTACATGCGCCGCGCCACCAACACGGTCAACTATTCGTCGGCATTGCCGCTCGCGCAGGGCATCGACTTCAATATCGGTTAAGCGCTTCGCGCGATGCGTGTAGCGGCCGCGCAATCGTGCGCGGTCACGCCTGCCTTTGGCCGTTGCGGGCTCGCAGCGGCTGCGGGTTCAACAAACCGTTTGCGATGCCCGACGTTTTCAAGCGGCCGCACTACTCGTGGAGTAAGACGTGAGTTCCAAAGTCGTGATCGTCGGCGGTGGGGTGATCGGCAGCTCGATTGCGTATTTCTTGCGGCTGTCTGATCCGACAGTCGACGTCACGGTGATCGAACGCGATCCGAGCTATGCGCGTTCGTCGTCGGCATTGTCGGCGGCGTCGATCCGTCAGCAATTCTCTACGCCGTTGTCGATTCAGATGTCGCTGTTCGGCATCGAGTTTTTGCGCTCGATCGGCGAGCGGCTCGAAGTGGACGGCGCTCGGCCGTCGATTGATCTTCACGAAGGCGGCTACCTGTTTCTCGCGACGCCCGCTGGCGAGCCCACGTTGCGCGAGAATCACGCACTGCAAAAAAGACTCGGCGCCGACATCAGTCTGCTCGACAAGAACGCACTGCAAGCGCGCTTCCCCTGGCTCAATACGGAAGACCTGGTTGCCGGCGCGTATGGCGAAAGCGGCGAGGGATGGTTCGACGGGTACGGTCTGGTGCAGGCGCTACGCAAGAAAGCGCAGGCACTCGGCGCGCGCTATCTCGCCGCCGATGTCACGGCGCTCCAACGCGACGGCCAACGCATCACCCACGTGCAGACCGCTGACGGCGAAAGCTATGCCTGCGACGTGGTCGTGAACGCGGCCGGCGCATGGTCGCGCAGGGTCGCGCAGATGGTCGGCATCGACCTGCCTGTCTACGCGCGGCGCCGCAGCATCTTCAACGTCACGTCGCCGGCGCGGCTCGAACGATGTCCGCTACTGATCGACCCCAGCGGCGTGTACTTTCGCCCTGAGGGCAACTCGTTCATTTGCGGCACGTCACCGGCGGCGGATCGCGACCCCGACGATCTGCCGCTCGACGAGGTCGATCACGCGCTCTTCGACGACGTGATCTGGCCGACGCTCGCGCATCGCGTGCCGCAGTTCGAAGCGTTGCGCGTGCAGAATTGCTGGTCTGGCTACTACGAATACAACGTGCTGGATCAGAACGCGATCATTGGCTATCACCCTGACGTGGCGAACTGCATTTTCGCCAACGGCTTCAGCGGGCACGGTCTGCAACAGGGGCCGGCGACCGGACGGGGCGTCAGCGAGCTGATCCTGCATGGCCGCTATACCACCCTCGATCTTGGCTCGCTGAGCTTTGCGCGCGTAATCGAAAACCGGCCGATCGTGGAGAAGAACGTGGTGTAGCCGCGCGGCAGGCGATGGGCAAACGCCATCGACACCGGTCGGCGCCCTGCGTCGGTTGCACGACGGTTGCACCCCGGGTGACGTATTCGTTAAAAGTGGTCGTTGCATCAGGACCTTGCGACGCGATCACTGAGCTTATCCACAGGCTTTCGCACAGATTCTGTGGACAACTGTGCGCCGGGCGCGCCGCTTTCAAGCCGGCATTCAGGCACGATTTGTGAATGGGGCTAACCTCGGAGCTTCGGCAAAGCCGGAACTGCGTCATAAGTTCGAGTCCCATTCCCCGTCATCCTTCGTCACCTTGCGCCGTGCCGACCAGTACGGCGACCGATTGTAGTACTCGTGCACGGACTTGCCCCATGGAATGTCCGCCATCGAAGGCCAGTTGTCCTTGTCGAAGCCGGGCGCGTTTTTGATCCGCTCGGCCGGTGCGTCGAGGACGAAGCATCGGTCGTCCGTATCTAGCGTGAGGGCGCTCCACGGAATCGCGTGCAGCCTGCTGCCCACGCCGAGAAAGCCGCCGCTCGCCAACACTGCGTAAGCGATCCGTCCGCTACGCACGTCGAGCATGATGTCGGAAATTTTGCCGACCTCTTCGCCGTCGGATGACATCACCCGGTTGCCGTCGAGCGTGGAGGCCGCCATCACGTCCGGACCGGGACCGTCGCCCACACCCATTCCCACGATGTCCGCACATTGCTCGCCAGTGGGTGCCGGGTCTTGCGGATCGAGCGTAGTCATGACGTGCTCCTTGGAAAAACCGTACAGGGACTGCGCGCAATCCCTATGCCCAAGTCCGCCGCGTCCACGCGCCCGCGTCCCCGCCCAATGCCATATCGCCGGTTTTCTCGTCACCGCCCTGATTTGATTAATCATCCGGGCGATACCTGGATCTGGAGGAGACACGTGAGACTCGGACCGACGACTTCATCTAGCTGTTGCTCGGGGCCGGCATCGGCGGCGGCATCGCCGTCGACGGCGACTGCCTGCGGGGCGTGGCCGGCAATGCGGGCGATATCGGCGTCATGCCGGTGCCCGCCAACCGCCTGCCATCGGCGCCGCAGCCGGCCGGGCAATGGGACATCCTGCTGGCGCGCGCGTCGCTCAATGCGCTCGCACGGCATCTGCGCTACCGCGGCGAGACGGTCGAAACGCGCGCCGATCTCGAAGCCTGTGTCGCGCGCCGTCTGCCGGCTGTCGACGAATGGATCGACGATTGCGTCGAAGCGCTCGCCCCCGCACGGCGCTCCATGCTGTGCGTGCTCGGCGTTCCGGTGGTGGTTCTCGATGCCGATGTGGACGCCGGGCTGACCGACACGCTGACGAAGCGTCTTGCCGCCGCCGGTGCGATCAGTGGCAGGCCGGTGCCTGCGTATCTTGCCGAACCCGGTGTGCGGCCAGGTAGCGCCACCGAGACCTTCGTCGCATTGAAAGCGGAAGGCGAGAACTGGCGTTGGTCAGGCGTGCCGTTTTTTCTGCGCACCGGCAAACGACTTGCGGGCCGCGTGGCCGAAATCGTCGTCAGCTTCCGTGCGGTGCCCCATTCGGCGCTGGGCGCGATGGCCTTGCGCCGAGGTTCGAACCGCTTGACGATCCGCCTGCAACCGGACGAATCGATCCGGCTCAGCGCCCTTGCCAAAGAGCCGGGCCTCGGGATGAACCTGCGCGGCGTCTACCTCGATCTCGCCTTTGATCAATTCTTCCAGCAGGACCGGATCGAAGCGTATCAACGCCTGCTGCTCGACGTGATCGCGGGACGGCTCGCCCTGTTCGTGCGGCGCGAAGAACAGGAAGCCGCGTGGCGCTGGGTCGCACCGGTCATGGACGAATGGGCCAAACCCGAATCCGCCCCGAAGCCTTACGCCGTCGGCACCTGTGACCGGCCGCGGCCAAGATCGCACGCAGCCCGATATGCACTGTCACGGAGGATGTCCCGTGTGCTACGTCGGTCGACCAATTTGCACTAGTAGTTTGTGAAGAAATTAGCCCAGCTCCGTTGAGTCAGGGCGTATTTGCCGGGCGTGCAGCACGGAATTCGCTGACACGCTCGGCATTTGAGCGAGCGGCCGGCCGGCAAAACGGCCGGCCGATTCCCAACGGTGCGCAATAGCAAGGCCGGTACGTTCGGTCTCGAAGCGAATCTGCCCGGCAATGCCGACAACCCGCTAGCCGGTCATTCGCAATCCGGCGTCTATGCCGCCATTCAACACTCGTTTAAACGCAGGCGGGTAACGGGGGGCGCGGCAGCTTCCACCGCAATCGGTGCGCGGTTGGAAGGGGCTGTCGCCCAATCGTCACGCGTGTGGCGGCCGACGCCTACCGCAACGCGAGCCCTTCAACGGCGACAGAGAGCGCGCCGAATGGGGCGGCTCGGCAGGGCAGTCGTCTCATTTGGTGCATTTGGTGCGCTTGGTCTCGAACGGCCGGACTGCCGTGGGGTGACAGCAACGCGTTCTACACCGCGGGAAAGTGGCTTGCAGCGGGAAACACGGTGGGGCGGGATCGTGTTGCCGGAGGTTTGACGAGGGCGTGGCGGGAGGGAGTTGCGCTTGCCCTGCGGGGTGCAGGGCAAGCGCTGCCGCCAGGTCTTTAGCGGTCGAGGAACGACTTCAGTCGATCGGCACGGCTCGGATGCATCAGCTTGCGCATTGCCTTGCTTTCTATCTGACGAATCCGCTCGCGCGTGACGTCAAACTGCTTCCCGACTTCTTCGAGCGTATGGTCCGACTTCGTGTTGATGCCATAGCGCATGCGCAGCACCTTCGCTTCACGCGGGGACAGCGAGTCGAGCGCGTCGTCGATGGCGGCGCGCAAGTCGGCTTGCATCGCGGCATCGGCTGGCGAGGAAGCCGCCGAATCTTCGATCATGTCGCCGAGCGTGGCGTCGCCGTCGTCGCCGACCGGCGTTTCCATCGACACCGGCTGCTTGGCGATCTTCAGGATTCCGCGCACTTTCTCTTCCGAGAGTTCCATGCGCTCGGCAAGCACTGACGGATGCGCTTCCTGGCCGGTCTGCTGCAGGATCTCGCGGGAAATGCGGTTGAGCTTGTTGATCGTTTCGATCATATGCACCGGCACGCGAATCGTGCGAGCCTGATCGGCGAGCGAACGCGTCACGGCCTGGCGGACCCACCACGTCGCATACGTCGAAAACTTCCAGCCGCGCCGGTATTCGAACTTGTCCACGGCCTTCATCAAGCCGATATTGCCTTCCTGAATCAGGTCGAGGAACAGCATGCCGCGGTTCACGTATTTCTTCGCGATCGAGATCACGAGACGCAGATTCGCCTCGATCATCTCGCTCTTGGCCTTGCGCATCTTCGATTCCGCCGCGACCATCTGGCGGTTGATCTCTTTCAGATGCTTCAGCGGCAGGGAAACCGTCGCTTCGATTTCGATCAGCTTCTGCTGTTCGGATTGAATGGCAGGCAGATGACGCTCCAGCGCCGCACTGTAACTGGTGTTGCCGCGCGCTGCGCGTTCCGTCCAGCCGAGGTCGGCTTCGTGGCCGGCAAACGACTCGATGAACTTCTCGCGCGGCATACCGCTCTTCGAAACGACGATTTGCAGAATGTTGCGCTCGATCGCACGCACTTGCGCGACCTGGTGCTGGACGTCGCCGCACAGGCGGTCGATCGTGCGCGCAGTGAAGCGGATCTTCGCGAGCTGCTGCTGGATCTCTTCACGTGCCCGCAAATACGCTTTCGACGTGACGTCGCCGCGCGTGTGCGATGCGTTCATCTGATCGGACAGCATGCCGACCTGCGCGAAAATTTCGAGGCAGTCGCTCGTGAGCTGCTTCAGGCGCGCTTCGTCCGCCGCCGACGAATCGGCCGGCCCGACGTCGTCGTCGCTATCGCTGTCGTCGTCTTCCTGGGTGTCCGTGTCCACATCGGCGGTAACCGCGTCGGTACTCGCATCTTCTTCCGCCGCGACCGTCTCTTCGTTCAGACCGTCGACCACTTCGTCGATGCGCAGTTCGCCGTCGGCGACCTGCTGGGCGCTCGCCAGAATCGCGGAGATCGCGAGCGGACAAGCGGCAATGGCCTGCACCATTTCGTGAAGACCGTCTTCGATACGCTTGGCAATCGCAATTTCGCCCGCGCGCGTCAGCAGTTCGGTCGCGCCCATTTCACGCATGTACATGCGCACGGGGTCGGTCGTGCGGCCGAATTCGGAGTCGACCGTCGACAGTGCGACTTCGGTTTCCTCGTCTGCCTGATCGTCCGACACCACCGCGGGGGCGTTCGAATTGAGTAGCAGCGTTTCGGCGTCGGGTGCCTGTTCGTATACCTGCACGCCCATGTCTCCGAACGCGCTGACAATGCTGTCGATCGCCGCGGTCTGCGCGAAGTTGTCGGGCAGGTGGTCGTTGATCTGCGCGTGGGTCAGGTAGCCTTGCTCCTTGCCCAGCTGAATCAGCGCGCGCATCTGGCGCTGGCGTTCTTCGGCTTGTTGCGGCAGCAATTCGGCCGCAACGGGGATCGCTTTGCCGGCGCCCTTGCCCTTGGCCGCACGGCCGGAGGGGGCTTTGCCGCTGTAGCCGGCGGTTTCGTGTTGCGAATCTTCGCGATCGAAAGGGTTCACGTATTCTCCTCTAGAGGCTTCGCTATGAGACGCAAGACGCGACCGTCAGGCGTTTCGAGCATGGCTCAACATCACCTGAGTGACTCAACGCGGTTGTTTGGCTATGCTCTCGGGGAGCAAAAAAGATGAGCCCGCTTGAAGCGGGCCGATAGAAAATTGCGAAATTCGCGCGGCTCGCATTATATACGAGCTTGCGTCTTCGCGCTCATGGGGGCACACCAATAAATCGTGCTTGTTTGTCGCGGCTGGGTTTGCTGCCCGCTGGTAGCTCGGCGGCGCCTCTTGACGACGCATCGATATGCGGTTTTGCTGGCTGCACTGTCCTCACTATACAGAGGAACTCCTTCGTCTTCACCCGATGGGATCCGTTGCCTTGTTCGCACGTGCGCGATCCGTTGCTTGCGGCGCACATGTTCCGTTCGGTTCTGCGCTGGGCGCGCAAAGAAATTCCCGGACGGGGGTTGACGGGTCGCAGGCCGTTCTCCATAATCTCGCTTCTCCGCTGCAGATGCAGCGACGCAGAACGGAACGCAGTGCCGGGTAGTTGAAGCAGGCGCTGCGCCACGTAAAGCGAATGATCTTTAAAAACTAACAGCCGATAAGTGTGGGCGCTTGATGCGCGATGCGGTGGGCGGGTTCCGAGGAATCTGCCTGCAGGCAAAAGTATCAAGTCTCACACAGTAATGAAAGAA
>NZ_JBFOAH010000057.1:0-19950 GCF_040812055.1 Paraburkholderia suaedae | reverse complement strand
ACAGCGCGCACACACGAGACCGGCATTACCGGTCTCGTGGTACATCGCCACCCACCGCAATCGAGTCGCAATCTCACGGTCCATCGCTTCATTTTAGTTGAAACGATGTCTGTGAATCACACACATCATAACTGGCCTACGATTCACGTGGCTGGTCTATCGCCCGCTTCGACGTCTTTGCTCCGCGCAACGCCACGCGCTGGTCAAACATGAGCTTGGCCATGTCCATCTCGTGCGCCTGCTTTACTTTCAACGTTGCGAGTTCAAGTTCGGCCAGGCTCTTCTTGCTGGCTGTTTCGTCTAGCAACTTCTTCGCAAATGCATAGCAGACGAAAACTACACCAACGACGAGTGTATACGCGCAGACAAAGATAAATAGCTTTTCCAGGAATGCAATCGCCAGATACGCAAAAAACCACGCTGCTACCAAAAGAACGATAACTTCTATCAACGACGCTCCCTGAGACCAACTCCGATATCGACGAAGTTTAGCCTGGTACTCCTTGGTTCGCTGTACGAAGTCGTCTTTGGAAAACCTATCGATTTTTTGCTCGCGCTCGTCCTCGGTCATCCCGGGTGAGGGCACTACTTCTCTTCTTGCGTACTCCCTGGATTCCCGTTCGGTGGGCGGTTGACCCGGGTCTAATTTGTTCTTCTTTCTCTCAATCAATGCGAGAATAATTGGGCTTAAGGCCGTGACGAGACCAGAAAGTCCGGTTAAGAGATAGTAAAAAAGTGGCTGCGATAATCCTTCATGACAGTTCTTGCAGTTCGGAGTGTCTTTGAACCCGTCCCCCAGTGCCCATTGCCAAGGAAGTCCAGGGAAAGCGGCTGGCCCCGAAGCACCCGTGGCACCCTGGGTGCCGTCTTTACCCGGAGTGCCGGGTGCACCTCTATCGCCTCGGTCGCCCTTTTCACCCCGGTCTCCTCTTTCACCCCGGTCACCCTTTTCTCCGCGTTCGCCTCGCTCGCCCTTGGGCCCAGGGTCACCTTTCTCCCCCTTGATTCCCGAGTTCCCTGTTTCACCCTTTGCTCCGCGCTCGCCTTGACGACCCATTGTCCCAGGGTCTCCCTTTTCGCCTTTCGCACCTGGAACGCCGTTTATTCCTGGGTCTCCCTTGTCTCCCTTTGGGCCCGGACCACCCATATAGGCGATATAGACGGCGCCCGTGGCCGCGTTATCTGAAGGATGGGTGTTAGTTCCGGGTTGCCCACGATTTGCGCAGGCAGACAGTGCTATTGAGAACGCCACAGCTGTCAAAACCAGTAACCGTGCCATCGCATCCTCTCGTCGTGCCGATGCCGGTGGGAGCCAATCACGGCGCGTATAAACCGTGGCGGACCGAACAGCGAAATAGACCAAGATTCTGAACAACTCTAGGACACGGCATGCTGTCACGCAAATCGTGCCAGCGCGGGTCGGACAGCGTCCCGGGGAACCCCACATCACAGCTCGCGACGTAGCCATCATCGAGCAACGTTGGCATGACAGCTTGTCTCACCGTCTTTGGCTTCCGTCGGTCCCACCCCAGATGCAATTCCCTCAATCGCGTCTCAGGCTTCCCCGACATCGGAAGCATTTCTTGCGCGTCGAGGCAGTGCCGCCGGCGTCGCCCTTCCGCGGCCGGTTGCAACGCAAGCTTCTGCGCCCGCTGTCGCCTCTACTGCCTCCAGTCCGACTGACTCCCGCCGCACGACTGGCTTGAGTGCCAGTGTGTTGACAGCGTTGCTTGTCGGACCTGGATTCGGCGCGCTTTTCCGACGTCGCAAGCAGGACGCTGGCGGCCAGAGTAACCATTAGAGGATATTCGCACTCACGCGAGCCTCGTGGTCTACCCACGACCGCCACCGCGTTTTGGGGGGCGGGCGCGGCCGGGATGGGGTTCTCGATGCCAGTGTCCGGGGAGCAACGATTCGAGCTCAAAAGCGGCGGGCACTGGACGGTGCAGACGGCGAAAGAGTATCTTAGCTTTCAAACGAGAGGCCTCATGGGAGGCGTACTGGTCCAAAAGACAATCGTTGGCGTCGGCTATGAAGCCCTACGATGAAACGTCTCTTGGCGGAAGGTACAGCGGTTCGCACAGAAGAAGTCGGGTGGGGCGGCAGCTTGCGCTGCATGCACTCCAGCCGGTTTCGCGACGCGAGCCCGTCAACTGGCCGGCACATGACATCTTCTTTATCGCGAACCTTTGGCCACTCATGAATGGTTAGCAAGCAGCGCCGGTGACTTGCTGCCGGCCGCTATCAGGAGACTCACATGGCAGCGCGTTCCATCGCATCGCTGACACTGTCCTTCGGACTGGTGTCCATACCGGTGAAACTCTATTCGGCGACAGACAGCGCTGCCGGCGTGGGCTTCAACCTTCTGACGCCCGAGGGCGGTCGCGTAAAACAGCAATACATATCGGAGGCGACTGGCGTCGTCGTGGCGCGCGCGGATATGAAGAAGGGATACGAGTTTGAGAAGGGGCAGTTCGTTGTCTTTGCTCCTGAAGAACTCAAAGCGCTGGAGGAAGGTGCAAGTCACGTCGTGGAGATTGTCTCTTTCGTTCCGGAAAAGTCAGTGGACCCGCTGTACTACGACAAGGCGTATTTCATCGCCCCGGACAAACGCGGCGGCAAACCCTACAGCCTGCTGCAGCTTGCCATGCGAGAAAGCGAACGATGCGCGCTTGCGAAATGGCCGTACAAGGGAAAGACCCGCATCGTTCAGATACGGCCCGCGGAAGGCGGTATGGTTTTCCAGCAACTGCTATTTGCCGATGAAGTGCGCGCGCTGAACGATTTGCACATTGAACAGGTGACTGTCAGCGATACGGAGTTGAAGCTCGCGCTGCAAATCATCGACCAGGTGTCGGAAGACGCCTATGACCCGACCGCTTACGAAGACGAAGAAAAGAAGCGGATTCTGGAAGCCATCGACCGGAAGATTGCGGGCAAACAGATCGTGTCGCCGGAGGCGCCGGCCGAAGATTCTGGTGGTCAGGTGATTGACCTGATGGAGGCCCTTCGCGCGAGTCTGAGCGCCAATAAAGAAAAGCGGGAGGCACCGGTGAAGACTGCTGTGGCGAAGGCGCCGGCGACGAAGAAAATGGCGCCCGCTGACCTCGAGATGCTTGCCGGCAAGCCTCGCCGGCCGGTCAAACGGGCCACACCGAAAGCCGACGTCAAAGAGGCGCCACCGGCAAAGGTCCGAGCACGCAAGTGACTAGCGGGAATCAGTCAAACGACTACTCGTTGCGCAGCCTTCAATCGCTGCTCGGGGTATCGCGTCGGGTGCTTTCCGGGTTGATTGAAGCCGGATTTGTTCACCCGGCACGCGGCCGAAGAAACGAGCTTCGATTCTCTTTCCAGGATGTGGTGGTTCTGCGCACCGCATTCCAGTTGCAATCGGCCAAAGTTTCATCACGCAAAATTCTCAAGGCGCTTGCCAAGCTGAAAGCCGAACTCCCCGATGAGCTTCCCTTGTCCGGGATCCGGATAACCTCTGTGGGCGAGACCGTCGCGGTCAGGTCGGGACAGGCCCAATGGGACGCTGCTTCGGGCCAGCATCTGCTCGACTTCGAGGTCGCACCTATTCGAGGTGACGTCGCGTTCCTCGACTCCGCACCGCGGAACCGGGCGAATCGGGAGCAGCAAGCGGAGAAATGGTTTGCACTCGCGGAACAACTGACGCAAACCGATGTTGTTGGCGCGGAGCAGGCTTACCGGAAAGCGTTGGAACTCGCGCCATCACCGCATTACCACGCTTATACCAATCTCGGCGTATTGCTCTGCGAGGCGGAAACCCGGTGCGATGAGGCATTGTCCGTTTTCGATGGTGCTCTACAGCATTTCCCCGATGACGCGTTACTGCACTTTAACCGCGCAGTCGTTCTCGAAGAACTGAAGCGCTATGACGCTGCGGAAACAGCCTATCAGCAGTGCATAAAACTTGACCCGACCCATGCCGATGCTCACTTTAACCTCGCCCGACTGAGCGAGATTCGCGGAGACAAACAAGGACTGGTCCGGCATCTCAGTGCTTATCGTCGGCTGGTTGGCTGACTCAGGCCTTCCCGGCACCTGTCATTGTCGTTTGCCACGAGTACAGGGGCACAATCAACCTCGGCACTCGTGAAACGCTCGCACGCAAAAACGCCGCAGCTTGGCTACGGCTTCAATCCCATCGAGGCACTGCCAGATAACTTGGACGAAGAGATGAGCATCACCGCTTTGCTCCAGTCCCTGCCGGACCGCACGCGGGCACTAGCGGCTCAGCCAGGTACTTGCAGGGTGGTCAACACAACCGGTCTAACGCGACGCCGGTATTTGTCCCTTTTCGCCCTACGGGCTTGTTTCTTTCCCAGTTGTTGCCCATCCTGACCGTGCTCACGGGCAAAGCCCGCGCGCCCGGTGATTCGGCTTTCGACTGACGAAAGACTCCGCAGCGAGGATCGCCTGCGCTAGGGCGGCCCGATAGCGTCGTGGTGCGCCGGCGTCGTCTCATCCGCACAGTGGCGCTGATACGCGTCGGACAATTGCGAGCAAAGTTGCGCCAGCTCGGCAAGCTGTACGGCCTGGCCGGCATGCTCGACCTCGCCTGCGTTGAGCAAGTCGTCGAGGACCGGAGCGAGACGGCGCAATTGCCGGAAAGTGGCGTCGTCGAGTTTCATTGTGGACTTCCTGTAGCCGATACGGCTCATGGGGGCGCGGAACCGACTCACGCTTTCCCCCCGTAGCCGCCCTCTGTAATGGGAGGCGGCGCGTTGGCCGCCCGAAGGAGCTTTGCGATGTCTTCACCAGGGAAGGAGGCCTCGCATCCGGGCAGCTGCTGATAGCACCAGCGCCCGCAGCGAAGGTTCGCGGCTTGCACGCCTTGGGCCGGAGGCTTGGCGCGTCCGGGTGCGGACGTTCCTGACTAACGCCTCTTTTGCCAGCGCGTCGCATCGCGTACGCGATGCGTCGGCCGGGCAACCTGAGGCTCGAAGTTTTGCCTCGCACCGTAAAGCATAGGCGACCCGCAAACTGCTCTTCAACTGTTGCCATTGCACTGCACAACAATTCTAAGAAGTTACATTAGCATCACCCGCGGGAGCTCGATGCAGAGGTACAGCGCCCAGAGCCACCCCGCGCAGGCCAAGAAATTGTACGCCGGATACGCTTGCTGGGTGGAGCTAGTTTTGTGCGACGCACAAATAAAACAATTGTTAATTCGCCGGGAGAGGGTTTACGCTTAAGGGACTTCCTCGCGAGACAACTATGTCCACGCCTGCTCTTCTCGATTGCGACGAACTGCTTGCCGCCTGGCATCGACTTATTCCGAATGCAGATTTTGCCCAGTGTCACCGTTACGAGCTAGACGAAGTTGGCCAAGCCGTCTCGAATCCTCCGCCGTCTGCCAGGCGCCAGATAGTGCTTACCGACGTCTACTGTCACGTAACCGAACACATGGGTCACCTTGCCGCCATGTCGGTCGCCGTTTCGACGCGGTCGTTCGGCATCAGGGTTCCGGACGTCGTATGGATGCCGTGCCACAGGTGGGAAGGTTTTGACCGTGACGAGCCGCTACCGTTCGTGCCAGAACTCTGTGTCGAGGTGCTTCTCGATACTGACAGGAGCCGAGACATCGAGCGGAGGGTGCAGGCCTATTTGGCCGGCGGGGCTGCTGAAGTCATTGTCATCGGTAGGGGCGGAGAGATTGAGTTCTGGGGCGCCAAGGGCAAGCGGCAAGCTTCCACTTTCGGCATAACACTCCCGCTTGACAGCATGTATTTCGACGAGCCTCAGGTGTCCTCCATCTTCAGCGCGCGTTGTTGAGAACCCTCATTCCCATGACGTTCACCTACGGCGAACGTCATCTGCAGTGCTATACGGCGAATTGTCCGCTTCAATATTTCGCGCAACCCATCGTTCGACAGAGCCGAGAGACGGAGGTCGTCTTTGCTGTAGCGCCCCGCGGTCAGGAACGGAAAGGCAGACTGTCGGCATGGCATCTCGAGCAGGACGCGTTCGGGACGAGAACTTCACTTATCTGGAGTTTCACGACATTTAAGCAGACTGACGACAATTGGCGGGGACGACGAGGCGAACGGGTTCGTTTAGCGGGCGGGGTTCAAGGGGAAGTGAGGCGGGGTCGATTCACGGTTTAGACCGGTTGTCGGCCAGAACCGCCATTGAGGTGAAGACGTCCGTGAGGCGGCTGCCCGTTGCTTTCCCGCCGTTCGCACGCCGGCGGCCGCGAATGTCGGGTCTCAGTGTCCGCGAATACGCGCTCCCGACCCCAAGCCGCCGTTCGATAGATGACCGCGAACGTCCGCACGCCGTCGCGGACAGGACTCTCGCAATCTGACGTACCGATACTTCGGTTGTTCGCGCCGATTGCGGCAATTGAGGCGTAGAGCCAGGATGCGCCCCTATCAGTCGACAGATCTCACGAAATCAAACGAGTGAGTTCGTCGTGAAGCTCCTTTGAGAGCGACACGCCATGTTGAAGGCTGTGCTGTCGTGCATCGAATCGTCGCTGGGAGGGCAGACGCGCGCCTTGCCCCACAATGCCGTCAAACAAAGTCTCGGCGCGTCGCAGGTTATTCATAGGGTCCGCGCCAGCGAAAACTGCGGGATCGAAAGCAACGACGATTTCACCGTGACACGGTGCCGCTCCTACGCCTTCATCGAACGCCAGCGACTCCGGGCTAAGCATATCGCTGATCAACGGGCCAGCCAGCAACTCAACCATTGCCGAAAGCGCGGACCCTTTATAGCCTCCGAAGGTGAGCATGGCACCGCGCAACGCTTTATCGGGATCATCGGTGGCTTGGCCGTTTTCGTCGATCGCCCAGTCGCCCGGAATCCTGGAGCCGGACCGCTTGTGCAATTCGATATCGCCACGGGCGATCCTGCTTGTAGCCATATCGAAAACAAACGGAAAGGGGCCTGGACGTGGCCACGCGAACGCGATCGGGTTGGTTCCGAATAGCGGCCTGTTTCCACCAGCGGGTGCCACGCAACTGTGTGTTGGCGTCATGGCCAGTGCGGCTATGCCTTTAGAGGCAATGGCCTCGACCTCCGGCCACAAAGCGCTGAAGTGAAAGCAGTTGTTGATTGCCAGAGCCGCGACACCTGATTTCTTTGCTTTTTCGACGAGGACTCGACTCCCCAATTCAAAAGCGAGCGGAGAGAATCCGAAACGGGCATCGACTTTGACAAGCGAAGGCGAGACATCGTTTATCTGCGGTTCGGCATCAACATTGACTTTGCCCATTCTCAGCGTTTTTACGCATCCAATAAGGCGCCATACACCGTGTGAGTGGCATTCGTCCCGCTGGCCCGCAACGAGTACCTTCGCCATCGCGACCGATTGACGCGCACTGAGGCCATTGGATGCCAGCACGTCAAAGGCCAACTTGTGCAAGTGATCAAGTGAAAGAACTATTTCTGACATGTCTTCTGAAGTCTGTCTTTTATCAGTGGCCGCGCGGTCACGGGCGTTGCTTCCTGTCCAGCATCTTCCGATGATCATCGGGGGATGTCGCTTGCGATCTCCCTGTCGACGAAGGCGGAGTTTTACTGGGCCAACTGATGGACCACGCCGGCTCTACCGGGGCGCAATATCCCGTCTCACCCGCTTGATGTGCTGCTCCACGTAGAACCCTGCCGCGTCTGCATCACCACTCACTATCGATTCGTAGATAAGCCGATGCTCGGATGCATACAGGCGTATTCGCAAGGGATCGAAGATCCCGTCGTCTTTCAACCTTTTCCACAACGGTTGATCCATTGTTTTCGCCACTTCGTCGGCGATCTTGACGAGCAACGCGTCACCGGTCATTACCGCCAGTTGGCGGTGGAACATTCTGTCGCTGTTGTTCCAAAGTGCGCGCTGCTCAGGATTGTCAATATCCTGGATCGTCTCCATCTCCGCAAGGTATTGCTCAGCCAGGCGATCGCGCTTGCCTCGTGCGGCGGCTCGTCGTGCGATTGCTGGCTCGAGGATGAATCGTGTTTCGAGCGTTCCCGTTGGGCTGAAATCCGGTTCCGAATTCTGAGCTCCATGATTGCCGTCGCCGTTAAGCAAGCGCTCAGAGGCCGCAGACGCGACATATGTACCGGAATTGCGCTTCGTCACGACAAGGCCTTCATTCTGAAGCGCCCCTATTGCCTCTCGAACCGCAGGCCGGCCGACACCATAGAGCGCCGCAAGCTCGCGTTCCGATGGCAAACGGGACTCGACCGCGAATCGTCCCGTGCGGATTTCCTCCTTGATCTTCTCCTCGACCTGCTCATAAATCTGCAGTGGTCTGAAATTCGATTCGAGATCCTGCCGTGTCGTACCCATCTCACTTCCCTTTATTTCCTGACGCCCGATGCGCCAAAGTTCACCTGTCATTGACGAACAATTATCCTCCGTCGCCGCGACATGATGCCATCCTCCGATTCAACCCCGCATGAAGCGTTCGCTGCGGCTCGCACAGGAGAAAAAACGTGACTGCGTCCCGTTTCAGAGTGCGCGGCAAAGGCTCCTCGAAAACGGGCAAAAAGGTGTTGTGCGGGTGTGGTAGTTCGGTCCATGCAGCGCCCGCAATCCGCACGCTCTAGCGCACCAGGAACCCGTAGGTCAAAGGATCACGTTCGTCGATCAGCCAGGTGCCGTATCCGCAGATAAACGCATTCCCTTCGATCTCGGGAATCACTGCCTCGAATTCACCGCATTTCGTCTTACCCAGCACGCGGCCCCTGAAGATCGTTCCGATGATCGACTCATTTACGAGCATTCCATCCGAGGGTAGCGTGCCACGCTCGTAGAGTTGAGCGACGCGCCCTGCTGTGCCGGAGCCTGTTGGCGATCGGTCGACCTCGCGATCGGCGAAAATGCAGCAGTTGGCCTGCGTCGACCCCGGATGACGGGGCGAATTCGAAATAATCGTGCCGTAGAGCCCTCTGATTTCCGGAATCTCCGGATGAACGATGTCAAACGCCGCGTTCGTCGCCTGCTTGATCTCGTCACCGAACTGCTTCAGTCGATCGACGTTGTTTTCGCCCACCGGCATATCGTACCGTGCACCATCGACGTAGAAATAGAACGCGCCTCCGTAAGCGATGTCTCCGGACACGGGGCCGAATGTTGGCGTATCAACGGTGACGTCTTTTTTCCAGACGAATGACGGGACGTTCACAAAACGCACACTCCCCGCATTTTCGCCGTCCCATTGGACGAAAGCTTCGAGGAATCCGCAGGGCGCGTCGATTCCCACGCGTGTCTCGGGCGACGTGCGCTCAATCCACCCCAGTTCAACCGCCGCGGTGGCCAGCGCAATGGTCCCGTGTCCACAATGGGGGCTGTAGTCTTTGTTCTGCGTAAAAATGATCCCGAAGTCGGCGCCTTCACTGACGGGCTCAGTGAGGAAGCCTCCGTACATATCGGCATGGCCTCGAGGCTCCAGCATCATGGCGCTCCGTAACTCATCCGCATGCTTCTGGATCCACTCCCGCCGCTCCACGATGGTTTTCCCCACCAGACGCGGGAAACCGTTGGTGATGATGCGAAACGGTTCACCGCCGGTGTGCATCTCGATCGTATTAAGTGTCCTGGTGATTCGCATAGATACTCCGTCACGCTTACTGTTTCGATGGGAGCTTAGTTGCCGTAAGTGACGACAGCGCCATCCTTGAATGTGTACACGGTCGTCGCCGAGCTTTTCAGATCATGATGTACGTCGAATGCGTAGTCGCCAGCCACACCCTTATAGGTTGACTTGGCGAGTTGCGCACCAATCCTCGCGTGATCTGTTGTCGTGCCTGCCTTCACCATAGCGTCGGCCAGCAGCTTCATGCCGTCGTAGTAGCTGACGCCATACACCTGCGTGTCGACGTTGAAGGTCGCCTTATACTTTTTCAGGAACGCGCTACCCGCTGGCGTCTTGTCCAGCGAGACCCCACCTTGGGAGCAATATGCATTCGTAGCAGCCGGACCTGCGATTTTGGCCATATCAGACGTACAGATTCCGTCGCCGCCCAGCAGCTTGGCCCGCAAGCCGAGCTGGCGCATCTGTTTGACCAGCGGGCCGCTTTGCGACGCGTAGCCACCATAGAAGAGGACGTCCGGGTTCGCCGCTTTGATCTGGGACAGGACGCCCTTGAAATCAACGGCCTGACCATTCGTGTACTGCTGGTCGACAATCTTGAGCCCGCGAGCCTTTGCCACGCTCATGAACTCTTCAGCCACGCCCTGGCCGTATGCCGAACGGTCATCCATGACCGCCGCTGTCTTCGCTTTAAGCATGTCGATGGCGAAATTAGCCATCGCTGCGCCGAGTTGTCCGTCACTGGCTCCGATACGAAATACCTCGTCAAAGCCTTGCAGGGTCAGCGCCGGGTTCGACGCAACCGAAAGCATCGGGATGCCGGCGCTCTGATAGAGCCGCGACGCCGGGATCGCGACTCCGGAATTGTACGGACCAAGAACCGCGGACACCTTGGCGTCGACGAGTTTCTGCGCGACCTGCACCCCTACCCGGGGATCCGCCTGGTCATCTTCCGAGACCAGTTTGAATGTCACCTTTTTACCGGCGACCATCGTTCCAGCCCGATTCAGCTCGTGAACCGCAAGGCGCGCGCCGTTCTCGTTGTCTTTCCCTTCGGACGCCTGGGGACCGGTAAGCGGCCCGGAAATTCCAACAAGAACAACCTCTTGAGCGCTTGCGCCACCGGCGGCAAGAAGTGCAGCGACCGTCATTACCGAAGAGATCAATTTTTTCATCGCACGCCCCGACTGGTTAAAGTACACTGGACTCGATATTGACCACTTGTGGTTCGATTTGCAACCATTAAAAAACAAAATCTCACCGGGGGTTTCCCTGGCTAAGACGGTTGCAGAGCGGTTCTCTGCAGCCACGAGCAAGAACGAACGATCATCTGACCATGAATACTTCAGACTCCGGAATTCCCGCCATCATCGGCTATGTCACCCCGTGGAGCGCACACGCTGGTCAGGAACTGGCGTTCAAAATCAGTTCGCGCGGCGGTCGCGCTTTTACGGCGACTGTTGAGCGCATCGATTGTTGTGACCCAAACCCCGACGGGCCCGGGATGAAGCTGGTCCCGATCGATATCCAACTGGAAAACCCCTATCCTGGAGAGGAGCAGCCGGTATTTCCCGGCTCCTGCGCCTATGGCCCAATGCCGGCGCTAAAGGACGCTCAGTGCGTCAGGCTCGACCTGACGGTCCAGCCCACGCTTGAAGACACCTCCCCTCAGACATTGGTCGCTCTTCAGAACCACGATGGGACACACGGTGTAGCGATCGTTCTTATTCGCGGTGAGCTCGTTTTCGAGAGCCTCGCAACAGGCGAGCAGATCACTACGCGACTAGCTGTCGTCGCCGATTTGTGGGCAGACCTGCAGATATCGATCGACCGTGGCGGGCGGGTTCGGGCAATTAGCTCGGGTACAAACGCGCGCGAAGAGACATTCAGGGATGTAGCGGACTTTCAAGCGCCGTTCTCTGCCGCCGCGTTCGACGCTACTGCCGTGTGCTTTGCTGCTATTTGGAGAGGACACCCGGAGCATGCCTTCAACGGCTTCATCGAAAGCCCGGAATTGCGCGCGGCCAGCAACGATTCACGCGGCGATCAATGCGAGGAAACCCTGTTGGCGCATTGGGACTTCACACCAACGCTCGCTCACTCGAGCGTACCGAACTCGCTTGATAGTGACGCCCCGTTGACGCTCGTGAACACACCGATGAGGGCGGTTCGGTCGTCAGGGTGGACCGGCCGGGAGCTTGACTGGAAGCATGCGCCAGAGGACTACGCCGCGATCCGGTTCCACTCTGACGACCTGTCGGACTGTGGCTGGCAGACCTCGATACATCTGGAAATTCCTGCCGACATGGCATCGGGCGTCTATGGACTGCGCGTGGACAATGGGGAAGGTGTCGACACGATCCCGTTTTACGTCACGGTTGCGTCAGGGGGAAAGCATGCGCGCATCGCGTTCCTCGCACCCACACTGACTTACCTGGCCTACGCCAACAACGCCCGTGGAAATTTTTCTGGCCCGCTTGCCGCTCGCGTGAAAACATGGGGAGCGTATCCCCACAACCCGGACGTCGTAACCGCATTTGGCGCATCAACGTACAACTATCACCGTGATGATTCAGGTATAAGCCTCTCATCCCGCTTGCGCCCGGTTCTCACTATGCGCCCAGGCTATCTGACGTTCCTTGACGAGCATGGATCAGGTCTGCGCCACTTTTCCGCGGACTCCCATCTGACCAACTGGTTGAAGGAAAAAGGATTCGAATTTGATGTCGTTACCGATGAGGATCTCGATGAGCGCGGCGTTGACGCGTTGAAGCACTACGACGTTGTCCTGACCGGATCGCACCCGGAATACCATACACGCCGAATGCTGGACGCGCTCCTGGCTTACCGGTCTGCCGGCGGAAGCCTCATGTATCTTGGTGGGAATGGTTTCTACTGGAAGATCGGGCGCGCGGCATCTGTACCACATCTGCTCGAAATTCGTCGAGCCGAGGCCGGCATGCGGGTATGGGAAAGTCAGCCGGGCGAATACTACAACCAGTTGGACGGCGAGTATGGCGGGATGTGGCGTCGAAACGGACTGCCGCCGCAAAAAGTTGCAGGAGTCGGCTTTACAGCGGAGGGAGACTTTCGGGGCACATTCTATCGCCGCACGCCGGCCTCGTTTGCCGTCGAATATGCCTGGCTGTTTGCGGGGGTACAGGCAGGAGATGGACAACCACTTGGAAATTTCGGCCTGTCCGGCGGTGGCGCCGCAGGCTTCGAAATTGATCAAACTGCGACCGACCTCGGCACGCCCGCCTATGTGACAGTGGTCGCATACTCGGACGATCACGATGCGAGTTTCGTGACCGTTCCCGAGGAGCTTCTCTTCAATCGGATGGTCGGCAAACCGAGAGTGCATAGCGGCATTCGAGCCCACATGATCTGTGGCTTTGGCCCGAGCGGCGGCGGACTGTTCGCCGTCGGTTCGATCTCGTTTCTCGGAAGTCTTTACTGCGCCGGTTATGACAACGATATCTCACAAATTGTCGAGAACTGCCTGCGTCGTTTTTTAGCCGTCTCCCACATTTCCAGCAGTTATTCTTAAAAGGAGGTTTGATTGGAGGCGGGGTCGGCAGATGAGGTCATTTCAGGCCGGGGCGCGCCCAAAATCTGGAGAATTTCTGTCCATTTAAAGTGTAGCCAGCTTGCATTGGGAAGCCTGCGATACGCTCCCGAAATGGCTGCTGTGCGCCCATTTTCAGACATCGAGGCATCGCTTGCGAAGGTCACTAAGTGGCCGGCAGTACGCATTCACCCATTTCGCCAGAAAGCTGCCGTTGCAGACTCCAACGCCCAGCTTTGTGAAACGTCCACGGAGCTGGTGCTTTCGGCGATAAGGCGACGCTCGTTGCGTCGCGTCGAATGACTCAAAGCAGCACTATTACGGCCTTTCGCGCCATTTTTGGTCTGTCCGTTCATCCCGTCCACATATTTTCAAACGGCATTCAGCTATGCCGGACCTGCGGTTCTCTCAGAATGACGCGATATGATTTCATGCCTCTGCGCCGGCGGGTTTTGCCGGACTTGCGTTCGGAACTGGAGGCTGCATCCGCCCACCGGCCATACGGCGCGTGACCAACGCGGCGAGTGCTACATCGGCAAGGCCGAAGCCGAGCGACTTGAATACAGTAATATCTCCGGTAAAGGCTTCAGTTTGGGTTGTTCCGCTCCCAACAGCGTGACCAAGTTCAATAACATTGTCCCAATCGACGATACCTGGCCGCGCCATCAGGAGATCCCCCGCTTCGCGTCGCGCCTGCTCTAGCGATTCGACGACGAGCATGCCGGCGCGGGCGAGCACCGTATCGTCGAGTTCACGCGTGTCCGGCTTGCTCGACCCAATCGCAGCGACGAACGCTCCCGGTTTCACGTGCACGCCATCGAAGAGAGGCGTCGTGCCACGAGTAGCTGTCACGATTACGTCTGCAGCCTGAACGGCTGCTTGCGCGGCGCTTGCTTCGAAACGTGTGCCGGGAAAGCAAACTTGCATTTCCTCGACCGTCTCAGCGACGTGCTCGATACCGACGATCAACACGCGCTTGATACCGGAGTCTGCGGCGATAGCACGGATATGTGCCCTGGCCTGGAGGCCGGTGCCGAACACCGCGAGAACCCTCGCATCGGTTCGCGCGAACGCTTCGAATGCAATGCGCGCGACTGCTGCGGTACGGTACTCGGTGAGCGCATCGCCGTGGACGATTGACAGCAGACGTCCATCGTCATTCGAAAAGAGCGGGATCACGAAATCGAACTTGCCTCTGTGAGTCGAATACACTTTCGCGCCACACACGCCTGCGTTCGGCAGAATCGCTCCCATCGTGCTGAGCATGATGTCGTCGCCCCTGGTTCTGACGCGCGGCTGAATCCGTGCGTGGCCCCTGCCGTGTTCTTCCAGCGCGAGACGCAGTTCCTCAATCGCGTCGCGCATCGTGATGAGGCGGCGTACGTCGGCGTCGGTAATGAAGCGCATGATGTGTGCTTTTGGTGGGGTCGGTTGTGAAGGAGCGCGCGCTTCAGTAGCGCTCGAAGACAGCTTGCAACGCTTGCAAGTCGCGGGCTTGTGTCAGTGCCAGCATCAGAAGGATGCGGGCTTTTGAGGGAATCTGATCCTCGACGGTGAGCCAGCCGTAGGCGTCGTCGGGTTGCGCGCCGTTACGCAACACGATTCCGCTGCCAGTGCGCGATGCGCGCACGACATGAACGCCTCGCCGGACAGCATCGCGCAGCGGCTCGATGAGATGCGCTGCGACGTTGCCGTTGCCGGTGCCCGCATAGACCAAACCTTGCGCGCGGGCGGTGATCGCGCTCACTGCTTCCGGTGCAAGCGCGCCGTAGGCGTAGACGATGTCGACCTGGGGCATTGGCCCGAGCGTCTCGATCGACCACGGCGTCGCGAGCGTATGGGCACGCGATGGATGACGGTAGTAGCGTGGCTGACTTTCGATCACGTAACCAAGCGGGCCGTACGGTGAGCGGAACGCCTCGATCTTGAAGCTGTTGCTTTTCGCAACGTCTCGTGCGGTGTGGATTTCGTCGTTGGCGAACACTAGTGTGCCGAGGCCAACCGACGATGGGTGTGCAGCGACCGCGATCGCATCATAGAGGTTCAGCGCCGCGTCGGAACTCATTGCCGACGGCGGCCGCATCGAGCCAACCACCACAACCGGTTTGGAGCTCTTGAGCGTGAGATGAAGGAAGTACGCGGTCTCCTCGATCGTGTCGGTTCCGTGCGCGATCACAGCGCCATCGACGTCGTGTTGCGCGAGTAGTGTGGACACGCGCTTACCGATCGCGAGCAGCTGCTCGTTACTGAAATTCTCAGAGCCGTTTTGCAGCAACTGCTCCGTGCGCAGATTCGCCAGCGCGCAGGCATGGGGAATTGTGCTGAGAATTTCATCGATGCCACGCACCGAACACACGTATGCGGACGTGTTGTTGGCGGCTTTCCCCTGACCGGCAATCGTGCCGCCTGTGCCGATAACGATGATGTTGGCCTTTTCTGTCATGCGATGTCGATGATGTTGGGAGAGTGAGCACGTCACGAAGCGCATCGCCTCGCGGGTTCAATGCGAAAGCGCAAATGTGCTGCGCAGTTCGTAGCCGTTGCTGTTTGCCAGCCACTGCGCGAGCAGTGCCGCTGAACCCGTCGCAAGCGTGAAGCCGAGCGCGCCATGGCCGACGTTGAGCCACAGATTGCGGTAGCGCGTCGGTCCGACGATCGGCCTGCCACGCGGCGTCGCGGGGCGCAACCCGATCCATTCGCTACCCGGACAAGATCTGACGATGTCGGGATACATTGTGGCCGCCTCTGCTCGCAGCGTCACAAGGCGTGTGGGATCGGGTTCGAGCGAATAACCTTCGATATCGGCGATGCCCGCGACGCGCAGCCGTTTGCCAAGCCGCGCATACACTACTTTGCGGCTGAAGTCGGTGATGCTTATGTGGGGCGCAGGCGTCTGCGGTTGCAGGTCGAACGTCAGGCTGTAGCCTTTGACCGGATAGACCGGCACACGGATGCAAACGGACTTCAGTAACCGGGCCGCAGCCGCGCCTGAGGCGACGACGACATGATCGGATGGGAGCGGCGCACCGCCGCTCCAGGCTTCGACACGGCCGCCCGATTCAGCCCTCAGACAATCGATCGATGTGTTCATCAGGAACTGCACGCCGCGAGCGCGCAGCAGCGCTTCGAGGCTCTTGCAGAAGCGTTGGCAATCGGCCGTGTCCTCGCTTGGCGTATGGATGCCGCCCGCGAGAGAAGGCCGCAGGTGCGCGAGCGTGGGTTCGAGTTCGACGCACGCGTTGGCGCTCAATGCCTGCTGTTCGCAGCCGAGCGTACGCTGGAATTCAAGCAGTTTGACCGCGCTCTGCATCGCACCCGCGTCACGATGCAGCACGAGCTTGCCGGAGCGGACGAAATCGAAGTCGAGTGAGGGTTCGGCGGCGATCAGTTCGTGAAGCAGCCTCCGACTTAGGAACGACAGTGACAGCAGCTTGCGTGTTGTGAGTTCGCTCTGTTCGCGCGTGCATGCTGACAGAAACTGAAAGCACCAGCGCCACTGTTCGGTGCTCAGTTTCGGGCGAAAGCGCACCGGCGAGTCGCTGCGCGTGAGCCAGCGCGGCAGTTTCGAGACTACACCGGGGCCGGCTAGCGGTGCAACATAGCTATACGATAGCTGGCCGCCGTTGCCGAAGCTGGTCTCGCTCGCCACCTCCGGATGCCGGTCCGTGATCGTGACTTCGTGGCCGGCCCGGCTCAGGTAATACGCGCTCGACAGACCAATGACGCCTGCACCGAGGATCAATATCCGCATACTGCCGCACTCGCTTTTCTTCGTGTGTTTGCATGGAGGCCGTTTGCCACAGATGCGTCATCAGCCCGTCGACCGGACTGTACGGGGCCGTCGACGTGCCTGATTGCATCGATCTGCCCGAAAGTAGAAGAATCGCGACAGGCGCGTGCGAAACATGACGGTCGGCGTTGAGGGTCGGCGTAGAGCCGACCCGATGGATCATGCGGCGGCAGCGCCCCGGGATGTGCGCAGCTTGCCGGGTGTCACGCCGTACGCCTCGCGAAATACGCGGATGAAATGCGCGGCGTCCGCGAATCCGCATTCGTAGGCGATGTCGGTGATCTTGCGGGTTGTATTGACGAGCATCCAGCGCGCGTAACGCAGGCGCGTGCGCCGGTAGAATTCGTTCGGTGATGCGTTCATCTCGGCCATGAACGCGCGCTCGAGATTGCGCACGCTGGTGCCGATCATCTTTGCGATGACGGCGATATTGAGTGGCGCCTCGAGGTTTTCTTCCATCAGCAGCACCGCGTGGCGCACGGTTGCGTCTTCGACCGACAGGTAACCGAGCGCCGCGCGCCGCTCGACGAACGACGAGCCGCCCTGGCGGCTTACCGTCATCTGATGAATCACCTTCGATGCACGGTCGGGCCCACAGTGCAGACTGATCAGGCGCGCGGCCATTTCCACCACGGAAATGCCGCCCGCGCAGGTGACGCGGGCGCCGTCCATGAGGTAATCAGCATGCGTCATTACGCGCAGCAAGGGAAACATACGCCGGTAATCGTCGAGGTGGAAGCTGTGCACGCAGGCAACGTGGTCTTCCATCAGACCCGCGCGCGCCAGCACGAAACTACCGGTGCACACTCCGACGAGCGGAATGCCGGCGTAGGCAGCTTGTTTCAGGTAGTCCCAGTAGCGCCGGTCGACCTGGTCGAGATGTGGCAGCAGGCCGCCGATCACAACGAGATAGTCGAATTGCGCGACCTCTGGAAACGTGGACTGCGCCTTTACCACAATGCCGCAGCTCGCTTCGATCAATTCGCCCTCTGTGCCGACAATTGTCCAGAGACAGCGCAGCTGACGGCTCTGATCGCCACGATCGGCTGCGTGACGCAGCGCATCACACAGGCCGCCCAGCGACAGCATCGGAAAGCGCGGCCACAACAGGATGCCGACACTCAGTTCCGCGCCCGAACGGCTCGCGCGAGCCTCAAGGGTACGCGGCAACGCATCCAGTTGTTCGACCAGATCGTGAGCGGTATCGGACACTCGGGTGGGATCGGCGGCTGTCGGCATGCGAAAACTCGTGGGCGGATAGCATGGATTATAAGGTGGCGCATTGCGAATCGCTGCCATGCGGCCTTGCCGCAATTCTTCTATTTTCCGGCAGATCGATGCAATCCCAACGTATTGTGGCTGCATAAATTCAACCCCGCTAACGACCGGCGCCGCATTGTGAGACACAAACGATCCGGCGATGGCAGGAACACTGCCGGCATTGCAGCGGCAGACGGTCGAGTGTTTCCGATCGGCGGACGGCCATTGCCGTGCGCCCCCGGCCAACCACAATTTTTTTTGGGTGAAGCATGAGCAAAAGCACAACCTTGGGTCGCGGCATGGCGACCGTCGGCATTCTGGGGACATTGGCGGCCGCTGCAGTGGGCGTCGCCCGTGCCGACGAGATGGTGAAGATCGGCGAGGCCGCGCCCGTGACGGGGCCGGCCTCATATCTCGGCAAAGACACCGAGAACGGCGCCCGCCTTGCGATTGAGGAGATCAACCAGACGGGCCTCGTGATCGGCGGAAAGAAGGTGACGCTGGTCTTCGACGCGCAGGACGATGCGGGCGACCCGCGTCAGGCCACCCAAGTCGCGCAGAAGCTGGTGGATGACAAGGTCGTTGCGGTGGTCGGCCACATGCAGTCCGGCTCGACGATTCCGGCGTCGAAGATCTACAGCGATGCAGGCATCGCGCAAGTGTCACCGTCGGCGACGAATCCGGCTTATACGCAGCAGGGGTTCAAAACCACGTATCGCGTAGTCGCCACCGATGCACAGCAAGGGCCGACGCTCGCCGACTACGCAGCGAAAAGGCTAAAAGTAAAGACGGTCGCCATCGTCGACGACTCGACCGCATACGGCCAGGGTCTTGCGGTCGAATTCGAAAAGCAGGCAAAAGCGAACGGCATCACGGTCCTGTCGCACGACGCGAGCACCGACAAGACCGTCGATTTCCGCGCGATTCTCACCAAGATCAAGGGCGAAAAGCCGGACGTGATCATGTATGGCGGCCTTGATGGCACGGGTGGCCCGTTCGCGAAACAGGCCAAGCAGTTGGGTATCGCGGTGAAAGTGCTGGCCGGAGACGGCTTGTGCGCCGACGACCTCGCGAAACTCGCCGGCGATGCTGCCGATAACGTAATCTGCTCGATTGCTGGCGCGCCACTGCTGAAGATGGCCGAAGGTCCGGCGTTCGTCGAGCGCTACAAGAAACGCTTCGGTTACGCACCGGTTCTTAACTCACCGTTTGCATACGACGCTGTGGGTGTCATCGTCGATGCGATGAAGCGCGCGCAATCAACCGAGCCAGCGAAAATCCTCGCCGCGATGCCTGCCACCAATCATCAGGGGGTGCTCGGCGAGACGCAGTTCGATTCAAAGGGCGATCTGCGGCACGGCGTGATTTCGCTGTACAGGTACGTCGGCGGCAAGCAGGCTCTGCTCGACGTCGTGGAGAAATAGACAGGTCCTGGCGGTAGTTGTGTTGTACCCGTATCAATCTGTCTCCAGTTTGGTCGTTGCCGAGCGGCACGGGAGCATGATCCCTGTGCCGCTTTTTTATGACGTCGCGATTCCGAGATGCACATGAAAGCCGTTCGCACCGCCGCGCATTAGCGGGAACGGAGGTTCACAGAGAAATAAGGAGAAGGAGACATGGATATCTTCATCCAGCAGATCCTGAACGGACTGGTGCTTGGCAGCGTTTATGCCATCATCGCACTGGGCTATACGATGGTTTACGGCATTCTGGGCATCATCAACTTCGCGCATGGCGATGTGTTGATGGTCGGCGCGATGGTTGCGCTT
>NZ_JBFOAH010000056.1:0-20000 GCF_040812055.1 Paraburkholderia suaedae | reverse complement strand
ACCTGCATGCGCAACATCAAAGCTTATCGTCGCGCGGGTTACCCACCGCCGGGCAGCGTCGTGGTCGTGACAGGCGACCCGCCGCCCGGCCGTGGACAACCCGCGATTCAACCTTATCGGGAGTGCCACACCGCATTAGACTCAACTGCAGATCCGTCCGTCGAACCGGGTCAACCTCATACCTGCATGCGTACCTCGATGGCACTGGCATCGTCGATGATCCAAAGGGACCACTGTTCCGCACGATCCGGCGCGGCACGGGCCAGCGCGGCACGGGCCAGCTCGGCACCAGGCCGCTGCCGCAGGCGAACGCGTACGCGATGGTCCGGCGCCGGGCGATCGCGGCGGGCATCGGCACGGCCATCGGCAACCACACGTTTCGCGCGACCGGCATCACCGCGTATCTCAAAAACGGCGGCTCGCTCGAGAACGCTGCGGCAATGGCGAATCACGCGTCGACGCGCACCACGCAGCTGTATGACCGGCGACACGACGAGATCAGTCTGGACGAGGTGGAGCGGATCCGCGTGTAAAGAGGGGCGTCCAAGGAAAAGGAAACTACGCACGCCGGGCGTCTCGAGGTGCGCTTTTCGAATGGCGCTGATCGACCCTGAACTGTCGTTCGACCTGCAAAGCGGCGGTCGGCAGCTTTCATTGGCGGAGCGGCCATCTGTACACCCCGCGGACCTCACAATACTCGCGAGCCGAGCACCATCACTGAGAGTGACAGCCGGCACGAGCCTGCTTATTACTGTCGCCTTAATGGGCCTTCGGTGCCCCCCAAGCTCGGTGGGCATCCTGCCAAATGCGTACAGGAGATGGGGGTGCTTGTCGCATAAACGAGAAGGGCTGGATTCCCAAGACTATCCAGCCCTTCAACAGACGCCACTACAAAAAGTGCTATGCACATCGATGCAAAGTGCATTCACAGAAACCGTTATAAAAACTCGACAGAAATCGTTTAGAAGTGCCGTCAACGCCGTTACTAAATGGTTCCTGTCAAGAAAGAGCGCGCAAATGGTCTTCTCGCATTTCCTCAGAGATTTACGTTAAGCGTTGTATTCGGCTGGACCGTTTTTTTAGGCCTCATTTCGTTTGCCGGTTGCGACTCGCGCCCTGTTTTAGCAGCGCGATCTACGGAGCGAGCTGCCAGCGCAAGATGGGATGCGTCGCGCCGGCGGGCATGGCCCATACGCCGTTCGGCCCGAAGTCGTAGGCCGAGGGGAAGCTGGACGGCGTGCTCATCTGTGCAGTCGTCAGGCCCCGCGCCGTGTTAATGGTCCCGCCATTCAGACCGCCGACGAAGGCGATGTTGGTACCCGTCGTTTCGATGTCCCACACCGTGTCGGTTCCAAGATCGCCAGGCTCGAGGATTTCCGCCGCGAGGCCGCCTTTGCCGTAATACGGCGCCGGCGCCTGAAGATGACCGGTCGCGAACGACTGTTCAATATTGCTGAACAGGGTCAAATTGACAAGTCCACCGACGTCGCCTTGCTGCGAAGTGACGGCGCCTGTCGCATAGGACTCGAAGATCACTCCCCTGGTCAGGCCGACCAGACCGCCCGCGCCGATTCCGTACGCCGAGACGCTGCCCGAAGCGAACGACTGCCGGATGGTGCCCTCGTCCGCGCCGGCGAGTCCGCCGGTGTAGGCGCCAAAGGTGCTGACATTGGTGCTGCTCGACGAGCGGTAGATCAGGCCTGTGGAATCGCCGACCAGCCCCCCCACGGACAGCGCGCCTCCAGCTCTAGGAAGGTCGATCGTGCCGCTGCTGTGATCCGACGCGACGATACCGTTGTTGATGCCCGCCAGCATGCCGAAGCTGGTAAGGGACGCCGGGCCGGTGATCGTCCCCTGCACGTTCACGTTGCGTACGATGCCCGTCGGGCCGATTGCAGAAAACAGACCGCCCGGTGGCGACGGACTGGCGTCGGACGCGTAAAAAGACAGACCCGATATCGTGTGTCCGAGCCCATCGAACTGACCCGTGAAGTAGCTAAATGAAAATCCGTTAGCCGCGATGCCGCCGATCGACGTATTGAACAATCCTGGCGGCGGCGCGGCTTTCACGTCTCTACCGAGCGCGTAGTTGCCTGCGAGGTCGGCGTTGATGCTGTTCAGATCGGTTAGAGAATTCACGAGCTTGTAGGCCGTGTACTGGCTCACAGGGCCGCCAAACGCCGACGGCGAAAAGGTCGGGTTCTGCATCACGACGCCGGGGCTGTTGACGCCGTTCATGTCGAAGTACGAGCTGACCGCCCCCGTGCTGCGCGACCAGTCGATCGTGCCCTTGTTCGACGTGCTGCCCGCGTTGTCGATGCCCGCCGCGTCCGCGCGCAGGCTCAGATTGCCGCTGCCCGTATTGCGGATCGTCGTCTGAAGGCCGATGGCGACGTGACGGAACGCCACGAGCGCGAGCGACGCGGACCCTTGCCAGTCGATGTTCGACACAACGTTCGTGTCGCCGCTTGCGCCGTTCGTGCCCGTCGCGGTCGCATCGACGGATGTGCCCGCGTTCAGGCTGCGCGTGAAGGCGCCCGCGGTCGCGCTGTCGATCGTGAAGTTCGGCGTCGACACATTCCACTGTCCAGCCTTCACCGATGCGCTGTCGCCGAGTGTGAGCGTGTTCGCGAGCGTATCGACGGTGCCATCGCTGCCGTTCGCATTCGTCGCCGTCAGCGTGCCGTTCTGCGTCACGTTGCCGTAATCGGCGACCAGCCAGATATGGCCGTCGCGCGTCGCGGTGCCCGTCGCGCGGATACGCGAGCCGCTTCCGGCCACCGCGTAAATGTTGCCGTCGACGGCTTCGAGATTGATCTGCGCGGCCTGCGTGATGCCGCGATCGATCACATTGCCGTGGCTGGCGATCTGCACGAACACCTGCCTGCTGTTCGACGATTCGTACAACACCACTTGCTGTCCCGCGGCGTATTCGGCCGTGCCGTTCGGTGCACTCACGGAGCCTGCGTTCACCACGGCATCGTGTGCGATGAGGAAGACATCGCCGCCACTGGAGCTGATCTTGCCGAGGTTTACCACCTTTGCGTTCGATGACCCGGCGAGCGTGAGGGTCCCGCCAGTCATGAATGCGCAATTCGGTATGTCGAGCGTTGCGGCAACAAAACGTCCGCCTGTGCTGATAACGCCAGTCGGCCCCACCAGGACGCCTTGCGGGTTGATCACATAGACACTGCCCGTCGCGTTCAGGCTGCCGAGAATCGCCGAAGGCGAGCCGCCCGTCACCCGATTGAGCGTTGCGCCCGAACCGTTGTCGAAAGTGACGGTATTTCCCTTGCCGATAGAGAATCGGTTCCAGTCGATCACGCCGCGAGTCGAGCCGGGCTGCGTGACGATGAGCGCGTTGCCCTGGCCAGCGATGGTTCCCGCGCCGGCAACGTAGTGACCGCCTTGCGGGAGAACGCCCGCCGCGAACGCCAAGGGTGTCAGGGACAGTCCAGTCAGCGAGATGCCAATGGCGAGCCAGATGCGCCCGCGCGACTGCTGTCGACGCAGCGCGCGGCGCGCGGGCCGATATAGTCCTGGACGTGTCATACATCCCCCTTTCCGCGTGGACGCGGAACGGCTGCCAAAGACCCGCAGAGCCGACCGGAAACGCGTGAGTCGCAGCATCTGAAGATTAGCAGTTCGCGTCACTGCGACAGGCTGATAATCTCAGCGTTGTCCGCCTTCCGTTGTCCGCCTTCTTGTCGGACTTTTGTGCCCAGTTGCCTGGCGGGACTTGGTGCGTACTCACAAAATCTGACGCCAAATTGCGTCAATGCGTCAAGGAGAAGGAATGTGTTTCCCACTGTTTGTTTCGAAGTGATCTGGCGACGACGGAAAATATGGCAATCGAAGATAGGTGTTCGTTTCGCAGGCCAATGGCCGCTTGCGGTCGCATAACCGACGTCTAAACGTCTGTTAAACAGTACGGGCGGATGACCGTTCATGGCCGAACCCGGAAGTGATTGACCGATAGAAGCTTGACCTGAAAATTACGAAGCCGCGCACTCCGATGTATCCATGGTTGCCGTAAGGTCGTGGTTTGGTCGGGGGCGTTCGTGGTTTGGTCGGGGCAGTTGTTTCGCGCACAAGAGACTCGCGCCTGTGGGAATAGCGCGCAAGCAGCGAAAGCGGCACCGCTTAGACCGGCTGTGCGTCGATCAATGCGGTTCACCGAGGCAAGCGTCGGCCACCTCGACGATCGGCTCGCTGTCGGCGTGAGCTTGAGGAAACCGGTCAAAGCACTTGATTTGAGCGAAGGTCCACCAGGTTCCCGATGGATCGTGACCCAGCCACATCACAGTGGCTGCGACCTTGGTTCGCAACCCCCATTGCCGCCAGTCAGCACCTGTCGGCGAAAAGGTTCCGTGAATGTCCTTGTACAGGTTGCGGTCCAACCCGTACTGCTTCAGATAGGGCGGATTGAAGCGCTCCTCGAGCGTAGCCGGCTCGCCATGCGCGATGCCGGCTTGCGCTATTGCCTCGTCCCGGCGGAAATCGCTCACGGCATCGTCGATCACCGACAGCTCGAACAGCAATGCCCCGCCAACGGCCGTGCACGTCACAATAATGCAGAGCGAGAGCGCCCAAAGTACCCGCCTTCTGGTCGTCGGTGTCTTCATCACGTTCGACCTCCCCCGGCGTCGGAATTCGCCGCCCTGCCCGGCGCTTCGTTCGCCATTCAAATGGCCGCTCGCCTTCGCAACGGAGTTGAAATGGTCTACGGCAGTCGTGTCAGGCAGAGTGGCCCACTTGCGTCGCCAGGAAGGACCAAGCCGGTTCACAGTCGGGTAGGGGTGCTTCAGGCCCTTTGTAGAATGTCAATCGCCTTTTCGGCATCGCCCAACGAGTCGACCGCGAGATAAGCGATGAACTGCGTGCCAAGTACAGCGGCCGAGACGCCGCGGAGGTTGATCCCTTCGTCCGCCAACACCTGGGTCAATTGTGCGATGATGCCCAGTTGGTCCAGACCCATTACACGGACAGAGTGCAGGCTCGGGGTAATGCTGAACCCGACCTGTGTGGCGGCACGGATCGCGCTGTCTCCCTCGAGCGGAGCAACAAATACGACTCCCTTACCCGATGTCTCCGGCGTGCGACGTGCCACGACGAACTGCAAGTCGACACCAGCATCCCGCAAGACGCTTAATACCTTCGCAAGGCCGCCCGGCTTGTCGTCGATGGTAGCCGCCCAAACATCGACACGTTCCACGCTCAGTTCCACGGCAGTCCCTCCCGTCTGACGGACCTCATAAGAAAAATCTACTTCACGAACGGCACACAAGCAAGGTAGTAGGCAGCGTAACGCGAGGACCTACGCCATTCTTTTATCGTCGCAACTTCGCTCTAGCTCTAGCTGCACTGTGACGAGGTCAAACGGGCTCGCAAGATGAGTCGGGCGTTCGCCGCACGCGATTAGCCCTCCGTCAACTGTCTCGGTTCGACCCGCAACTGACGGTCGGGTCGGCGCGCCGCCAACGGCCGCTCGCGGGGCGGAGCCGACTCCGGAAAGTCCGACCGACGACGTCTGTGAGTGGCAGTTTATGGCGCCAGATCCAGTTGCTCGCTTGACCGCATCGATCGGCCCGCTCAAGCCGATGTCTTGTTTCGAACTACGAGCTTTTTTGCACGGACTTCGTCCTGCGCGTTTGCATCGCCGAGTCCGCGAACAGGTCGATCACCACCCCGCGCAGCCAGCGATTGCCTTCGTCTTGGTGGACTCGCGCGTGCCAGAGCAAATGGATCGGCGCGGCGGGCAACGTCAAGGGCAATGCGCGCAGGCTCAGTGAGAACGGCGTTGCCAGCTGCAAGGCCAGTCGCTCCGGCACCGTGGCAATCAGATCGGTACGTTGCAGGATGTAGCCGACGCTCATGAAGTGCGGCACCGTCAATCGCACCCGGCGCTGCACGCCTCGCCGTTTCAGCCAATCGTCCACTTGACCGTGTCCGGTGCCGGCGGACACCACCACCAGATGCTCGGCTTCACGCCAGGCAGCGAGCGTGAGCGGCGCATCTTCGAGCGCATGGCCGCGCCTGAACAGGCAGACATACCGCTGGTCGAACAGGCGGCGCTGATAGAAGCCGCCCTTGAGCTGCGGCAGCAGGCCGATGGCGAGATCGACCCGGCCCTCAGCCATCTCGCTGCTCAGATTGACGCTCGTGTCGCGAACGGTATTGAGCGCGAGGCCCGGCGCCTCGCGCGACAGTCGTTCGACAAGCGCGGGCAGAAAGACGACCTCGCCGATATCGGTCATGCCGATCGTTATCGTGCGCGTGACACGCAGCGGATCGAAACCGGTCTCAGGATTGAGCGCGGCGTGCAGGATCGCGAGCGCCTGAGAAACCGGCTCTGCCAGGCGCAACGCGAACGGCGTGGGCACTACTCCGCCAGGCCCACGCACGAACAGCGGGTCACCGAGCCGTCGACGCAGTTTGGCGAGGGCATTGCTAACGCCGGGCTGACTCATGTTCATCTGCTCGGCCACGGTCGATACTCGCCGCTCCTGCATCAACCGCTGGAAAAGCAGCAGCAAATTGAGATCAACTTCACTCAGATTCATGACGCGGATATCCCGGGCTCATTGATTTCAGTGATGATGCAGATTCATCCCATTTTATTGTGGAATGGACGACGAGTGCCGAGAATTCAGACACGGCGCACACATCCGACTTCAGCAAAGTAGCCGTGCCGTGCCGACTCAAACACACAGTCTGAATACAGGAGACACCCCATGGAACAGCTGGATTTTAAGATCGCAATAATCGGTGCTGGCATCGGCGGCCTCACGCTCGCGCTCGCACTGCGAGAACATGGCATCGACGCGCAGCTCTACGAGCAGACCGACGAGCTTCGCGAGGTCGGAGCGGCAGTCGCGCTGTCGGCGAATGCGACGCGGTTTTACGACCGCATGGGATTGCATGCAGCTTTCGACGCGGTGTGCGCTGAAATACCCGCGTTGATCTATCGGGACGGGCGCAGCGGCGAAGTGATTGGACAGCATCGTGGAGAACCGAGCTATCGCCAGCAGTTCGGAGGCTCCTATTGGGGCGTACACCGCGCGGACCTGCAGGCCGTGCTGTCGAACGCGGTCGGCCTCGAGCGCATCAATCTCAGCCATCGGTTGACCGATCTCGTGCAGCACCCGGATCGTGTGAGGCTGAGTTTCGCCAACGGTCGGCACATCGACGCCGATCTGGTGATCGGCGCGGACGGGGCGCGCTCGATCACGCGGCGCTGGATGCTCGGCTACGACGACGCCCTGTATTCGGGCTGCTCAGGTTTTCGCGGCGTGGTGCCGGCTGGACGCATGGATCTGCTGCCCGATCCCGAGGCCATTCAGTTCTGGGTCGGACCACAGGGCCATCTGCTTCACTATCCGATCGGCGGCAAAGGCGACCAGAACTTTCTGCTCGTGGAGCGCCATCCTTCGCCGTGGCCGTCGCGCGACTGGGTCACGCCGGCGAGCGAGGGTGAGCAGTTGCGCCTGTTCAAGGACTGGCATCCGGCCGTGGTGCAGATGATCATGGCGGTGCCGATCAGCCAGCGCTGGGGCTTGTTCCATCGTCCCCCGCTCGGGCGCTGGAGCAAGGGCCGCGTGACGCTCATCGGCGATGCCGCGCATGCGCTCGTGCCGCACCATGGCCAGGGCGCCAATCAGTCGATCGAAGATGCCGTGGTGCTGGCCGCGCAGCTGGCCAAGGCGGGCCCGGGTCGCTGGCGCGAGGCGCAGGAGGCCTACGAGCGGTTGCGCCGGGGCCGCACGCGCAAGGTGCAATACGCCTCGATCTCGACGGCTGACGTGTTGCATCTGCCGGACGGACCCGAGGCGCAGGCGCGCAACGCCCGCCTTCGCGGACGCGACAGCCTGCTGCATCATCTGGACTGGATTCACGATTTCGACGCCCTTGCGCAGGAGCCGACCGAACGCCAGGGCGGCACCTGGCTTTGAACTGCGCTTCTCTCGTTGACGCCTGCACGACTGTCCTGGCTCGCTGAGGGTTCTTGGATGCCCGCCGTGGTCGCCATGACTGAGAACATGCTGCGCCGCGTGCCGGCAGGCGTCGAACAACCGTCAAGGCCACCGCCTGTTCGATTTTTCCTGGACCGGTTCAAGATCCGCCAATTATCGGCACGCTCGGCTGACTGGAGTGGTGCTCTATGAAGCAACCTTCACCTCCAGCATTCGAATGGCCGTTTGATGGGGCGGAGCCGCCATCTGAACGTCCGGGTAACACGACGGACGAATGACCCTTGATGGCCGAAGGACGAATGACCCTTGATGGCCGACGGACTAAACCGCTCGCGCGGTAGGAGCTACGGTCTGACGCTGGAGGTCAGGGAGAGGCCGGTCACGCGGCTTATGTTGGTGAATGAGGCAATCCGCCTCGTTCTTCAGCAGGAGCCGAATCATGACCTCCTTACCGGCAAACGTGAGTCCATTGCGCCAGCGCATGATCGACGACATGCGCATGCGCCAAATAGCCCCCAAGACGCAGGACATCTATCTGCACATCGTGCGTGAGTTCGCCCGGTTTCTCGGGCGCTCACCTGATACGGCCACCGTCGAGGACCTGCGGCGCTACCAGCTCTATCTGGTCGATCACGGCACATCGGCCGTGTCGCTGAACCACGCGATCACCGGCCTGAAGTTCTTCTTCACGGTGACGCTCGACCGGCCCGAGCTGATGGTCAGGATGCAACCGGTGCGCGTGCCCCGCATATTGCCCGTCGTGCTCAGTCCCGACGAAGTGCGGCGACTCATCGAGGCAGCCGGCAACCTCAAGCACCAGACTGCGCTGTCGGTCGCCTACGGTGCCGGGCTGCGCGCGAGCGAAGTGGTGGCGCTGAAGGTCACCGACGTCGACAGCGAACGCATGACACTGCGTATCGAGCAGGGCAAGGGCCGCCGCGACCGCTACGCCATGCTCTCGCCGGTGCTGCTTGAGCGCCTGCGCGTCTGGTGGCACGTAGCCCGGGCTCAAGGCAGGATGCTTGATGGTGGGTGGCTCTTTCCCGGGCTCGATCCCGTCGACGCGCTCAGCACGCGACAGTTGAACCGCGCCATCCATGCCGCCGCGGAGGCCGCACACATCGACAAGCGCGTATCCATGCATACCTTGAGGCACAGTTTTGCGACACACCCCCTTGAACAGAAAGTGGACATCCGCGTGCTCCAGGTACTGCTCGGCCATGCGAAGCTCGAGAACACCGCGCTCTACGTCCAGGTGGCCACCGACCTGCTGCATGAGGTCACCAGCCCGCTGGACCGTCTGCCTCCTGGATAAGCCCATACCCTGCAGCATCTCATGCTGGAGGTTGCAGACATCTTCCGCAGCCACGGGCCAGCGTGGCGAGCCACGACACACCTGAGCCTGGGGCAGCTGAAGGTCATGTCGGCCATCGAACGGTGCCGCACGGCGGCACTGGGCGGACATGTGCTGCGCTGTTCAGGCTGCGCAAGGACAGAGGTGTCCTTCAACTCGTGTCGGGACCGGCATTGCCCGAAGTGCCAGGCCAGCGCCGCACACCGCTGGCTGGAGGCACGCCAGGCCGATCTGCTACCCGTCGAGTACTTCCACGTCGTCTTCACGCTGCCCGCGCCCGTCAGTGCGATCGCCTGGTACAACAAACGGATCATCTACGGCCTGCTGCTCGACATCGCCGCCGACACGCTGCGCACGATCGCCGGGGATCCCAGGCACCTCGGCGCCCGGATTGGGGCCACGCTCGTACTGCACACCTGGGGCTCGGCGCTCACACATCACCCGCACGTGCATGGCATCGTGCCCGGCGGCGGACTCTCGCCCGATGGCGAGCGATGGATTGCGTGCCGCCCCGGCTTCTTCCTGCCCGTGCGTGTCCTGTCACGCCTGTTCCGGCGCCGCTTCCTCGAGGCACTCCAGTCGGTTCACCACCATGGCGATCTGCAGTTCTTCGGCGAGTACACCGGGCTCGCTGATCCCGCCACCTTTGCCCGCTGGCTTGCGCCGCTACGTACCTGCGAATGGGTGGTCTACGCCAAGCGCCCGTTCGCCGGACCGAAGGCGGTGCTCGAGTACCTCTCACGCTACACGCACCGCGTCGCCATCGCAAACCAGCGCCTGGTTGCCTTCGATGAGCGTGGCGTGACGTTCCGCTGGAAGGACTACCGTGCGAAGGGACGCACCCGCTACAAGACCATGACGCTCGAGACCGGCGAATTCATGCGCCGCTTCCTGCTCCATGTGCTGCCCGCTGGTTTCCAGCGGATCCGTCACTACGGACTGCTCGCCAACCCGGTGCGCCACGCCAGTCTCGCAAGGGTGCGCGATCTGCTGCACATCGCACCCGAGATCAGCCCGTCACCGGACGACGCCATCATCGAAAGCCGGCCCGTCTTCATCTGCCGGCACTGTGGGGCCCCGATGATCGTCGTTGACATCCTCGCGCGCAGCGCCCCGATCCGCGCACCGCCGATGCGCCGGCGTCAGACATGAGCGCAACAGTTGCTCGATCTGCCTGTCGAACGTCGGCTCTGCGGCAACGCGGCCCACGAGCGGACGTTTGCGCGTGTCGCTTCGCGCAGTCCCTCGCACGTCCGCTTCGCCACCACAATTGCGCCACTGCACCGCCTCATCACTGCGCCAGAGCGCATCAAGCATGCCGCCTGGCCGCGCCGCATCCGGCACCACTGACCATCCCGGCCTATCAATCGCCATAGCCGCGAAGCCTCCAACCGCATTGGGGCACTCCGCGGTTTCCTCCATCGGGTTTATTCGACGCCTGCCGACATGCGCGGAGGCATGCACATTCCTGCAGCCGATGGCAGGCATCGAATAAACCTTAACGGTGGACTAAACCGCTCGCGCGGTAGGAGCTACGGTCTGACGCTGGAGGTCAGGGAGAGGCCGGTCACGCGGCTTATGTTGGTGAATGAGGCAATCCGCCTCGTTCTTCAGCAGGAGCCGAATCATGACCTCCTTACCGGCAAACGTGAGTCCATTGCGCCAGCGCATGATCGACGACATGCGCATGCGCCAAATAGCCCCCAAGACGCAGGACATCTATCTGCACATCGTGCGTGAGTTCGCCCGGTTTCTCGGGCGCTCACCTGATACGGCCACCGTCGAGGACCTGCGGCGCTACCAGCTCTATCTGGTCGATCACGGCACATCGGCCGTGTCGCTGAACCACGCGATCACCGGCCTGAAGTTCTTCTTCACGGTGACGCTCGACCGGCCCGAGCTGATGGTCAGGATGCAACCGGTGCGCGTGCCCCGCATATTGCCCGTCGTGCTCAGTCCCGACGAAGTGCGGCGACTCATCGAGGCAGCCGGCAACCTCAAGCACCAGACTGCGCTGTCGGTCGCCTACGGTGCCGGGCTGCGCGCGAGCGAAGTGGTGGCGCTGAAGGTCACCGACGTCGACAGCGAACGCATGACACTGCGTATCGAGCAGGGCAAGGGCCGCCGCGACCGCTACGCCATGCTCTCGCCGGTGCTGCTTGAGCGCCTGCGCGTCTGGTGGCACGTAGCCCGGGCTCAAGGCAGGATGCTTGATGGTGGGTGGCTCTTTCCCGGGCTCGATCCCGTCGACGCGCTCAGCACGCGACAGTTGAACCGCGCCATCCATGCCGCCGCGGAGGCCGCACACATCGACAAGCGCGTATCCATGCATACCTTGAGGCACAGTTTTGCGACACACCCCCTTGAACAGAAAGTGGACATCCGCGTGCTCCAGGTACTGCTCGGCCATGCGAAGCTCGAGAACACCGCGCTCTACGTCCAGGTGGCCACCGACCTGCTGCATGAGGTCACCAGCCCGCTGGACCGTCTGCCTCCTGGATAAGCCCATACCCTGCAGCATCTCATGCTGGAGGTTGCAGACATCTTCCGCAGCCACGGGCCAGCGTGGCGAGCCACGACACACCTGAGCCTGGGGCAGCTGAAGGTCATGTCGGCCATCGAACGGTGCCGCACGGCGGCACTGGGCGGACATGTGCTGCGCTGTTCAGGCTGCGCAAGGACAGAGGTGTCCTTCAACTCGTGTCGGGACCGGCATTGCCCGAAGTGCCAGGCCAGCGCCGCACACCGCTGGCTGGAGGCACGCCAGGCCGATCTGCTACCCGTCGAGTACTTCCACGTCGTCTTCACGCTGCCCGCGCCCGTCAGTGCGATCGCCTGGTACAACAAACGGATCATCTACGGCCTGCTGCTCGACATCGCCGCCGACACGCTGCGCACGATCGCCGGGGATCCCAGGCACCTCGGCGCCCGGATTGGGGCCACGCTCGTACTGCACACCTGGGGCTCGGCGCTCACACATCACCCGCACGTGCATGGCATCGTGCCCGGCGGCGGACTCTCGCCCGATGGCGAGCGATGGATTGCGTGCCGCCCCGGCTTCTTCCTGCCCGTGCGTGTCCTGTCACGCCTGTTCCGGCGCCGCTTCCTCGAGGCACTCCAGTCGGTTCACCACCATGGCGATCTGCAGTTCTTCGGCGAGTACACCGGGCTCGCTGATCCCGCCACCTTTGCCCGCTGGCTTGCGCCGCTACGTACCTGCGAATGGGTGGTCTACGCCAAGCGCCCGTTCGCCGGACCGAAGGCGGTGCTCGAGTACCTCTCACGCTACACGCACCGCGTCGCCATCGCAAACCAGCGCCTGGTTGCCTTCGATGAGCGTGGCGTGACGTTCCGCTGGAAGGACTACCGTGCGAAGGGACGCACCCGCTACAAGACCATGACGCTCGAGACCGGCGAATTCATGCGCCGCTTCCTGCTCCATGTGCTGCCCGCTGGTTTCCAGCGGATCCGTCACTACGGACTGCTCGCCAACCCGGTGCGCCACGCCAGTCTCGCAAGGGTGCGCGATCTGCTGCACATCGCACCCGAGATCAGCCCGTCACCGGACGACGCCATCATCGAAAGCCGGCCCGTCTTCATCTGCCGGCACTGTGGGGCCCCGATGATCGTCGTTGACATCCTCGCGCGCAGCGCCCCGATCCGCGCACCGCCGATGCGCCGGCGTCAGACATGAGCGCAACAGTTGCTCGATCTGCCTGTCGAACGTCGGCTCTGCGGCAACGCGGCCCACGAGCGGACGTTTGCGCGTGTCGCTTCGCGCAGTCCCTCGCACGTCCGCTTCGCCACCACAATTGCGCCACTGCACCGCCTCATCACTGCGCCAGAGCGCATCAAGCATGCCGCCTGGCCGCGCCGCATCCGGCACCACTGACCATCCCGGCCTATCAATCGCCATAGCCGCGAAGCCTCCAACCGCATTGGGGCACTCCGCGGTTTCCTCCATCGGGTTTATTCGACGCCTGCCGACATGCGCGGAGGCATGCACATTCCTGCAGCCGATGGCAGGCATCGAATAAACCTTAACGGTCGAATAAACCTTAACGGTAGCTGCCTGATACGGTCGGCTCGCTTCGACCCACTTCTACACTTCTACCCGACGCGACCTCAACGGCAGCTCTCCACAGTGCAACAGTCCTTTCTGCAGCCGTGTCGGCCGGCAACTGCGCGGACAAAGCGAACCTTCGCGAGACTGCAGTCTGGGCCTCCGCGAAACTCGCTGAGCCGGAAATTGGCTCAATTGTCCGTTTCCTGAAGCGTCCCAAATCTGCGGGTGCGCGGACAGGTTGCCGCCGTTAGTTAAACATTTCCGGCCGCAAATCACTGACTTCGACAATCACATCGGCCGGCATATTCATACGACGTGCGGCAGCGCGGATGGCTTCGCCGTCGGGTGCCTCGTACAGGCAATAGGTTTTCTTCTTGTCTGCGCTGAGAAAGGAGAAAAGCCATTTAACGCCTTCTTCGTCGTTAATCTGTTTGAGCAGTTGTGCGGAATCGCCAGTAAGGTCGATCTGCTCGGCGAAGTTTCGTTCAATCAGGAAACGCGGCATGGTGTTCTCCGGTAGTCGTGCTTGCTTGCCGGACTTTCGGCTGTGCACTATCAGTTGTAATACCCCTGTGCTAATTCCCAGGGCCCGAGTTGCTCGCGGCGCCGCCGATACGCTCCAGAAGCGCAAACATCTTTAATTCTCTAGCCGTCGCAGCCGCGGTGGCGAGCAGGTCTGCCGCCCGGGCGCGGTCATCCTTGCGATTGCGTGCCGACAGCATGACAGCGAATTCGTGCCGACTATGCGCCAACCAGGGCCACGCCCGCAAACGCTCATCCATACGCAATGCGTATTCGAAATGCTCTTCGGCAGCAGACCATTCGCCAAGGGCGCCGGCGAGCATGCCAAGGTACCGTGCCGCCGATCCGCAGCACAGGGTGAAGACAGGAACGGTTACGACCTGATCCCGGAAAGGCAGAAGAAACGCGTAGACGCGCTCGGCGTGCCCGATTTCGCGCAGCCGGGCAGCGACTTCCGCAAGGTAAGTCAAGGTAATGAGCCGCCTGCTGTCCATGGGAATGCACGATTCGGATTCCGCCAGCACATCGAGATTGCGGCGGGCTTGCGCCTCGAAGCCGAGATCGCTGGCGATCAACATCAGGCCTGGCCGCCAGGTCGCGTTCTCGGGATGCTCGTCGACAAACCGTTTGAGCAGCGGCGCGACCTCAGCAAGCCGGCTTTGTTCCCGGCGTATCGTGAACATCTGCATGCCGTAGACGCCCGCCGCGAATTTCGCGTCGACGCTCTCCGCCAGCGCCAACGATTCTTCCGCCTTGCGCTCCGCCAGCGCGAAGTCACCGACGAGGATGGCCTGCATCGCCCGTGTACAGGTCACACACCACTTGTCCATGAATTGTTGCCCACGCGTGGCAACTTCCTGATGCCTTTCCAGGGCGTTCTCGAAGCCTTGAACGTCTCCGATCTCGAGGTAGCCGGTGACGCTTCGAGCGCAAGCGTGACTGATGGAATGGTCATCACCGAGATCCTCGGCGATCTGGCGGAGCTCCTCCAGCACGCTTCGACGCTCCGGGAATTTTGCCGCCGGTAAACGGCGGGCGCCGACATGCATCACCTCGCACAGCAAGACGTCGAACAGGCTTTGTCGATCTTCCAGGCGTCTCGCGAGAGCGACAGACTGGCGAGCCATTTCGCCTCTTCGTCGGAATGCACCGGTCATGTGAAGGGTGCGGACCAGTCGGCTCAACAGGCGAGAACGCTCAACGGTTTCCTCGGTGCCGGTCGAAGCGAGCGCCTCTTCCAGCAAGGCAATCGATGCCTCTCCGGAGCCTCCGAGAAACATCTCCGTGTTGTCGTACGCCAACGCCGCCTGCGCGAAATACGACGATAGCTTCTCTACCCGAGCAATCTGGGCGGCCTGCAGAAAGGTTTCACTCGCATCCCGGCGACCCAGTCTGTGCTCCGCTCCGCCGCGTATCAGAAGCAGAGGCAACGTACGGATAGCCCGATCGTGCTCGCCGAGCAAGAGATCTTCTGCCAGTTGAAGCCCGCGCTGCGCATCGGCGATGGCCTCTTCGTAGGCTGCGCGCGCAAGCGCCCGTTCGCCCGCACGCTGCCAATAGCTGAGCGCGCGATCCGGCAGGTCGGCGGCAGCCAGATTCTGGGCGATCAGTTCCGGCTGCCGCTCGACTATTTCGGGGTAGTGTTGCTCGAGAGCAGCGGCAATCAGGCCATGGTAGTGGCGGCGGCGCGCAAGCAACAGGGATTGGTATGCAATTTCCTGGATCAGCGCGTGACGGAACAGATATGCTCCCCCGTCCTCTGGCGCACCTGGAGCCGGCAGAATGATTTCTGCCGCAGTCAGGCGATCGAGGGTTTCCTGCAGTTCGTTTTCGGGCTTGGAGGTGATCAGGGCGAGGAGCCTCCGGCCGAATTCCCGCCCGACTGTCGCCGCAATCTGGGCGGTCTCCTTCACACCCGGCTCCAGACGATCGAGGCGCGACAGCAGCGAGCCCTGCAGCGTGTTTGGAATCGCAATCGCCCCTGGCGCCCCTTTCAATTCGTAGCTTCTGCCGGCATCGTGCAACAGGTCGCCCTGGAGCACGGTCTTCGTCAGTTCCTCGACGAAAAGCGGCACGCCGTCCGTCTTCGCGACGATCTGATCCAGCACCAGCCGTGGAAGCGGCTTGCCATCGGTCAGCCGTTGAATCATCGCGATGCAGTCCCGTCGCGAGAGCCGATCGAGATCGAGCTGCACGAGATGAGGGTACGTCCATTCCGGCCTGAATTCGGGCCGCGCGGTGAGCAGCACCAGCAGCCGGGCCGCCACCAGTTGCTCCAGCATCAGCCGCACGAACTCCAGCGACGACGGATCGATCCAATGCACGTCTTCCACGACTACCAGAACCGGCTGAAGGTCCGTCTTCTTTTCGATCATCGCGACGAGCACATCGAGGGTTCGCCGTTTAAAGGAAGGGGAGGAAGCGTCGATCGCCGGATACCGTTCGGCCGTCGGAATCCCCAGCAAGGTCGTGAGCACGAGGATCGTCTCCTCAATATCCACACCGAGCGCGCCGAGCCCGGCCTCCAGCCGTTCGACATCGGAAGCGGTGAGCGCCTTGGGGTCCAGGTCAAAGGCGCGTTGCAGCCGTTGTATCACCGGCCAGAACGGGCTGTCGCGATAGTACGAGGAACAGTGGAACGAAACGACCTCGTGCGCGTCCGCAGCTGATGCTGTCGCGGAAAGCCCGCAGCAGGCGAGATTTTCCGATCCCCGGCTCGCCGGTCAGCAGCACGCAGCGCATTTCGCCGTCTGCGCTCTGCTTCCAGCGCTGCCGAAGCATGTCGAGTTCGGCCGTTCGGCCGATGAGCGGCGTCATCCCGCGGCCCGCCCTGATTTCGAAGCGGTCTACAGCGTCTGTCTGCGCCAGCACGCGATGGACCTGGACAGGACCGGAGAGACCCTTCAACGCGCGCCTGCCGAGGTTTTCAAGCAAAAACGATCCCTGAATCAACCGCTCGGTGGCTGGGCCGACGACGATCGCGTCGGGCGGAGCCACAGATTGCAGCCTTGCAGCGACGATTGGAGTTTCCCCGACGACTGCCTGCCGATCCAGCGAGGATCCGGCGCCGATTTCGCCGGCGACGACCAGACCGGTCTCGATCCCGACACGCACCTGCAGACGCACGCCTTCCTCGGCTTCTAAATGTTCATTAGCCCGACGAAGAGCTGAGATGACGGCGAGGCCAGCGAGTACCGCGCGCACGGCATCGTCTTCATGCGCGTGAGGGTAGCCGAAATAGACGAGTACTCCGTCACCGATATATTGCGCGATATGGCCCTCATGGGCTTCGATCGCGCTTGCGCAGGCTTGGTGAAAGACCCTGAGCAAGCGTCGCATGTCCTCGGGATCGAACCGCTCTGCTAGCGGCGTCGAGTCGATCAGGTCCAGGAACATCACGGTGAGCTGTCGCCTCTCAGCCTCGAGGGCTCCGCTCCCAGACGACCCGTGCTGCTCCTGGCGCTCTGGTTCGCGTTCGCGCGATGGAGTCCGAGCGCCGGTCAGCGCCGCAAGCGCTTTCAGCAGCCGCTTGCGGTCGCCCAGAGGAAGACCAAGCTCTTTTAAGTCCTGTTCCGAGAGGTCGCCAAGCACATCCCAGTCGATCCCTTGCGAGGCGAACGTCGTGGCGTGCTCACCGAGCCCAACCTGCACCAGCCATCTCGTCAGATCGTCGGTCATCGCGTGATCTCTTGTCGAGCCACCACGCCACCAAGGCGCGTCGTCTCACTCTACTCCATCGCGGTTCTTTGGCTGCCGGAGCTCGCGGTGCTGGACGGTCCGGTGCGTCGCGGCACCCTCGCGGCAAGTTGCTGGAGCACTGCTTCCAGTCAGCCTTCGACTTGCCCATCGTCACCTATACCCTCGTCCACAACCATGGTCCTCGCGGTGTCGCAACTTGCCCAGGACACTTGCACGCAGTCCGCAATCCTCGAAGGCGTTTCTCGTACGCGCCTATATTTCGAAAACATTTCATCCTATTTCGTTTTAGGTGACAAGAGGCGCAGTCGCGCCCGAATCATTTGGCGCAATCAAAGGCCGATCACGGCAGGTCCCCAAGCCATTTTCCCCGTTTTCCCAAGCAGCGCCAGCTCACCAGGAGGTGCCCCAAGGTCAATGTGTCCAGCCTTGAGCTTTCTGAAGGTTGCTCGCTCGTCTTGCTGTCGCTGTCGCTGTCGCTGTCGCTGTCGCCAATCGGAAGTTCTTTTCGGCATTGCGTCGGCGCCCTATGCTTTCGTCAAGTAAGGTATGAGGCTAAGGCTCGGAACGGCGACCAGATAGGTACGTGGATGCCGATGGATTCTACGCGCCCGATATTGTTCTTGTCGACCGTTCGGCGCGAGGCTTCTGGGTACGGCAGCGCGTCGTCGCGCGTGCGCGCGCGATGGATCAACTCTTCGAGGAGGCAGCGTAATGGACGAGTTTGCGATTCAGGGATTTCGCGGAAGGCTGATCGTTCCGTCGGACAAGGACTACGACGAGGCGCGAGCGCTGTACAACGGCATGATTGATAAGCGGCCCAAGGTGATCGCTCGCTGTACCGACGCCGCCGATGTCATAGCAGCGGTCAACTACGCACGCGATAACAAGCTGCTTCTCGCAATCCGCGGAGGCGGACACAACGGCCCCGGTTTGGGCAGTTGCGACGGCGGGCTGGTCATTGACCTGTCGCAGATGCGCAGCGTGCGCGTCGACCCAGCGAGCCGCACCGTGCGTGTTGATCCAGGCTGCACTGCAGCGGATCTGGATCACGCGACCTACGCATTTGGCCTCGCCGTACCGCTCGGCATTGTCGGCAGCACGGGCGTCGCAGGACTGACCTTGGGCGGAGGAACCGGCTATCTCACGCGCAAGCACGGCCGCACGGTCGACAATCTCCTCGAGGTGGATGTCGTGCTGGCCGACGGCTCTGTCGTCACCGCCAGCAAGGACAAGCACGCTGACCTCTTCTGGGCGGTGCGCGGTGGGGGCGGTAACTTCGGTGTGGTCACGAGCTTTCTATTTCAGGCCCACAGGCCAAAATGGTGTTCGCCGGTCCGATCTTCTGGGACGCCAAGGACGCCAGGCAAGTTATGGCGACGTACCGCGACTTCATCCCAAACGCCCCCGAAGAGCTTGGCCTCTTTGTCGGCCTCAAAACGGTGCCTCCAGTCGATCCCTTCCCTAACGAGCACTGGAACAAGCGCGCCTGCGCTCTGATTGGTGCGTTCAACGGCCCGATCGCAGAGGGTCAGAAGCTCATGGCCTCGCTGCTCGAGAAACTGCCCGCATCGCTGTTCAACTGGATGGGCGAGATGCCGTGGCCTGCCATCAACAGTCTGTTCGACCCGTTTTTCCCTAACAGGCTGTTGAAAAGCGCCCCGTCATGAAGACCGAAGCTGTGTTCACGAGGTTTGCGCCTGCGATTTGCTGCTGAATTGCGGGTTCGCCGACTGCTTTTTGCCGGCAACGCACCCGGTTGCTGCGCCGGCGCTGCATCATCGCCACTCCGTGGCGGCTCATCGCGTCGCTCCTTGCAGCACCACAGCTGGCATTCGCGCCATGCGGGTCAGGTTGCTCGCCACCATCGTCAGCTTGAAGTGCTGGTCGACGCGTTTGATGCCACGATAGACCGTCTGCCGGATCCGGCCGACCGTTTTACCCCAGCCGAAATGTTCCTCGATACGCTTGCGCATGATCTGGCTGACGCGGTAGCCCGCATGCCGCGAAGTGCGACCGTCGATTGCGCTGCCGCCAGCGCGCTTATCGTTGCGCGCGACATGCGGCGTCACGTTGCGAACGCGGCAATCGCTCACGAAGTCGCGCGTGTCGTACGCCTTGTCGGCACCAACGGTCTTCGCATGGCCGCCTGGCACGCGGTCGAGCAGTCGCAAGGCGCTGGCGCGCTCGGCGAAACCATCCGCATAACTGACCACAGCGCCGACCACCAGTCCGGAGCGGTTCTCCATCAGGATGTGGCCGTGGTAGCACAGGATGGCTGGACTCTTTTTACTCTTCTTGAACAGACGTGCGTCCGGATCCGTGCCCGACTCATGCGTATCGTTGCTGCGCCGCTTGCCTTTCCAGTCTGTGTCAGCATTGCGCCCGC